>JALHOQ010000039.1 GCA_022842925.1 Bdellovibrionales bacterium
CCTCCACAATCAAAAATGACTTAAAGATGAAAACGATTTCGCTGACGAAGGGCGACTTCGATACTTGCGGAGCCGCCTTAGTGAGGCGCGCTCAAACCATGAACTATTCCTGCACCTTGCCCATACCCGTGCAAGCACGAGTGTCGCAACTGCAGAATATGACCACACCCCGAATATTTAACACCAGTTTTGGCGGCTTGAATCGCGAGGTGCATGTGGAAGTATCGGCCGACGCCAAACAGCTCACCCTCAGCACGAGTTTTGATGCGACAGGCATCGACTTTGAAATTTCCAAGTTTAACGACGACTTCTTTGCCGTTTACGCTCAAGCGGCGCAGCTCATCATCAGCGAAGCGTTAAAAAAGCGGCAGATTAAGATCGAAGTTTTAGAAAGCCTTTAATCGGCGTTGCCCTTCGCGCTCAAATCAGCACAAAATTAAAGTCCGATGCGACATCTTGTTCTTATAGCCACAGTATGGCTATCCATTGGCGTGCGCGCCGACGATTCGGCCGAATTGCCGCCGGAGCCGCCCAAACACCTCCTCGAACTGGGAGTCGGTTTTGGGGGTGGCTACTCGCCCGATTACCCAGCGGCCGAGCAGGGACGAATTCACTACGTGCCATTTCCCGTTCTGTATTTTCACGGACAGATTTTGCGTTCCGACCGAGAGGACGGCGCGCGGGCCCGAGTGGTCAACAAACCGCGCTTCGGAATTGACTTTAGTGGGTCGGGAAATTTTCCGATCAAATCGGGCGACAATCGGGCACGAGAAGGAATGCCGGACCTAGAGTGGCTTTTGGAGATGGGCCCGCGCGGTTATATTCGTCTTTTGGACACGCGGGGGCAGTACTGGCGAGTTTTTTTGGCGACGCGAGCGGCGCTCACAACGGATCTTAAAAAGGTGCGAGGCCGCGGGTTCGTGTTCGCACCGGGAATGAGCTTTGAGCACAAAAAACTCTGGCGACCCGAAATCTCGGTCTTTCATAAATTGTCGTCCGAGTTCGCGACCCGCGAATATGGCGATTACTTCTACTCGGTCGACGCCGGTTCGGCCCGGGTCGGCCGTCCCGAATACAACGCGGTCGCCGGCTACCTGGGATCTTGGTTCACCAATGGGATGAGTTTTGAGACCCGCGACTTTTTATTCTCGACTGGATTCAGTCTCATGTTTCATGACCGTGCCGCCAATCGTGCCAGCCCCTTGTTCAAGAACGAATTCAACTTTGGCGTTTTTGTGGGCCTGGCGTACTTCTTCTACCATTCCGAGACGCCGGGCTATCGTTAATTCACTACGGCTGACAGTTCCGGGCGTCGACTCGACGGTACTCGATCCAACCGAGTTCGTTGCTGACGGCCTTGCCGTTATGATCGCGCTTGATATTGATTTCGGACTGCGTCCAGCCCCTGGGCGTGATTTGCAAAATCATATCGCGGTCGAGAGTTTCGTAGTCTTCGCGATCGCGGTCGCGATTCGGTTTGGGCGCGTTGGCAACCACGCAGCGGAATTGGTTGAAGTCGAAAGGCGAAACACAGGAGTAGCGAAAAGAACCGCTCGGGCTGAGGATGGTCTGCTGCCAATGTCCATCGGTTAGCGGCTTCCAGATCTCGCCGAAGTGCTTATTCTTCTCTTGTCCCATAATGCCATAGTGCTGAAGGAAGAACGTTCCGTCGGGTCGCGCTTCAAACAGGATTTCCTCGAACGTGCCTGTGATCTCCTTGTCGTGGGTACCATCTTCGACAAAGCGGTAGCTCACGGCAAAGCAACCAGAAAGGTTTTTGACCTGGGGCGGGGCCTCAGCGGCGAAGGCGGCGGTGAGAGCAACGAAGATGAGATAAAGCATTTTCCCTCCTAAAGTTTACGGCCCAGCTCGCGGGCCGAGTCTACTTACAATACACAAAAGGCCCCGTTTCCGGAGCCTTTTTATGCATGATGGAATCAACTCAGCCCGAGCCGAGTGAATTCAATCCTTAAGCTTTACGAGCAGCGTAGTATTCAGTGAATAAGCTGGCGTCGAACTGGAACGGAACGTGTTCAGTGCCGGGCACGGCTTGAACCACGCCAATTTCATTGCCGGCCTCGGAGTCTTTGCGGAGAAAATCCGGAACTTCGAGACGGGGAGCTTTCATGGCCTGCAACACGATTTGGTTGGCGCGACCTTTTTCGGTCAATCCAACTTTGGCGCCCTGAATGCAAACAAACGAGCCGACCGTGACGCACTTGCCGTCGACGGTGACATGACCGTGGCTCACCAGCTGGCGGGCGGAACGGATCGACGGAGCGAAACCAAGACGGAACACCAGGTTATCCAAACGGCATTCCAAAAGGCCCATCAATTTATTGACCCAGTTATGGGCTGAACCTCTTTTTGAATTGCGGATAAAACGGCGGAGTTGTTCTTCGCGCAAACAATAGTGCACGCGAATTTTTTGTTTCTCTTCCAAACGAAGAGCGTAGTCGGAATATTTGCGGCGTTTGTTGCCATTTTCACCGGGAGGATACGGGCGGCGCTCAAGCGCACCGGGCTTGCCCAATCCGGGCAGTTCCGTTCCTAAACGGCGTTGAATCTTATATCGTGCAGCTTTACCAACTCGGGCCTTAGACATTTTGCGATAACCTCAATTTCTTAAAGAAGTTGAGGTCATAGCAATGGCTTTAGGCAACATCAAGGCGTTTTTGAATGGATCGGGCTCAAGCTCCCCAACCCCATCCCTAAGAAGGTGGTAAAGCCGCCGCCTGCATCCTCGTTCAGGCCATAATAAAGCCCCACAATAATAGACAGCGGCAGATGATAGGCCATGGTGGTATTTAAGCGCAGCTCGGCCCCGGTTCCCGAATAAAATTCGCCCATTTTGCTAAAGACATAGCCCCGGCGGGGGACATCGTAAGCGGCCCCGTCCACGGCCATGGCGTCAAAGAACGCGGCTAGCTCAAGATTGCGTAAAAACAGGGGAAATGTGCCAAAACCCCGGCCGATTTCGGAGGCCGGTAAAACGTATTCCAGATTGCCGTTAAAGATCCTGCGGCCGACAAAGGTGCCCGACGGGTAACCGCGGAGCAGGAACTGGGAGTTGGCTAAGTTGACTATATAGTTGCCCCCCACGCTTCGGTCGCCCAGATCCAATAGGGAGTTGATCGGCATGTCAGGACTCACCGCGCCACGGGTCTGCAACCCCAGCTTGTGGCTGCCGATATTGGCCACCATGGCGATATGGGCATAGCTGCGGCCGTAGGCCAGGTAGCCGTCCTGTTTCAGGTACTGGCGGTGGTGCGCTTCGAGGTGCCAGCGGACCTGGCCATGATAAGGCGAATTGAGCCCCGAATATTGGACCCCGAGCTCGGGGCCCACGCGCTTATAGGACCGAGTGGTCCCTTCGGTTTCGCTAAACGAACCGTTCAGATTCCAGCTGGTGTAGCGGGTGCCAAGATTGCCAAAGAAGCCGAGACCGGCGTCTTGCGATTCAATGATGCGGCCGCTGGCTCCGAGGTAGGTCACGTATTTGCCGTAATCGAGAGTGAGACCGATCGGGTTCGAGCGATTCATGTAGCCGATCCCATAGCTGGGCTCTTTGGTTACGGTGTCGTAGGAACCGAACAAGCTATAGCGATTGCGGTCAATTGGATCGCTCATCGCGGTTGTACCCTGGATAAGCAGTCCGTCTTCGGTCGGGTAAATAAAAGGAATCCAGTAGCGTGGGCGCAAGTACGTGATGGGATAAAATCCGCGCTCTTCGATTTTGACTTTCGATGTTTCCGGCGCGAGGGGCGGTTCGAAGCTGGGGCGCGGAATGGTGGGCGGGTTTTCGCGCGGTTGCCAGGCCAAGGACTTCAATCGTGGGCCGTCGGGTGTGAATTCGCCGAAGAGCAGGGAGTTGGTTTGCGGATCATAGTCCGGAGTTTGCGCCAGTGTGAGCGTGTTGGTTAGGGCCTGAGCCTTGTCAGCGGTGACATGAAAAATATTGCGCACGCCCGACCCTGAGTCGGAAACGAGAATGCCCTTAGGGGTTCGGCGGATGTCTTGGGCCGACTTTAGAGTGCCGTTCCACACGGCGCTCTTTTGCGTGGCCATATCGTAGCGGTAGATTTTTTCTTCGCCGTTCTTGACCCGGGCGCTGAACAAGAGTTCGTTGTCGCTTAAAAATTCTGGGCTCGCTAGGCGTTGGCTGAAGTTTCCGTTCACCAAAGTGCGAGACTGCTTGCTGTTTAAATCGAGAACGTTGATGCGGTTTCGGCCGCCGTCGTTTTGCACATAGGCGACCAGCTGGCCACTGGGCGATACGCTAGGCGCTTCGGCCCGCGCACCCCGGGTGAGTCGCTCGGTCTTCTTGTTATTGAAGTCGTAGCGGAAGAGATCGCGATACGTGGTGTACGGCGCGGCTTGGTCGTTCTGGTCAAAAACAACGACATCATCTCCGATCCACGAGAAGCGGTTCGTGCCAAGCGTGCGGAACAAGGTTTCTTGCGGCCGATCTTGAAATGGCTGACCGCTTGTCTCCCGCGTGCGGGCGTAGGCCCAGACGCCCTGATCGACCAGGCCTTGCCAGTAGATCAGACGTTTGCCGCTCGGGCTGACCGAGAATTTTCCGAGGAAGCCCTTGCCACTGATGACTTCGGTGCCGCCGGTCGCCTGGCCTTTTTTGATGGTCTCGAGCTGGTTCTGCGCCAACTGGCCTACGTTTTTCTTCGCTTGGTTCAGGACTTCGGACACCGACATTCCCAATTGTTCGCGCACGGGGCCGTTGAGGAGAAAGGGAATTCGGCGCGAGAAATTTTGGTTCCAGGTGTGAATCACTTCGTCGCCCTTGCGGCGATGGGCTTCGTCCCACCACCAGCCGCCGTAAAGATAAGGACGGCTACCGAACGGATAGGTGCGGCTGTCGACTTCGTTAATGGTGGCGACATCTTCGTTTTTTAGTCGATCGCCGAGCACAAAGGCACGCGCTAGAGCTTGCGTCTGCGACGAACGTAAGCGCCCAAAATCGGTGAGCCGGGTTTCCAAATTCACGGCCAAACCTTCAAGCCACCAGCGCGGCAGGATTGCATTGGGGCGAATGACCGAGCCGAACAAATATTTAAACGGCGCGATGACGCCATGGGCGGGGTACATGTTCAAGATATGAGCGTACTCGTGGATCATCACCTCAAGGGCCCAATCGCCATACTCATCGGTGGAGTCGCCCTGGCCCGGGAGCACGGGGTAGATGACGATATGGGCATACGGAATAAAATTGGCGAGACCGTTGCTGTTGTCGGTGTCGTCTTGCAGAACGACAATGGTCCGGCGCGGGCCCTCGCGGAACAGGGGCATCAGCAGCTCATGGGCCTGTTCGGCCGCGAGAATGTAGCGCTTGGCCAGGGGCTTTTGATCTTCGCGATAGATCAGCTCGAAGTGTGGACTGAGGAGCACGCGATACTTCCAGCGCGGGTCGATGGCGTGGGCCTGCAGGCCAAACAGAGCCACGAAAAAAAAGCACAACGGTCTACATAAAAACGACAGCCAATTGTTCATTGAGCCCTCTGACTTTGAGTTAGAAAAAATCCGCCCACAATAAAGAATACCGAGAGCACAAGAATACCCGCGCGGGAGCTGCCGGCCATGGCGCCGGTCAGGCCGACCAGAAGCGGACCGAGGATCGAAGAAAATTTGCCAACCATATTAAAAAAGCCGAAGTACTGGGCTGACTGCCCGGGCGGGACCAGACGGGCATACAGGCTGCGGCTCAGCGCCTGAATGCCGCCTTGAACGATACCGATCACAGCCGCCAGAATATAAAACTGCAGCGAAGTCTCGAGAAAATAGGCGTAAACGGTGACGCCCAGATAGATCACTAAACATAGCCAGATCATTTTAATCGGGCTGAACTTTTCGCCAAGCAGACCAAAACCAATGGCAGCCGGAAAACCGATAAACTGCACGAGCAGGATGGCCTTGATCAGTCCGTCCGCTTCAAGTCCGATCGCGAGGCCATAATCCACGGCCATTTTCACGATGGTGTTCACGCCGTCGATGTAAAAAAAGTACCCGAGGAGAAAATAGAGAAGCGTTTTTTCTTTGCGCAATTCTTTTAAATGCTTCCACAAGGATTTAAAACCGCGAACCGACGCCGCCCTTAAAGCGACCTTACGCCCGCTCTTCAACTCCGGCACGAACCAGAACAGGGGCAGTGAGAAGATCAGCCACCACATTCCGACGGTGAGAAACGCGTTGAGCGCCCCCTCTTCACCCGAGGTCTTAAACATCCACACATTGATCGCGAGAAGGAGTCCGCCGCCCAAATATCCGAGCGCGTAACCAAAGCCGGAGACGCGATCCAGATCTTTTGGCTTTACAATTTGCACGAGGAGCGCGTCGTAGAAGGTGAGTGCCGAGGTAAATCCAATCACGCCCAACGAGTAGACCCAGGCGGCGATTAGCCAATCGCCCTTGGCCACAAAAGTTAACGCCGCACTCGCCAGCGCCCCCATGAGCGTAAAAAAGAACAGGGCTTTTTTGCGGTAGGCGCCTTCGTCCGCAATGGCGCCGAACATGGGTGAGGTGATGGCTAAAAAAATGCTGGCGAGTGAGTTGGCGTAGGCCAGCATGGCCGTGCTCTCGATGGCCGAGAGGTCGGCCGCCCAATACTTTTTAAAGAAAAGCGGAAAAAAGGCGGCCATCACCGTGGTGGCGAATGCCGAGTTGGCCCAATCGTAAAGTGCCCAGGACCAGATTAGGGTCCTTTGCTTTTTTGCTGCCACCAGTTTCTCCAGAAATCGAGAGCCTTTTGCCGATCTTCGGGTGTATCGCCGGATTTAAACTTGGGGCCCTTGGGAAAGTTCAGTTTTAAAATCACGCCCGCCTCGTTCCGAATATCGTCATGGGTCGAGCCTTCAAGGATCCGCACCATGGCGCCGGCCACTTCGAGCGAGGGTTTGCTTTTTAAGCGTTTGAGCGCGTTAAAACGGATGCTTTCATCCTCGTTCTCGTTGACCGCGAGTTTGATATACATGTCACGCAGATTTCGCGTCCAGGCCGACTCAAACTTGGCCAGAAGCGACTTTTTTTGTTCGACCTCTTTGGCCGCCAAGACGGCGCGGATTTCTTCTGCAAAGCGGTCTTCCAGTTTACTCAGCTCAAAATCGCCCCAACGGCTCCACTCGTCCGATGCGGTCAACCAGCCCTGTCCGGGCTTTTTCAGGGCCCACATGACGTTGGTCACTTTAGTGAACTCGAGCTGTTGGCCACCATTATCGATAATCATTTTTGGCTTATCTTTGCCAATGCCGGCCTGGACCCGCAGGCGCACAGAAAAATCCTCAAGCGAATGCTCGAGGTCGCTGATAAAATCCCAATTCACCAGCAGGTCCGGTGTGTCGCTGACCCAGCTGTCGCCCACTTTGCGCATTTCCAAGACCTTCTTGCCCTGGATAAAGATTTTGACCGGGGAGCGCAGTAGGATCGAGTCCTTCTTCGGCCCGATTAAGAAATCCTTATGCACGGGAAAGTAATATAGCCCTTCACCGGCGACCAACGTGCAGCCTTTGCCGTCGGAAATCACACCTTCCTCGACGTAAACCGTGCGCGCTTTGTCGCCTTCTTTTACCGTGATTTCGGGCGGTCTTTTGAACGCCGGGCAGGTTTCCCCAAGAGGCTTGGAGAGGAGTGGCAGAAGATCTTTCAAGGTGGATAAATTGGCCGGTTGGCCGTTTACGTCACCGCGACTTCCGCTCAGGTTCAAATCAAACTTGTCCAATTTGCTGATAAAAGTCAGTTTGCGCTGCGCTTGCGCTTCTAAACTCAACCCTAACACGACTGCCGCAAAACCAAACAGGAGCCCCGATATGCGATTCAAAAGACGTCCCTCCCTGCTCGAAATCCATTATGTGATGCACCCGAACAAAAGGCTAGCCGAGATTGAATCGATGTTTAAACGGGCGTAAATTTGGGTATCTGTATTTATTGGAGGTTTTCGTGGATTCCTTGCTTGAGCTGTGGTCCCAAATCAGCGGTTTCTTTTTAGCCGACGGCGTTTTCATATGGGCTGTTGTGGGAACCGCGGCGGCACTTTTACTGACGGGCTATTTCGGTCTGCCCTTTATTGTTTGGGTGGGGCTCACTCTGGTTGCGCTGGCGGGATTTGCCGCTCCCTTGTGGACGGCGGTCGCGGTGCTGGCCGTTTCCCTGATTTTTCTGATCCCGCCGCTTCGAACGGCACTGGTTTCCTCGCTGATCATGAAGACCATGCAGGCCTTGCGCTTGATCCCCAAGATTTCGGAGACCGAGCGGGTGGCGCTCGAGGCCGGAGTGGTGTGGATGGAAGCCGAGCTTTTCTCGGGGCACCCCGATTTCAAAAAAATGTTGGCCGAGCCCTATCATGAGCTTTCCCCCGATGAGCAAAGCTTCCTTGACAACGAAGTCGAGCAGCTTTGCGCCATGCTCGACGACTACAAAATGTACCGCACCAAAATCATGCCGCCCGAGGCTTGGGAATTTATTCGCCGTAAGGGATTCCTCGGTATGATTATTCCGAAGGAGTACGGGGGCAAAGGCTTCTCGCACTCGGCTCATAGCGCGGTCATTCAAAAAATTTCCTCACGCTCCATCGCCGCCTGTATTTACGTGATGGTGCCCAACTCCCTCGGGCCCGCCGAACTTCTCAATCACTACGGCACCGACGCGCAGAAGAAGCGCCTGCTGCCGAAGCTGGCCAATGGCGATGAGATTCCTTGCTTCGGTTTAACGGAGCCGAACGCGGGCAGCGATGCGGGCTCGATCGTGTCCGAAGGCGTGCTGTTTAAGGGCGAGGACGGCAAGATTTATATCCGACTCAATTGGCGTAAGCGCTGGATTACGCTCGCCGCAATTAGCACGATTCTGGGTATTGCCTTTCGTCTGCGCGATCCCGAGAATTTGCTGGGTAAGGGTGAGGATATTGGCATCACCTGCGCGCTGGTTCCCGCTCACCTCGAAGGTGTGGTGATCGGCCGCCGTCACGATCCGCTGGGTGTGCCGTTTCACAATTGTCCGACCGAAGGACACAACGTCGTAATCAACGCTGAAGACGCCATTATCGGCGGACTGGGTGGCGCCGGTCGCGGTTGGCAGATGCTGATGGAAAGCTTAGGCGCGGGACGGGGAATTTCGTTGCCCGGTCAGGCCGGCGGCAGCACTAAGTTATGTGCCCGCATTGTAGGCAATCACGCTTTGATTCGAAAACAGTTCGGCACTCCCATCGGAAAGTTTGAAGGGGTTGAAGAGCCCATGGCCCGCATCGCGGGTGCGTCTTACATTGTCGAAGCCATGCGCCGCTATGTCTTAAGCGCGCTCGATCAGGGGATTGCTCCTCCGGTGGTAACGGCAATTGCGAAGTTCAATGCGACGGAACTGGGACGTCAAGCCATGAACGATGCCATGGATGTGATGGGCGGAGCCGGGATATCAATGGGTCCCCGTAATCAGCTGGCGGTCACTTACATCGGCACTCCGATTGGAATTACAGTTGAGGGCGCCAATATTCTGACGCGCACGCTGATGATCTTTGGTCAGGGTGCACTGCGCGCTCATCCCTACGCCTTTAAAGAAGTGAACGCGGTCGAGAAGGGTGATGTGAAGGCATTCGATGCCGCCTTCTGGGGGCATATCGGCCATGTCGTGCGCAATCTCGTTCGCGCCGTAGTATTAAGCACGACGCGCGCCTACTTTGTGTGGTCACCCGTCGGTGGCCCCGCTCGCCGTTACGTTCAGAAACTGAATTGGATTTCGGCAACCTTCGCTATTCTGGCCGATCTGTCGATGGGCATGCTCGGTGGCAAGCTTAAAGTAAAAGAGAAGCTGACCGGGCGCTTTGCCGATATTCTCTCATGGATGTTTATCGCCACTGCCGTGATCAAACGCTTTGAAGAAGAGGGGCGGCAAAAAGAGGACAAGATGCTTCTCGATTTGTCGATGGCGATCGCGTTCCAAAAAATCCAAGACGCCTTCGATGGCATTTTTGGCAATATGGACGTGCCCGTACTCTATTGGTTCTTTAAGGGTCCCTTACGCTGGTGGTCTCGCTTGAATTTTGTGGGACTCGCGCCCACCGACCGCCTCACACAGCGGGTGGCGACGGGCATGATGCGCTACGAAGGTCAGCGCGATCGTTTGAGCAAGGGCATTTACATGCCGACTAAAGCGGGCGAAGCCATCGCGCGTCTTGAAGCCGCAGTGAAGGTGATCCGCCAGGCCGAAGCGGTCGACAAAAAGATTCGCGACGCGGTCAAAGCGAAGACTCTGAAAAAGAAGTCGAAGACTTTGCTTGAAGACGCCTTGAAAGCCGGTGTGATCACCGCGCAGGAGCATCAGCTTGTGGCTGAGGCCGAGCGCGCTCGCTGGGATGCGATTCAAGTCGATGATTTCAGTCAAGAAGAATACCTGGCCGGCGAAGCTCCAAAAACTTCGCCCAGCCACGCCGGCGGCCCGAGCGGCGGATCAAGCACGGGCTCTGGCGCCTCAGGCGGTAGCGGCTCATCGTCTATGAGCGGTGCCTCCCGCGACAAGATGATTGCAAAAGGGAACTAAATAATAACGGACCGGCAAACCGGTCCGTTTACGAAAAACTTCTTCGAAATAGACTCCAGTACCTACCCCATCCAGGCTAGCGACCGTCGGCACAGTGCGCATGTGGAAAACTGAAATATCCACACGCGCACTGTGCCGACGGTCGCTAGCCTGGATGGGGTGTATGTCAGGATGGTTGTCTCGACCGATGAACGCTAGTTTCCGCCGGATTGGCCGACGAGGCGTTTGCCGCGGCCGCGCTTTTTTCCTTTTTCGTAAAACTCGCCATCTACGACTTGAAAGCGGAACTTGCCGGGGCTTGAGTTCAAATAGGAATTGTTTGAACGGAAATCGGGCGGAGGTGTGTTTGCCGGTGGGGGAGGCGGTGGAGGAGGTTGATTCATCCCCGGCACGGGCGCGATCGCGGGTGGTGGTGGCGGCCGAAAGCCGTCGTCGAACTCTTCGTCTTCCAGTTCGTCATACTCTGGCGGATCGAGCGGTGGCGGCGGCGGTGGCGAGAAGCGATAGTCCTCTTGCGAAGGTGAGCGTCCACCTTGTTTGGCTTGAGCCAGCGCATGCGAGGTCCATATCAAAATGAGACAGAGCAGAATTCGACGCATGCTTCATCTTCTCATTTTTCGGGCAGAAAATGAATGCCTTCCGCCCGACTAAGGCCCAAATCCGGTCTAGTCCTCATTCATTGCAATATAGGATACGTCGAAAAGAACTGGTATGAGTGCCGCACCGAAAGCCACACCCTGGACGACCGTTGAGATTCGCGAGCTCTTTAAAAGCTTTGCGATTCTGGAGGCACTTCCAGAATCCATGATCGAGCATTTGGTGACGGCCGCCGAAATCATCGACCTGCCGGCCAATACGCAAATTCTGCAGCAGGGTCAGCTCAATGAGCATCTCTACTTTTTAGTGCAGGGTCATGTGGGCGTGTACGTCGATAGTGGGCGCGTGTCGGTGCTGCAAGACAAGGGCACGATTGTCGGTGAAATGAGTTTAATTACGAAGAATCCGTCGTCGGCGACAATCCTTTCGGAAACTCCGGCCACGGTGGCCCGAATCGATTCGAAAGTTTTCTTGCAAATGGAAGGACCTGAACGCGACCTCTATCTTTCCACCCTCTACCGGATTTACGCCACGGTTCTCGCCGAAAAACTCCACGCCACCAATCAAAAGGCCAAACGCTTCGAGGAACTGACCATCAACCTGACGGCGGCCCAACAGGAGCTGCAGGAGATCAACCAAAACCTCGAGCGCAAGGTTGAAGAGCGCACGCAGAAACTCGAGAACCAGAATGCGGAACTCGCCGCCAGCAAAAACAAAATGGAAGACATGATCAACACCAAGCGCGTGGTGTTCGAGAAACTCTCCGAAATGCAGAATGTGCATTTGAAGCCATTGAAAACCTATCTCGACGAATTTCGCAGAAACCATCCCGAAGACACCTCCGCCAACCAATTGCGTAAGGCCGTGTTCGAAGTCCAAACTTTAGTCGGCCCGCTGGCCGAAAAGTACTCGTTTGAACAGGCCGTGCAGAGCAAAAAAGTTCTTCTCGCCGACACCAACCGAAAGCAACAGTTGATCGCCAAGATGGCACTCGGCGGAACGGGCGTGGTTCTCGACATGGCCACCACCATCGAAGAGGGGCGGGCCAAGATTGAAAACGCCGACTACGATCTCATCGTCTTCGATGCGCCGAACCTCGAACTCGCCAATTTTGCCAGCAGCAAAAATCCCAAAGTCGGTCTTGTGCTTATGACATCCGATCAGGTCATGACCTATCTGCCGGCGCTGAAGGCCCTTAAAACCACCCCGCACGTGGTCTCGCGCGACGACTCCGACCGCACGTTCACAGTTAAAAACATCGCGACCACAGTGACTAAAATTCTGACCCGCGACTTTTTTGGTCTCGAAAAATATTTAAACTTCGGCGTGGATGTACAGACGCTGCCCGTGGTCTCCAGCAGACAACGCCAGGATGTGGTTGCCTCCGTACTCAGCCACTTCGAAAAGCTTGGCGTACGTCGGGCCAATCGCGATCGCATCGGCAACGTGCTCGAAGAAATGCTGATGAATGCGATCTACGACGCCCCCATCGACAAGGATGGACTTTCTATCTACAACCACCTGCCGCGCACGGTGGAGTTTTCGTTAAAGCCGGAGGAGCAGGGCATGGTCCGCTTCGCCACCGACGGAATGCTGATTGGAATTTCTGTACAGGATCCCTTCGGCAGTTTAAGACCCAACACCATTCTCAAGTATCTCGAAGCCAACTACTCGGGCACGGCCGCCGAGATCAACGCTCGCGAAGGCAAGGGCGGCGCCGGCCGAGGATTGCACCAGATTGTGGAGAACTCGGACCTGGTGGTTTTCAACGTCGATCCGGGCAAAAAGACCGAGGCCATCGCCCTTTTCAACGTGGAAGTGAAAGAAAAGGCGACGCAAAACCCCTCATTCCACCTGTTTATGAAGGGCCAGTAGGCTCTAAGTTATCGTAAAGACATAATAATTTTTCATTTGCGTGAACCCGTGTCAAATGTTACACCCTTCCTTCTTCCGGAGAATTGAAAATGAAAAAAGAACTTCACCCTGAATTTAGACCCGTCGTATTCAAAGACGTCTCATGCGACTTCGAAATGCTGACTAAGTCGACCATCAAGGCCAAAGAAACGATCAAGTGGCAAGACGGCAAAGAATATCCCCTCGTAAAGGTGGATATCTCGAGCGCCAGTCACCCGTTCTACACCGGCAAGCAGCGTCTGATCGACGCCGAAGGCCGCGCCGAAAAGTTCCGCAAAAAATACGGCAAGAAGTAATTGAGCAGCGGCGCCCGGTATATCCTGGCGTCGGTAGCCTGCTTTTCGTTCGTCAATTTGCTGGTGAAGCATCTCAGCCATTTGCCGTTCGAACAGCTCGTGTTCTGGCGCGGGTTTGTTTGTCTATTCATTACCTATGGTTATCTAAAACACCTCAAGCTCCATGTTTGGGGTGTAAATAAAAAGTGGCTGATCATCCGTGGGGTGGTTGGCACACTAGCGTTAAGTTTCTTCTTTTACTCCATTCAGCATATGCCGCTCGCCTCGGCGGTTACGATTCAATACCTGTCACCGGTGTTTACGGTGATCCTGGCGGGTTTGTTTTTTGGCGAGACGGTTTCGGGTCGGCACTGGCTCTGTTCCTTGATTGGCTTTGTCGGCGTTTGGATCATTCAGGGATTTGATGATCGCGTAACGGCTTTTGCTGCGACCATGGGCGTTTTGGGCGCGCTCTCATCGGCGTTGGCTTACAATTCAGTGCGCACGCTGAAAGACTCCGATCATGAGTGGGTCGTGATGTTCTACTTTCCCCTTATCGCCACGGTGATCTCGGCGCCAGTGGCCTTTTCGCGCTGGATCTGGCCTCAGGGGTGGGATTGGTTTTGGATCGTGGTGCTCGGTGTTTTGGTGCAAATCGCTCAGCTGTTTTTAACTCGCGGCTATTCGCGCGAGAAGGCGAGTGCCGTGGCGTCGGTCAACTATGCGGGCGTCCTACTGGCGACCATCTATGGGGTGGCACTGTTCAATGAGCATCTGCCGCCCGCGACGATCATCGGCATGGTGGTGATTCTCGTGAGCGTGTGGTTGAGCAGTTCGCGCGTGTTTCGCTCCGAAGTCGCGGTGAAGGACTAAATAAAAAAGGCGGCACTTCCTAGTGCACGCCTTTGGTTACATAGGGTTGATAGGGTATTTCGGTCTGTCGAGGCCTAGAACGGGAGGTACATCACGTCGATCTTGGTGCCGGCTCGTGGCGGAGTCTTGAACGTGATCACCTGACCTTCAATCGTCCACTGGAGATTGGGATCGAAGGGGCGAATGCGGAGTTGAATTGTATCCGGGTTCGGCATCATCTTTAGGGTGATGGTACGCACCATTTCGCGCACTCGGGTTCCGATACTTGTGAGAGTCGGACCGTAGTCGGTATCACAGATACTTCCAGTTAGTCCGCCAGTCAGTATGGAGAAAGCGGAGGCGAAACTGCCGTAAGAGCCGGCGCCGTTGGTTCCGCGTTGGGAATTGTAGCAAGCCGTGTCGCCTGGCTTAATCAAGATGCCAAAGCCGGTGAATGTTTTGCTGTCGCCAAAGGCGGCCTTTGCGGCACTGACTAACATTTGGCCCGATGTCCCCGCGCCCGTGCTCTGTTCGTCTTCATCGGTGAGTACAACAACCGCGAGATCGGCGCCGTTTCTAAAGAAGCCGGCGTTATCAGACGCTCGCTTGCCGATGGCCAGGGATACCGCTTCAAGAGGACGTTCGTCCGCCGAAGGGCAGTTCGGATCTTGGCAGCCGACCACTTCATCCCGATATACGGTGTTCTGAAAAACGCTGGCGTAATTGGCTACGTTCTTAGTCAGAATTTTTGTGGACGTACCTTTCATCGGCACCAGGGAGCCTTTGATTCCGTGTGGTCCATTGGACGTGTCGGATGTTGTAATTCCGATTTGCCAGTCGATCTTCGCGATCGAGCCAATAAAGCTGGAGAGGGCGGGGCCAAGCTTAGCCTGCTCCTCCAACATGGAGCCCGAGTTGTCGATCACAAATAATATATCGACTTTCGCGCGGGTGTCTTGATCGCTGAATCCGAATGTCTCCAGCATCGTTCCCGGTGGCAGATCCAATGGAGCTTCGAAGTTAGGATCGGGAGCAAATGACACTTCCGAACACGCCGTCGCCCAGACTGCGCTAGTTATAATCAGGCCCTTCATCGATTTTCTGATAAACGTTTTCATAAACGCCCACCTTCACTTTCACAGGACCTCTATCGCAATAACTGGACCTAGGTTTGGGTGCCGTAAAACGCAGGATTCTCCCACAAACTGTTCAGTCCGCTGGCGGCGCCAAGTTAAACACCGGTTTCAAAAAAATTGCTGTGGAAAGTTATTGGTCGGAATTCGCGAACCTCGGTTCTGAATGTCGTGAAAGACGGGAAAACCTCGCTGGATTTTGAACTGTCGGTTCGGATTGTGAGGGTATTGCCCTAGAAGATCGTTGAAGTTCTAAGCGGCCGTTGTTCCATTTTAGAACATGGGCGCGGTGGAGCAGATGCCGTTCCACGATTCTGAGGTCGGGGTGGTTGTAGCTGTCCAATTGATGCCGTCGGCAGAAATGGCGACGGCCGTGCCGCCGTTGCAAATCGCAACAAAGTTTTTGCCGTTCCAGCACACACTGACCCAGTCGGCGCCGATCGGGAGCGTGCGAGCGGTCCAGGTGATGCCGTCTGGTGATATGGCGGCCGTGGTGCTGGTGAGTCCTCCGGCGACGGCGCAAAAGAGGCGGGGGCCGGCGCCCCAGCAGATGCTCCACCAAGTGGAGCTGGAAGGAAGAGTTCGGGCCGTCCATGTCACGCCATCTGGCGAAGTCGCCGCCGCCGTTCCCCGGTGATGGAGGTGTCGGCCACGGCGACAACCCGATGTGGCAGCGGACGTCGAGCGCGAAAGCCAATCCACGCCGCTGCTTTACGCGGGAACAGGGCCGACGCGAGTGAGCCTATTCCTAGGATCTTGCTCAACTGAACTAAAAAACCTCGTCGGCCAATTAATCTTCGCGCCATACCATCGATCCGTACCAGACGGCTTCATCATAAGGTTTCATAAGTTGAATGATTGTAATCCTGTTCGGATTCGGCGAGATGACCGGTGCCGTTCCCGCATCCCATTTGATTGTGCTGCCGCCGCCGTTCCAAGTCACCGTTCGGCTGCCTGAGCCGTCTTGCTGAAGGAAGATCGTGAGGTTGTAAACATGCTGGCCGGTTGCAAAAGCGGGCAGGGTCAGCGTGGAGCTGTTGTCGAGCGTGATTCGGCGAATATTTACGCTCGCGTCGGGGATCGTATATCCCGCGCCGATATTCACGTAAGCCGAAACGCCCTCGATTGAGCTCATAACGGCGGCGGTGCCTTGAACATCCAAGGTTCCGCGAGGCGTTGTCGTGCCGATGCCGACGTTGCCTCCGGCCAAGACGGTCATGCGGGTTGAGCCATTGGTTTGAATATTAAAATCGCTATTGGTAGATGGTCCAAAGTGCGCGAAGTTGCCCGAGCTGTTCACACCCATGTTTAACGTGACGAGGGTCGGGCTTGGAGATTCAATCATAGTCTGACACCATCCCGAAGCGCAGGCAAATTTGGCCGGATAAGAGTCAGCTCCACTCAAAATATGGAGACGGTTATTAGGATCGTTAGTCCCAATCCCTACGTTTCCAGCGGCATCCACATGAATACGGCCCGTACCGCCGGTCGAAAAGACCATGCGATTGGCGCCCGAGCTCCATAATCCGGTATCCGTATCGCCAACAAAGGCGACGCCCGGTGCGCCAGCCGTGCCCACAGTCGAGAGAATCTGTTGGGTGGCCGTGTGATCGCCGAGATCGTCGGCGGCGCCCCCGCCGATCATGTTGGTCCATGCACCGGCTTCAAAAACCTCAAACTTGGCGAGGTTGGTGTTGTAGCGGATCATGCCGTTCACCGCTGAAGGCGCGCGCTCGGCTGTCGTACCACGCGGGACGATCATGGAGCTGAGGGCGCCCGTGCCGCCCACGTCCAATACGGCATTTGCGTTTGGAACGTTAGCACCGTTCCCGATGCCGACGTTTCCGCGATAGGTCATATTTACCAGTTCCGGCTGGTCATAAATACCAATCGAAAGACGGTTATCTAAATCCGAATAGCCGTCGTAGAAGTATGTGAGCTCGGCCCGGTTGCCCAAATCTGCATTTCTACCAAAGAACATCTGAACTTTTGCGCCGGCTGTCGCGTTGGGCACGTGGCCTCCGAAGATCGGCGTCCAGTCGCTGGCCGCGTAGGAGTTGGTCAGGTTTAACAGAGCATTATTTGGGTCAGTATGGTTCGCCCAAACGTCAACGGGGTAATTGGCTGTTGTGGTGCCGATGCCGACGTTGCCAGAACCTGTAATGATCATCTTAGGCGTGGGCGTTCTCACAGTGGCGCCGGCTCCGCCGGGAGTCGTTGTATGGAATTCAATTGCCGACGAGCCGGAACCGGTTGAATTACCACCACTTAAGATCAAGGTACCACCATTTTTATCGTTCGAGCCGAAGCTGCGCGCGCTCGCGGCCATTAACGTCAAGCTGCCGGCGTTGGCGTCGTTCGCCTGTTCGGCCCCCGCGATTAACGAGTTAACATAGGAGAGATTCAAATCCGCGGCTCCACCAGACGAACTGATATGCAATCGGGCGTTGGAATTGTCCCAGGTCAGGCCGGTAGCACCGGCGAGTACGCCGCCATTGTTAAACTGAATCTGAGTGTCGGATCCACCGGGCCCGCCGCCGCCAGATCCGGTGGCCATGTCGGCCCATTGGCCGGCCACGTACACTTCAAATTTTGAGGTGTTGGTGTTGTAGCGGAGCATGCCGTTCACGGCAGAGGTCGGGCGGTTGGCGATGGAGTCTCTAGGGACGATCATCGATGAAAAGCTAGTCCCACTACCGTTGACGTCTAGAATCGCGCCGTCGGTCCAAGTTGTCGTTCCGATCCCTACGCCACCGTTGTAATCCACCATGACCCTGTTGACTCCGCTGGTTACGATGGAGAGTTTATGTGTCCCGATTCGACCGATACCGGTATCTTCGATGTATCGGGGGCGAAGGATCGCGTTGCTGCTGCCGAATAGACCGGGACCTGATCCCGTGGTTGTCCATACGCTGTTCGCAGTGAAGAACCAGCGATCCGCGCCGTCGAGACCGAGCGCGATGTTGTCGTCGGTGTTTTCATGAATTCCCGTATCGCCATCTCCGAATACAACTCCCGTTGAAACGCCGCCCGCAGTTCCGGCGATATGGAGTCGGCCTAGGGCTGAGGTTGTCCCAATTCCCACATTGCCATTGCTCTGCACGCGCATGCGTTCGGTCCAGTTCACCTGCAGGGACACATGACCGGATCCACCAGCATTCAGAACCAGAGGGCCATTCGCATCCCCGGCCCAAACTGCGAATTCGTCAGTTCCTCCGCCGCCCGAATCGGTATGCGAGATTCCACCGACCGTATTACCCTGATCCCCGTTTACAAAGCGGGCAAGAAAGTCAGTTTCGTCCCTACGCACGTTTAGCGTACCGCGAACATCCAATCGGTAATCCGGATTGTCGGTGCCGATTCCGACGTTTCCGTTGGCATTGATGCGCATACGTTCCGTGGCTGTGACAGAGCCGGTGTTGACAGAATTGAAAACCGTGTATGTTCCGCCGTTGGTGCCGCTTGCGTGGTTCTCACCCGCTCTGAACTGAATCATCGTGGGGGTAATCGCCGCATCGGCCGAATAGGTTTGGATAGTACCAAGAGCGCCGTCATTGTTAATCGTGGTCGAGCTATTGCCCACGATCAGAATCGGTCCACCGTTCTTAACTAATGAGATGTCACCATCTACGCGGAAGAGCGAGCTGACCTTGTTCCACAGCAGGCTGCTTGAACCGGCCATTGTGCCGCCGTCATTGAATTGAATGTTCGTATCGGCACCGGCGGGAGTTGCGCCGCCGCTACCCGTGGCCACATCAGCCCATGTGTTGTTGGCGTAGACTTCGAACTTCGAAGTGTTCGTGTTGTAACGGATCATGCCGTTGGCGGCGGTGACCGGGCGCTCGGCCGTGGTCGCGCGCGGAACGATCATAGCGCTGAGATTGCCGGTGCCGTTGATGTCGAGGGCGGCGGCGGGCAAGTTTGTTCCGATACCAACGCTGGCCGCGAAGTAGGAAGGTGCATAAACATCTTCTGCATAGAGCGACCATCTGTTGGTGCCTTGCACGGATCCGATATGAACTCCGCGGGCGTTTGTGATGGTGCCCGAGGTATTTTGGATTCCGGCGTAGATGCCCGAGGCAGTGCCAATCGTTGACGACGCATCATCGCTTGTTACAGTCGACCAAACACCGGTGGCATTGTTCACTGTCCTGCCGGCGAAATTGGAGACATTGCTCATCGTGCCGTACGTGGCGCCGATCGTCCCGGTGCCGGTGCTAATATGCACGTCGTTGTTCATGCCATAGAGATCGGCTGTGCCTAGATTGTCGGATGAGGTCGAAAGCCGATTGAAACCCGCGTAATAGGCAAATGCCGAAGTGGCCGCGCTCGGAGCGACATCCACCTGAATGTCGGAGGTGGCGTAGTAAAATGCGCCTGTTTGAGTATTTGTATCTCGAATCATAAACTTTCGTACCGGGTCGTTGGTGCCGATGCCGATGTTGCCCAAATCATCGATGTATATACGGCCAGTGCCACCAGTGGATAGGGCCATGCGATTGAGGCCCGAGCTCCACAGACCGGTATCGAGGTCACCGACAAAGGCGACGCCGGGGGCGTTCGCGGTCCCGATGGTGGAAAGGATTTGCTGAGTTGCCGTGTGATCGCCAAGATTGTCGGCCGCGCCGCTGCCCGTGGCCATCGTCGCCCACTGGTTATTGGCGTAAACTTCAAATGCGGCGAGGTTCGTATTGTAGCGGATCATGCCGTTGACGGCGGTGATGGGTCGGTCGGCCGTGGTCGCGCGCGGAACGATCATGGCGCTGAGGTTGCCGGTGCCGTTGACATCGAGGATACCGCCCGCAGGGCCGGCCGTTCCAATGGCAATGGCGCGATTTGATCCCACTGTGAGTGCCACCCCGCCATTTGAATCGGCGATTACCATGTCTACGGCAGCATGTTTCCATATAAAGGCGCGGTTTTGGAGATGCGACTCGGCAACCGACCCGTTCGCGTATCCCATGCCAAATCGCCAGTTATTGTCTGATCCACGCGCGACGTAGCTTGAGTATCCGGAGGCACTGTTGTTCTGAATCTGCATTACGTCTCCGCCAGCGTTGCTTACGCGTACATCCAGAGCGAGTTCGGGGTTGTTAGTGCCGATACCCACGTTAGCGGTCGAGTAGTGAATCTCATTGCCAGCGACGGTCGTCCACTGCGAAGAGGCTCCAGCGCCGGTCGCCATGGTCGCCCACTGGCCTGCTTCGTAGACTTCAAATTTCGCGAGGTTGGTATTGTAGCGGATCATACCGTTAACGCCCGAGGGGCGAGCGGCGGTCGAGTCCCGAGGTACAAGCATCGAGCTGGCAGATCCAGATCCATTCACATCGAGAATCGCATTGGGTAAAATCGTCCCAATGCCGACATTGCTCAGGAACGACGCGCCACCATTGAGATCAACGTAGGCTTTTTCGACGCCATTGTTTCGAACTGACATAAGTTTTGCGCCCGCCGTTGAAAATGCTGATTGAGTATCAAATCGGTGAGCAACCGCCGTGATGCCATCACTGACCGCCGACTTAATCGTTGGCAGTCCGGAACCATCAAGTCCAATTGCATACATCTTGCTAGTGCTGTCGCTACTGAAGCCAAGCGAGTAAGTACTTCCAACATCAGCTCCCGTGTAATTGATGTTTTCTGCAGCCGTTATTACAACGCCACCACCTAGCGTCTTCAGATGCATGGTGTTCCATCCGATGGAGATTGTATTCTGGTTATTGAAGACAATCCTCCCCGCACCAATGCTACCATTTACTTCCAATTCGTATCCGGGTTCTGACACTCCTATACCGACGTAACCTAAATTATCAATATGTACACGGCCTGTGCCACCGGTCGAGAACGCGAGACGGTTGGCGCCTGAGCTCCACATTCCGGTGTCCGTGTCGCCAACAAATGCGATCCCGGGCGCGTTGGCGGTGCCAACGATTGAGAGAATTTGTTGAGTGGCGGTGTGATCTCCAAGATTGTCTCCCGAGCCAGATCCCGTAGCCATCGTCGCCCATTGGCCGCCCGCATAGACTTCGAATGCGGCGAGGTTCGTGTTGTAGCGGATCATGCCGTTCGTGGCGGTCGCCGCACGCTCGGCTGTGGTTCCTCGAGGAATGAGCATTTGGCTGAAACCGCCCGTGCCGTTTACATCTAAAATGGCAAATGCGTTTGGATTGGAGGTTCCAACTCCAACTAGGCCGCTGCCAGTGACTCTCAGCCGTTCGGTGGAATCCGTGGACAAGAGGATCGGATTGGCCGCGCCTTCAGAATAAAGATTTATCCCAAGAAGGGCCGGGCCAGAATAGACGTATGTTCGGTCGGCCAGCACCCCACCGCCGTACCCAGAGAGGGAGCCACCAACACCAAAGGATGCCCACGCCGCATTGTCGTTGCGGGTTCGAAGGTTAACTGTGGCCGCCCCACCGGTGTCATAGTTTTCGACTGTGAGACCGCCATCGGCGCCTACATCCTGGCGAACATGAAGTGCAGTTAGCTGAGTGGTGACACCTATACCGACAGATCCAGCAGTGTAGTTGATCGAACTTGCCGCTCCATTGTTCCATTGCGAGCCGCCTCCGGAACCTGTCGCCATCGTTGCCCACTGGCCATTGGCGTAAACTTCAAACGCGGCGAGGTTGGTGTTGTAGCGGATCATGCCGTTGATGCCAGTGGGCCGACCGGCCGTAGTGTCGCGCGGAACGAGAATCGCGGAAGCGTTGCCGGTTCCAAAAACATCCAGTGCCGCCTGAGGTGAGCCCGTGGTTATGCCGACCCGATCGCCGAATAAGACATGCCCGAACGGCGCAACGGTAAGAATTGTGCTGCCGCTTGGAGTACCAACCATTCCAGTTAACCCTTGGCGCCCAAGGTTCAAACTGTTGTCAGGCCATCGTGTGAAAGCCCATGAGTTAGTGGTTGTGCCGGCGGTATCTCGCCAAAAGTAACCTCCATATCCTGAACCATTGGGAGCTACAGCAATTCCATCACCGAAGGACGTTGAACCAGCTTGAACTTCTAGATTTGCGATTGGACTGTTTATACCTATTCCTAGATTACCCAAATGGTCCACGAAGACTCGTCCGGTACCGCCGGTTGAAAGTGCCAGCCGATTCGCACCAGAACTCCACATTCCTGTGTCCACGTCGCCGACAAACGACATTCCGGGAGTGCCAGCTGTACCAATGGTGGAGAGAATAGCTTGCGTCGCAGTGTGGTCACCGAGGTTATCACCGGCACCGCTGCCTGTGGCCATCGTCGCCCACTGGCCATTCGCATAGACTTCAAACGCCGCGAGATTGGTGTTGTAACGAATCATGCCGTTGACGCCGGTCGGACGGTTGGCAGTGGTTTCACGGGGAAGTACGATGGCGCTTAAATTTCCTGTGCCATAAACATCCAGAATGGCGGTCGGAGAATCGGTGCCAACACCAATGGCATCCGAACCCCCTTTGATTATAAGAGCGTTTTTGGTGTTGTCCGATATGACGAAATCGGTCACGCGCCATATGAAACTTTTGCCGGCGATGTGTGAAAGGCTAACACCATTATTAGCATATCCAGCGCCAAAAAATTGGAAGCCGTCCCAGGTGTTGGCAGAAATACTTGAATAGCCATTAAAATCCTGGTTGTGAACAGTTAAAACGTCCCCATTAGCGCTCGCGACACGCACGTCAAGCGCCGTGAATGGCGTCGTCGTGCCGATGCCGACGTTGCCGGATGGGTCGACAGTGAGACGAGCCGAGCCGGCAGTCGACAACGCGATTCGATCTGCTCCTGGGCTGTAAATTCCTGTGTTGGTATCTCCACTAAAGGCCAATCCCGGAGCGGCCGCTGTGCCCACAGTCGAAAGGAACTGACCGGTCATGGGCACAGAACCGTCGGCCATAAAGTCGCCTGATGCGCCAGATCCTGTGGCCATGGTATCCCACTGACCGTTGGCATAAACTTCGAATGCCGCGAGGTTCGTGTTGTAGCGGATCATGCCGTTCACGCCAGTGGGACGGTTAACTGTGGTGTCGCGGGGAATGAGGATGCTGGAGTAGGCCGAACCGGTCCCTTCCACGCTGAAGGCGGCGCCGGCTGTGGGGGTTTGTGAACTGATGCTCACTTGACCAGTCGGCGCAATGCTAAGGCCGACATTCCAGTTGCCGGCCGCTTTGGTCCATAAATCTAAAGCGCCCGAGTTATCCGCGCCCGCTCTGCGCCAATTCAAAGTTGCGACGTTTGTGGTGCCGTTTGCGAGATTGAGAACACCGCCGAAGCCGTCGGCCATGGCGCCGGAGCTGGTGGCGCGTAGAGTTTGCACGTCAACCACGCTGTTGGTGGC
>JALHOQ010000040.1 GCA_022842925.1 Bdellovibrionales bacterium
CTTCGCGCGTGATCGAGAGTGACGGTACCTTGTTCAGGATTTTTGCAATTCAGTTCCACCCGATCTCGAACCGCCTGCGCGAATAGCGAGACCTGCGACAAATTTAAGCTTCCGTTTTCCAAATTGGCGGCGATCTCGGGCGTCGACGACAAGAGCCGTGCCGCATCGATTCGCCTTTGGGCCGCCGCCGGCGAGTATTTGAATTGTTTGGTTAGGAATGCAAACAAGCTGGTAAATCCGAATTCTAGATAGACCCGGCGCGAATCGATTTCATGAATGTACTGGATAATGGCCGCCGTCATTCGTCTTTCGGACTCGACAAGGTGGCCAAAATTTTGGGTCAGTTCGGTGCTCGGCAAGTCGGATATGGGACGACCCAAAAGCCGGGCTTCCATATTGAGGTTGGCCTTGGCGGCCGTCGGGACGGTGTTTAGGGATTTAGCTTGCATAGATTTTCCTTTCATATACCTCGCACCGATATAACACAGGGTTTGGAAAATCGATTTTCTTCGATTTTTGTTTTATAAATGTTGATCCGTGCAGGCTTACGACGCCGACTTTAGGCCTCGTACGGGCCGCAGCAACAGACGATTTGCGGACGCCTCTCGATCCGATGTGCGAAAGAATTTAGATGTTAATGTGGCTCTTTTTCGACGAGCGAAATCATGTCAAAAATTTTGTCTAATTGCGCGCCGCCAAATTTCGTAATTAATTAGCCCGGCTGGTGGCTCAGATATAATTTTTGTCTCGCTCTCGCAAGGCCCGCACTTCCGTATCGGTAGCTCCATTGCGTCACGGTCTTTGACGCGCTCCTCGCGCAAAAAACGTCTCAACGTGCGCCGCGCCCACAAATCAAACCCGCTTGAACCAGAATCATTCTGAGAAAATCACCACCCCACCATCAAAGTCCTTAACCGTCCGACCGATAAATCTCATATGCGCATCGATTTCAAATTCCGCCATTGTGAACAGAGCGAAGAACTCACCAACTACGTCACCGAAAAAGTCCACCTGCTGCAAAAGTACGAGCTTAAACCCCTGCGCATAGAATTTACCTTTACCAAAGAACGCGGCGAGCTACGGGTCGACCTTCAGGTCCGCGGCGATCACCTTGAAGCTCATGCCCATCACTCGGGACCCGACGACAACTTCTTTGTCGGGGTGGATCAGACTCTGACAAAAGTGGCCAAGCAGCTCGCTAAGAAAAAGGCTAAAATCCAGAGTCACAAAGTCAGTTGACGCGCCCCCCGTACCCGCTTAAAACCGAGAGAATTTCTCACAAATAAGACCCGTCCGCTCGCCATGCGCGAACGGGGGTATCAGGGGTACATCCATGCTTAATTACCTGTTTACAAGCGAATCTGTGTCCGAAGGGCATCCCGACAAGCTGGCTGACCAAATCAGCGATGCGATCTTAGATGGTTTTTTAGCGCAGGATCCGCGCTCGCGAGTGGCCTGCGAAACCATGGTTTCGACTGGTTTTGTGGCATTAGCGGGCGAAATCACCTCGAAAGGCGTGGTCGATTACTCGGCCGTTGTGCGCGATGTTATTAAAGATGTGGGCTATGACAGCAGCGAGATGGGATTCGATTACAAGTCGGCCGCAGTCCTGGTGGCCCTCGGTAAACAGAGCCCGGACATTGCAATGGGCGTGGACAACAAAGAGCAGGGTGCGGGCGATCAAGGCCTAATGTTTGGCTTTGCCTGCAACGAGACTCCTGAGTTGATGCCGCTGTCCATTAGCATGTCGCATAAACTGCTGATCCAGTTGGCCGCGATACGAAAATCCAAGGCGGTGGACTTCCTGCGTCCTGACTCGAAGAGTCAAGTGACGGTTGAGTATCAAGATGGCAAAGTGGCCCGCATCGACACCATCGTACTTAGCACGCAGCACTCCGCCGATGTCGACCAAGCCAAAATCAAGAGTTTCGTTATTGAAGAACTGATTCCAAAATCCATTCCGAAACAGTGGATCGATAGCAAAACCAAATACCATATCAACCCGACTGGTCGCTTTGTGATTGGGGGTCCTCATGGTGACGCGGGCCTCACCGGCCGTAAGATTATCGTCGACACTTACGGTGGCCATGGAGCCCACGGCGGTGGCGCATTCTCGGGTAAAGATCCGTCGAAGGTCGACCGTTCGGCCGCCTACGCGGCTCGACACGTGGCTAAGAATATCGTGGCGGCCGGTTTGGCTGAAAAGTGCCTTGTGCAGCTTGCCTACGCCATCGGTGTGGCTGAGCCCGTCAGCATTATGGTGCAGGATTACGGCACGAGCCCCGTAGGTGGGGAAGTGCTCTCGCGCGCCGTGAAACAGGTTTGGAATCTGAAACCAGCGGCCATCGTCGAGCAGTTCGACCTCCTGAAGCCGAAATACAGAAAGACCACAAACTATGGCCACTTCGGCCGCTCGCTCCCCGAATTGACTTGGGAGAATACGGACAAGGTTGACGCCGTTCGCGACGCCGTCAATACCCTGAAGAGGATGTAACTTGTCGAAGAAACAGGCCGCCACCGTCTATATTACGGAGCAGCAGCAGGCGCTCTTGACCCCTGTTAAAGAGTTCTAATGCTGCCCGAGCTTATACGAAACTTTTCGATCATCGCGCATATCGATCATGGCAAATCGACCTTGGCTGACTGTTTACTCAGCTTCACGCAAACCGTAAGTGATCGGGAGAAGCGGGCCCAGTTCCTCGACAATATGGACCTGGAGCGCGAGCGCGGCATCACCATCAAGGCGCAGACCGTGCGTCTAATGTACAAGGCCAAAGACGGTAAGACCTACCAATTGAATTTGATCGACACTCCCGGGCATGTGGACTTTTCGTACGAGGTCAGCCGCAGTCTCGCCGCTTGTGAGGGCGCCGTTCTGGTGGTGGACGCCTCGCAAGGCGTGGAGGCGCAAACTCTCGCCAATGTTTACCTGGCTCTGGAAAATGATCTCGAAATTATTCCCGTTTTAAACAAAATCGATCTGCCCGCCGCCGATCCGGAGGGCGTAAAAAAACAAATCGAGGACGGCATCGGGCTCGACGCCTCAGAAGCCATTCTAGCCAGCGCCAAAGAAATGAAAGGCATCGAAGAAATTCTCGAAGCCGTGGTGGCCAAAGTGCCTCCGCCGCAAGCCGATCGCAGCAAGACTCTACGCGCGCTGATCTTTGACTCGTGGTTCGATTCGTATCAGGGCGTGGTCACTCTGGTTCGCTTGATGGACGGTGCCGTCAGCGTAGGCGACATGATCAAGTTCATGGCCACCGACAAGGACTACCAGGTGTTAAAGCTCGGGGTTTTCAACCCCTACGCCACTCATCTCGACAGACTCGAGGCCGGAGAGGTCGGCTTTATCATCTGTGGAATGAAAGATATCCGCGACGTAAAGGTGGGGGACACCGTCACGTCGGCCAAAAAACCGGCTACGGAACCATTGCCCGGATTCCAAAAGATCAAGCCGATGGTTTTTTCGGGGATTTTTCCCGTTGAGGCCACAGATTTTCCGGACTTCAAAGATGCGCTCGAAAAGCTCACGCTCAATGACTCCAGCCTGAGTTTTGAACCGGAAAAATCCGACGCTCTCGGCTTTGGCTTTCGCTGCGGCTTTCTGGGTCTTCTCCATATGGAAATCGTGCAAGAGCGCTTAGAGCGAGAATTTAATCTGAACCTCATCACCACGGCCCCAACCGTGGTTTATAAAGTTACCAAGACTGACGGCACGGTAACCGATTTAGAAAATCCTTCTAAGTTGCCCGAGGCCACGGAGATTTTAAAAATCGAAGAACCCTATGTAAAACTGAGCCTGCATACACCCAGCGAATATATCGGCGGCCTGCTTAAGCTATGTGAAGATCGGCGCGGTATGCAGATCAAAATGGAATACATCACCGACACAAAGGTGATCATCGAGTACAAGCTGCCGCTCAATGAAATGGTGCTCGACTTTTACGATAAGCTGAAGTCGATCTCAAAAGGCTACGCATCGATGGAATACGAATTGATGGGATTTGAAGAGGGTGACCTGGTTAAAATGGACATCTTGATCAACGCCGAACCGGTCGACGCGCTCAGCGTGATTGTGCATCGGGCAAAGGCCATCACCCGCGGTCGCGCCTTAAGCGCGAAACTCAAGGAGCTGATCCCGCGGCAGCAATATCAAGTCGCGATTCAGGCCGCCATCGGAGCTAAAATCGTGGCCCGCGAAACGCTTGGCGCTCTTCGCAAAGATGTTACAGCGAAGTGTTATGGCGGCGATATTTCCCGTAAGCGCAAACTGCTCGAGAAGCAAAAAGAGGGCAAGAAGCGCATGAAGGCCATCGGCACCGTAGAGGTGCCGCAAGAGGCGTTTCTGGCTGTGCTGAAGTTGGACGAATAGTGGATATTTTTTCGCGTCGCTTTTGGATCGAGGGAGCCGGCTCGTTCGTGGTGGCGATTGGCTTGGCGCTGGTCGTGCGCTGGGCTTTGTTTGAGGCCTATGTCATTCCCTCGCCCTCCATGCTGCCGACCCTGCTGGTCAACGATCATATTTTTGTGAATAAAGTCATTTATGGTATGCGCGTGCCTTTCAGCGAGAAATGGCTCCTGCAGTGGCGCAATCCGGCTCGGGGAGAAGTCGTAGTGTTCACTCTGCCCGGCGATCGCAGCAAATATTTTATTAAGCGGATTATCGGTCTGCCCGGCGATCGCATTCTCTATGAAAATGGTCATCTTTATGTGAATGAGAAACTGGCCGAGCGCACCATTCCGCAAGAACTACGGGAGGATTGGCAATGGCTTCGCGACGCCGACTTTCCCGGTGACCAAGATATCGGCGGCCGCGCCCTTTACGTGCATTGGGAAGAGCATCTGGGAAGTAAGCTCTACTCGGTCATCGTGCGTAAGGATGCCGTGCAACCGGCGTCTTTCGGGCCCATTACCATTCCCGACGGTCAATACCTCGTGCTGGGCGACAATCGGGACAATTCTGAAGATTCCCGCGCCTGGAGCGAAAACAGCCGTTTCGTCCCGCGTGAACTCCTGATCGGCCGGGCTTCGGTCGTCTGGTTGAGCTGTGAAAGCACGTTGCCTGTGGTGACCTTTTTGTGCAATCCTCTGAGCTTGCGCTGGGGTCGCTTCTTCCATTCCGTAAACTGAGGATATATGGCCGCTAAAGTACCTCATAAGAAAGCCAAATTAGGCGAAGGCTTCGGCTCATTTTTTCTGGCCGTTCTCGCCATTCTCTCATTCCGCTGGCTGCTGTTTGAGCCCTATGTAATTCCCAGTGGAAGCATGATTCCGACATTGCTGATTCATGATCACATCTTAATCAGCAAATCATCGTTCGGCGTGCGTTTCCCGTTCACCAAATATTGGTTGTGGGAACGAGATCAGCCCAAGCGCGGAGACATTGTCGTTTTTCGGGGCGTAGAAAACGACATGTTTATGATAAAAAGAGTTGTGGGCTTGCCCGGCGACAAGATTGAGATGAGCTTGGATGGTTTTTTAACCGTGAACGGCGAGAAAGTTCCGACCAATCCCCTCACAAATGTGAGCGCTGATCCTAAGACCCAGGAGCCCTATTATGCGGTGACCGAGGGCGATCTCGCGAGCGGTGAGTTTTCGGATTATGCCTTTTACGAAGAGGATTTGATGGGAGTGAAACATCGAATGCTTCTCAGAAAAGACGGACCCGGCCGTTACATGGAACCGTACGTTGTTCCCGACAGCCATTATTTCTGCATGGGCGACAATCGGGATAGCTCTCACGACAGCCGGCGCTGGGGCCCGGGCCAATCACCAGCGGCTCTGCCCAAGGAGCATCTGGTCGGCAAGGCCCTGTTTGTGTGGTTGAGCTGCGAGGAAACTCTTCCTTACCTTCCGTTTCTCTGTAACCCGATCCAGCTCAGGTGGGGCCGTTTCGGCCATGCTTTGAAATAAATGACGGCGACAGACGCGGGCAAGAAGCAGATCGATTTTCTAATTCGTTACACCCTGCAGTCGGCAGCCACCATTGTGCTGGTCGCCGTGCTAGTCCGCGTATTTTTCGTATCCAGCTATGTGATGTCGGGGTCGAGCATGCTGCCTTCTGTTTGGCCGGGTGATTTTTTGGTCGCCGCCAAATGGAACGTAGGTGAGCCAAGGCGGGGCGAAATTGTGGCATTGAGATGTCCGGGTGGAAAAGATCGAACCTGTCTTAAGAGAGTGGTGGCCGTACCGGGCGACCGAGTCGAGCTAAATGGCGGCATCCTGTTCGTGAACGGCGAAGCTGGGGTGCAAAAAAAGGTAAGCGAAGAGCTCGCCGTCGAGCGCTTTAGCGGCCGTGGGTGGGTCATTTGGCCCAGTTCCAAAGGGTCGCAAAGGGTCGATCCCATGGTGGTGCCGCCGCGCCACGTTTATCTTCTCAATGACAAAAGAGCCGATGGCGAGGATTCCCGGGGCTGGGGAACGGTTTCCCTAGACGAGCTGGAGGCCAGAGTGAAGTACGTGTGGCTCTCTCTGGATTGGTATGAGAAGGACGGCGCCGTGCGCTCATGGCCGCGCATCCGATGGCCGCGAATGTTGCGTAGCATCGATTGACTCCCGTAAGCGGCCAGGTATACATTTTTGCCGATGTCAATAATAGGTGAATCCTTCCTCAGTTCCGAGCAACTTACGGAAAAAGACATCGCACAGATTTTTTCCCGGGCCGAGCTCTTTAAAAAAGAATTCCAGTCGCGCAAACGGATCGACCATCTCGTTCGCGGCGACGGGCTCCAGCAAAAAGTCGTTGCGTTGGTTTTTTCAGAACCCAGCACCCGCACGCGAATGAGTTTTCAGGTCGCGGCCTCGCGACTTGGCTTTCGCACGCTCAGTCTCGATAACCCGCAGGTCTCCAGTTTAAGCAAAGGCGAAACGTTGGAGGACACTTTCCGCAACGTGGCCGCCATGATGCCGGACCTGATGGTGGTGCGCTACAACACCAATCCAGACGCCGATGCCGTGATTCGCGAGCTACCTTGCCCGGTGATTAATGGCGGAACCGGTGCGGCCGAGCATCCCACGCAAGCTTTGCTCGACGCTTTCACCATCTGCGAATTTCGCGGACAGGTGAAGGGCGAAAGAGTCCTGATTGTGGGCGATGTGAAGCATAGCCGTGTGGCGAACTCAAACCTGATGCTGTTGCAAAGAATGGGCGCGGAAATCGCCTATTGTTCGCCGGCGGAGTTGGGCCCCCAGTCCGACTCGTGGAAGGGTGTACGCAGTTTCGACCAATTAAACGAAGCGGTGGAGTGGGCGACAGTCGTTATGGGCCTGCGAGTTCAAAAAGAGCGGCACCGCTCCGAAGATACAGGTGTCGGTCAATCTCTAGCCGAGTATCGTGAACGGTATCGGGTCGGTGGCGATCAGCTTAAAAATTTCCGCAACGACGGAATTCTTTTGCACCCCGGCCCCGTTATTCGCGGTGTCGAGTTCTCCGCCTTCGTCCTCAACGACCCGCGCTGCAAGGTTCTCGATCAAGTGACCAATGGAGTCTTTGTGCGGGCCGCGCTGATGTCGATCATGCTCGGCCTCGAGGTGCAAAAGCAGTGACACATCGCCAAGGCTTTTTAGTTTTAGAGAGTGGTGAAACCTACTCGGGGCTTTGGCGCGGCAAAGAGGGAATGGATCGGGCTGGAGAGGTCGTTTTCAATACGAGCCATAGCGGCTACGAAGAAATGGCGACCGATCCGTCCTACTTCGGACAGATTTTGGTTTTGACCGCTCCTCAGCAGGGCAACTACGGCGAAAACGATGAGTGGTGGGAGTCGTCCAAGATCTGGATTGAAGGTTTCGTATGCGTGGAGATGCAGCAGTCCGAGCGCGAGACCTCCTGGCAAAACAAGCTCAATAAGCATGGTGTGCCGATTCTTTGCGATATCGACACTCGTCAGCTGGTCCTATTGCTTCGCGACCGCGGCACGCAGATGGGCGCATTGGTCATGGCCGACAGCCCGGGAGCGGCCGCGGAAAAGGCCAAAACTCTGATCGCCGCCAAGAAAAAAATCGAGCGCGACTGGGCCTACATGGTCTCGCGCAAAAAAGAGGAGACCCGTCCCGGTAAAAATCCGCGCGGACCCAAAATCGCTGTTTTGGATTTCGGTTGCAAAGAGAATACGTTGCGCGAACTGGTCGCCCGCGCTTCTGAAGTGCGGATATTTCCTTCGCGCGCCACCGCCGCGGAGATTCGCGCTTACAATCCCGACGGCATCATGCTGAGCAATGGACCCGGCGATCCCCTTGATGTAGAAGTCGCAACCGAGACGGTTAAGGATTTGTTAGGGTGGCGTTTTATTTTTGGCATCTGCATGGGGCATCAGATCCTCGGACGTGCCATGGGCGGAAAAACCTATAAGCTCAAGTTCGGACATCGGGGCTCCAATCACCCGATCAAGGACAGCCTGTTGAATCGCATTTACATGACCAGCCAAAACCACGGGTACGCAGTTGATCAGGACTCCCTGCCGAAGAGCGTGCAGGTGACTCACGTCAATCTCAACGATCACACCGTGGCGGGCATCTATGATCCCTCGAAGAAAGCTCTGAGCGTGCAATTTCATCCTGAAAGTCATCCCGGTCCGCATGACGCGGCTGGATTGTTCGATTTCTTCGTGAGGCAAACGCAATGAATTACGAGCCCTTTGTCGACCGGCTGATGCAGCATTTCACCAGCGGCAAGTTCTTGCCGGAGGTGAAAGCGGCCAAGGACGACTTTTTTGAGAAGGCCGGTAATTTCGACGAGAACAGCATGGATTTCGAGCTGAAGATGGCGCAATTTACTGATTGGTATCTTTTCACCCGCAAGATGAACGGTGCCGGCCGCGTGGCGGTCGAAATGGTTTTGGATGATCCCAGTTATCCGATTCTCGAAGAAGAGAAGGTCGCCTACCTCAATCTGCGCAATTCACGCCATTCCCTTTTTGAATTTTTAAAGCTGAAGGGCGAGGATTTGCATATCCGCGACCTGTTCACGGGTTTCAAATACGTGATCCGCCAATCGCGAGTCACGCAAGGCTTCAACAAAGACGAGTTTTTCGAGGCTCGACTTATTCCCCATGATGGCAGCTTTGTCTTTTCGAACTCGTTCTGCTTCCACCCTTCGGTTGTGAGCAAATTCGTCTTAAAAGAAATCAAGCGCGTGAACAAGTTGCCTGAAGAAGATCAAGCGACCGCTCGCGAAGAACTGATCTCCCGTTTGTTTAAAATGAAACATAAACACGAACAGTACCGGCATCTTGATATCCACAACATTTATTCGAACGAATCCAAGTTGAGAATTTAAGAAGTGCCACGTAAAGCGAATTTAAAAAAAGTAGTGATCCTGGGAAGCGGGCCGATCGTAATCGGCCAGGCTTGTGAATTCGACTATTCTGGAACTCAGGCCTGCAAGGCCTTGATGAAGGAAGGCCTCGAAGTCATTTTGATCAACTCCAACCCGGCCACGATCATGACCGATCCGGAAATCGCGAGTCGCGTGTACATCGAGCCGCTGAAAGTGGCCTATGTCGAAAAGATTCTCGAGAAAGAACGGCCGGACGCCGTAATCCCGACTCTGGGCGGCCAAACGGCTCTCAATCTCGCTCTCGATCTTGATAAGGCTGGGATACTCAAGCGTTTGAATATTGAACTTCTCGGCGCCACGCCCGACGTGATTCGCGCCGCTGAAGACCGCGAGAAGTTCCGTTCGATCCTTGATACGGTTGGCGCCAAATATCCGAAGAGCCATATGGTGCGCACCTTCGAGCAGGGCCTGGCGGTGGCGGAAGAGATCGGCTTCCCACTGATTCTGCGCCCGAACTACACGCTCGGTGGCGGCGGCGGCGGCGTGGCCTATTCTATGGAAGAGTACAAAACCAAAATCGCCCAGGGGTTACACGAGAGTCCGACTTCGGAGGTTCTCGTGGAGGAGAGCATTCTCGGCTGGCAGGAGTTCGAGCTCGAAGTGATGCGCGATAAAGCCGGCACCTTCGTTGTGATCTGTTCCATTGAGAATTTTGATCCCTGTGGCGTGCATACCGGTGACAGCATCACCGTGGCCCCGCAACAAACTTTGTCGGACGCCGCCTATCAGGCCATGCGCGATGAGGCCCGTGAAATTATCGAGGCGGTCGGCGTGCAAACCGGCGGCGCCAATATCCAGTTCGCGGTCAATCCCGCCGATGGCATGCGCGTTGTAATCGAGATGAACCCGCGCGTTTCGCGTTCGAGCGCCCTAGCCAGCAAGGCCACCGGCTTTCCCATCGCCAAAATCGCGGCTTTGCTCGCGGTCGGCTACGAGCTCGAAGAGCTGCGCAACGATATCACTGGCACCACCCCGTGCTGCTATGAACCCGCGCTCGACTACGTGGTCACCAAAATTCCGCGCTTCGCTTTTGAAAAATTCCCGGGAACCAAGGACCAGCTCTCGACGCAAATGCGGTCGGTGGGCGAGGTGATGGGGATCGGACGCACCTTTAAGGAATCTTTCAATAAGGCCCTCGTTTCCCTCGAAAAGAATGAAATCGGCGCTCCGGCCGTGGCACTAGACGATTCATTGCTTACGTTTCCCAATAGCAAGCGGGTCTATCATGTGTTCCAGGCTTTCCGTGACGGCCTTTCGGTCGCCGACGTGGTGGCGAAAACGCAGATTCATCCCTGGTTTCTCGAACAGGTGGAAGAGCTGGTTAAAACCGAAAGAGATCTTGCGACCGGCGAATTGAGCGACCTTCGGCTCCGGGAAGCGAAGAAGCGGGGATTCTCAGATACCGCGATCGCCCAAGCACGAACGATCGGCGGCTTTAAATCCACAGCCGATGAAATCCGTCAGCTGCGCTGGCGCAACAAGATCCTGCCCGCTTATCTCCGCGTCGACACGTGTGCTGGTGAATTCAAATCGGAAACACCGTATTTTTATTCCACCTATCATAGCATCCAAGAGAAAATTCCCTTCGCCAAACCCATGATCGCCTTACTGGGGAGCGGCCCCAACCGCATCGGTCAGGGCGTGGAATTCGACTACAGCTGCGTCCGCAGCGTTCGCGAGTTCCAGCGCAACGGTTTCAAGGTGGCGATGATCAATTCGAATCCCGAAACGGTGTCGACCGATTACGACACCTCCGACGCGCTGTTTTTTGAGCCGCTGGTATTTGAGAATGTGCTCGAAATTCTGAACTTTATCCAGCCGAAGGGATTCGTGGCTCAGCTCGGCGGTCAGACGCCGATCAATCTGGCGCATCGCCTGGTCAAGGCGGGTCAGAACCTGCTCGGTTCCACTATCGAAAGCATTGATTTGGCCGAAGATCGTGGGCTCTTTGCCAAGATCTGCACGGAGCTGAATTTCAAGATTCCACGTTCGGGAATGGCGGCCAACCTCGAGCAGGCGCTTAAAATTTCAGCTCAAATCGACTTCCCAGTAATTTGCCGTCCGAGCTACGTCCTGGGTGGTCGCCGTATGGAGATTGTCGAATCTGAGGACGAGCTTAAGGCCTATTTTGACCGCCATGGCGCCGCCATCACTGTTGAGGCACCTTGTTTGATGGATCAGTTTCTCGAACAGGCGCTGGAAGTCGATGTCGACATCGTGCGTGGTTCAGACTGGTCGGTGATCGGCGGGATTATCGAGCATATTGAGGCCGCTGGTGTTCATAGTGGCGACAGCATGGGCGTGGTACCGCCGCAGCGTCTGAAGGAAGAGGCCTGCGCGCGGATCGAAGATTTGAGCCGCCGTCTGGCCGACCGCCTAAATGTAATGGGATTTCTCAACTTGCAGCTCGCCGTCAAGGACGACGAAGTTTACATGTTAGAAGCCAACCCGCGCAGTTCCCGAAGTGTACCATTTATCGCCAAAGCCACGGGAATCCCGCTGGTTGATCTGGGTGTGAAGGGCATTATTGGCTTGAAGCGCGATCAGGTGAAGCCGGAGCAATACGACTGGCATAAGACCAAGAAAGTGAGCGTGAAGGGAGTCGTATTCCCCTTCAAAAAATTTCCCGATTCCGATTCGATCTTGGGTCCCGAGATGAAATCGACCGGTGAAACCATGGGGCGTGGCGACGATTACCCGGAAGCCCTGCTCAAAGCGGTGATCGCCTGCGACTTGCAATTGCCCTCAGAAGGCGAAATTTTCCTCTCGTTGCGTGAAAAAGACAAAAACGATCTCTTGCCCCTGATTCAGGAGCTCGAGGGAATGGGTTACCGCCTTTCGGCCACCCAGGGCACCGCGGGATTCTTAAAATCTCAGGGCATTGACTGTGAACCGATTAAAAAGGTTCATGAAGGCCGTCCCCATTGCGTGGACCGTATCCGGTCGGGGCAGGTCGCCTTCGTTATTAATACCACCTCCGGCCGCCGTTCCATTGAGGCCTCTTTCGGTATCCGTCGCAGTTGCGTCGATTATTCGATCCCCTGCATCACCGAGAGTGACGCCGCTAAAGCTTTCGTCATAGCATTGAAGAAACGACTTCAAGGCGACTTTAGCGTTAGCTCACTATGACGGAAGTTTTAAAAGTTAGGGACCTGAAAAAATCCTATAAAAGGGGATTCATCCCCCGTTCCACACTTGTCCTAAAAGGTGTGAACTTTTCTGTGCCTAGCGGTTCCATTACCGGCTTTCTAGGCGGTAACGGGGCCGGCAAAACGACCACCATGCGCTGCATGTTGGGCTTGGACTTTCCCGACTCGGGCGAGGTTCAGTTTTTTGGCGGGCCACTTAATGAAGCGAGCAAGCGTCGAATTGGTTTCTTGCCGGAGCGGCCGTACTTTTACGAGCACCTAACGGGTCGTGAGTTTCTACAGTTTTACGCTCGGCTGACCAGCAGCTGGAACAAAAAGATCTTAGATAGCCGTATTGACGACCTTTTGAAGCGGGTCGACCTGCTTTTCGCCAAGGACCGGCCCTTGCGCAACTACTCCAAAGGCATGTTGCAAAAAATCGGCGTTGCCCAGGCCCTGATTCACGATCCGGAGCTGGTCATTCTCGATGAGCCGATGTCGGGCCTGGATCCCGACGGCCGCATGTACCTATCCGAAATTATTATTGAGACCGCGAAGCGGGGGCCGGCGGTCTTTTTTTCGAGCCACTTGTTGCACGATATGGAGCGCCTGTGCGAGCGGCTGGTGGTTTTAAAAGACGGGCTTTGTATTTTTGAAGGTACCACCGAAGCGATCCTCGACCGCGGTGGCGTGGAATTCGAAGTCACTTACCTGGCGGGTGGGCAAAAAAATCTGCGGCGAATCACCGAACACGCCCAGGTGCAACCCATCCTGAAGAAGCTCATCAACGATGGAGCCGAGATCGTCGAAGTCCGGCGCATGCGCTCGAGCCTTGAAGAAATTTTCGTTAAAATGGCCCTTAAAGGCGGGAAGAAATGAGACCGATCTGGGTGTTGGCTCTCAATACTTATAAGGAAGTGATCCGCGATCGCATTCTTTACGGGCTCCTGCTCTTCGCCGTGATTTTAATTGGAATGAGTCTAGCTCTCGGCCAGCTCAGCTTCGCCGAACAGGCGCGGATATCCGCCAACTTCGGCCTGAGCGCCATTCACCTCACGGCCGTGGCGCTGGCGATCTTTGTCGGCAGCAATCTTGTATTTAAAGAGATCGACAAAAAGACCATTATGACGATTTTGGTCCGACCGATATCGCGACTGCAGTTCATTATCGGCAAGGGCTTAGGGCTCTCTCTTATTATCCTCACCATGATCTCGGGTCTAGCCCTGGTATTGGTCGGAATTTTTGCTCTATTAAACATGACTGTGGACGTGCGCCTCGCTTGGGTTCTGCTCGGCCTGCTCTGCGAATCTCTGATCTTGCTCGGAGTGACGCTGTTGTTTTCGATGTTCGCACGGCCGATTCTCGTAGTTTGCCTGAGCGTGGGGATATTCCTCATTGGCCATTGGCAAGACAGCCTGGCTTTCTTCGCTCGCAAAAATCCCGAGGGGCCGACCGCCCTCGTTCATTGGATTTGTCGCCATTTTATCCCGAACTTGGAACGGGTGAATTGGAAAGAGCTCGTCCTTTACGATCAGCCCGTCAATGCGCTGGTCAAAGCCCAGGCTGTGGGATATTCGCTGGCCTGGTACGCTTTCTGCGTGGCCTTGGCCACTTGGATTTTTCGGAGAAAAGATGTCGGTTAACCCCGACCTGATTTTTTCGGTTTTCGTTTTTGTCCTCGGCGCGCTGTGGGGAAGTTTCGGCAATGTGGTGATTCTACGCCAGCCCAAGGGCGAAAGCGTGGTGCGTCCCCGAAGCCGCTGTGGCAAGTGCTCCACACCTATCAAATGGTACGACAATGTTCCCGTATTGGCCTGGTTCTGGTTGCGTGGAAAATGCCGTGCCTGCGGAGAAAAATTCTCGTTCCGCTACCCGTTGGTCGAGCTGATCACAGGCCTACTCTTTCTCGCCGTGTTTATGAAATACGGCTGGAGCTGGTACACGCTTGAGCTTCTTTATTTCGTTTGGGCCTTAGTGGTCTGCTCGGTCATCGATCTAGATCATATGATCCTACCGGACGTGTTTACTTTGAGCGGGATCGTGCTGGGCCTTGCCGGGGCGGCGTTAAACCCGGAGCGCGACTTTCCGGGGGCCCTCGCTGGTATGCTTATGGGCGGTGGTTTTCTGTGGATGATTGCCTATCTGTACTATGTCCTGCGTAAGGAAGAGGGCATGGGCGGCGGCGATATCAAGCTGCTCGCCTGGATCGGCGCGGTCCTCGGCTGGACCTCCGTTCCGTTCGTGATCATGGTCTCAAGCCTGATCGGCAGTGTTGTCGGATTGATACTCGCCACCCGGTCCCCGACTGGCCTTAAGTCAGTCATTCCCTTCGGTCCCTACCTCGCCGGGGCCGCAATTCTCTATCTTTTGGGCGGGGAAGAGATCGGGCGTTGGTACATAAGTCTGTTTCTTCCAGACTCTGGCCCGGTTAATTGACAAGATTTTGGCGGTTAGTTCTAATTTTTATAGGGAATTAAGGGTCTTAACTCGGCCAAAGGCAAAAACACGATGTTTTTCCAGTCCAAAAAACTCATCGGACTCGACATTGGAACGGCCAATATCAAAATGGCCGAGTTAGACGTTAGCCGCAAAGGCGCCGTACTCAATAACTTTGTGATCATGCCAACTCCCTCCCGCGCCATCAACGGCGGGGAGATCTCGGATCCCGCCGCGATCAGCGACACGCTCAAGGCCATGATCGGCAACCTGAAAACCAAGCGTAAAATGGTTTCGGTGGCGCTGTGGGGAACTTCGGTCATCACTAAACGCATCGCCATTCCGCTTATGGACGAAAAGCTGGTGGCGGGGCAGATTCGCTGGGAAGCGGAACAGTACATTCCTTTCGATATTAACGAAGTCAATATCGACTACAAAATTCTCAAGCAGTTTCAAACAAGCCCCGAGACCATGGACATTCTTCTCGTGGCCGCCCGCCAGGATATCGCCTTCCTATATCAGGACATCGTGCAAAGCGCGGGCCTCGAGTGCTCCGTCATCGATGTGAGCGGATTCGCGTTGGCAAACTGCTACCTAAACAATTGGGGCTCGCAAAAAGGTCAGACCGTCGCGCTCCTCAATCTCGGCGCGGCCATCTCGAACTTTATCGTCATCGAAAACGGCGAAGTGATTTTTTGCCGCGACATCCCCGCAGGCGGCCTGACCTATACGACCGAGATTCACAAGAGCATGGGCATGAGTATGGAAGAGGCCGAAGCCATGAAAATTTCCGCCTGCACCGGGCGCGCCACGCCCGAGGACGTTACCCGAATTATTTCGCAAACCCACGAAATGATAGCCGAAGAGGTGCAGAGCAGCCTGGATTTCTTCGTCAACACCACGCCCGGCCTTCCCGTGCAACAGTGTTTCGTGACGGGAGGGGCCTCGCGCACCTTGGGCTTGATTCCCTATATTAGCAAGCACACCAAACTGGCCTGCGAGGGTCTTGACCCGTTTCGCACCATCAAAGTCAGCGATAAAGTCATGAGCTCCGACTATGCCGCGGAAATTCGCGACTTCGCGGCGATCGCGATCGGTTTAGGCTTGAGAAGTCCGGGAGACGGCTAGAATGATTCGCGTAAACCTGCTCAAAAACCGGGTCAACGATACCCCCACGCAAATGACCACGGCGCCAACAGGCGGCGGCGACACGCGCGAAACCATAGTTAAGCTCGCCTTTCTTATGCTTTCGACGGTGGGTTTAATGATTTACGAAGGTCAGAATATCCGAAAGATGAACGATGAGGCGGCTCGCCTGCAGGCGCAAGTCAGTGAGTATGAAGCCCAAGCCGCGGCCAAGGCGCAGGAAGCCGATGGCGTGAAGGACGTTGAAAATCAGGCGCGCGAGCTCGAGGACAAGTTGAAGATTCTCAAGCTCCTATCAAAACTGCGTTTGCGCGAGGTCAAAACTCTCGATTTCATGCAAAGTTCAGTGCCCGAAAAGGTGTGGTTAAAGACCATCAGTTTCGTGGCGGATTCCGCCAATGTGGAGGACGGGCGTTTCGAATTCGTGGGCAATGCGGTGGCGACTGAGGATCTATCGGAATTCGTAAAGCGTTTGGAAGAAAGCGCCTACTTAAGTGAAGTGATCGTGATTAAGAATCAAGAAGTGCCAGTCTCAGGGCGCTCAGCTTCGGTTCGCGAGTTTATGTTCACTGCCGACGTGGAGAATAAGAAATGATCACCGATATCATGAATCGGATAACGGTCGTTCGCGCCATGATGCTCGGCTTGGTGATCGCCGCTTTTTACTATTTCATGGTCTTCGACAACGGCATGATCCAGCAGGGTCAGATCGCGGCCAGCCAACAACGACTCGAAGAACTGAAGAACCAAATTACCGAGAACCAGAAGAAGCTCGACCGCGCCGCGGTCTACAAGAAAACCGCGTCCGAGATCGGCAGCACGATCAATAAACTTCTAAGCCTGGTTCCCGAAAAATTCGGTATGTCGGAGTTGATGCGGATTGTTTCCAATGAAGCCAAGGTCGCCGCACTCTCGTTGACCGGCGTTTCTCCGGCCACCACTAAAATTTCCGCGGTGGCGTCCGAGTTCGAAGAATTGACTGTCACAGTCGATCTCTCAGGCAGCTTCCTTCAACATATGGTGTTCTTATCTAACCTAACTAAGATCAATCAAATTTTGATCACTAAAAAAATCGAATTTATCCATCAGAAAGATGGACGGGGCGACGAGGCACCCACCGTGGGAATGAAGGCGGAGATCATCGCCTTCCGCTATCGTGGATCCAGCACAGCCACTCCGCCGGGGACGGGCCAATGAGAAGGGAAGAGATTCATCAGCTCTTGGCTTACGTCGCGGTTTCAGTTGTGGCCGTTGGCGCCGCCTTTCTGGTCTCGCTCAAATTTCTCGGGCCCGTAGGGGCGCAAGACGCAGGCGCTCCTCCGCCCCCTACGGGTGGCGAGGCGCCACCAGTTCCGCCTCCGATTGAGCCGATGACCACCGCGCAGGCGAGCTCCGGCATTTCTGAACTCGAAGGATTCTTGGAGCCCTTTATTTACGACATCGTCAACCGGCGCGACCCCTTCCAGGCCTATGCAGAGTATGTGCCGGTGGAAGACTCAGGCCCACAAAGGCCCTTGTCTCCGGCTCAGCGCTTTGAGCTCGAACAACTGCAGCTCATCGGTATCATGTGGGACATCAAAGACCCTAAGGCCATGTTCGTGGACCCCGAAAAGGAAGTTCTCGTGCTCGGCCGGGACGAAAGTATTGGCAACCGCAACGGTTATATCGCGGCCATTCGTGAGGGCGAGGTCGTGGTCGTGGAGGCGGTCCGCAAAAGAGGAGACATCATTTACCGAACTAGAGTCCTGCGCATGGAGCGCTAGACTTGCCCGACGATCCGATAGTCGGATGTAATATCTAGATATGGGAGTATCACGGATGATGCGCTACATACTTGCTCTTTTGCTCGTCGGCCATTTCGGCTTAAGCCTGGTGTCGTGCACCAGCCCCGAATCGGAAGATGAATTTTCTGATGAAGGTGAACCGATCAGCGACGAGGATGTGGCGGATTCTCCAGATGGCGACAATCTGGCCGAAAGCGACGACGCCGAACTCGAGTCCGATGAAGGTTTAGAATCGGATGAGGGCGGGGAAGACGTCGCGAGTTCCGATGAGGGCGACATCGAAGACGACGCCGACTTCGAAGACGAGTTGGACGGCGAGCCCGATCAGCAACAAGCGCAAAACGATCTCGCGCCGTCGGATGAGCTAGAGCCCGCGGATCCCGCCCAGGATCTTGCTCCCGCTCCAACTCCAGAGCCCACTCCGGAGCCACCCCCGCCTGTCGTGATAGAAGAGAAAACCAAGATTCGCGACATCCGCTTTATGGCCAACTCGAGCGGTGGAACAGTGGTGATCGAAACCGATAAGCCGGTGACCTACCAGTCCCGCCTGAATCCGGCGACTCAACAGTTCGTCATTGAAATCGCGGATGTTGAACTTCCGCCCGCGCTGCAAGGTAAACCGTTTCCCACCAAGGGTTCGGGATCGCGTATCGGCAGCATCAATGCTTATCAGGGCGCTGGTGCCTCCACAGCTCGAGTCGTCATTCAACTGAGCGGACCCGCGGCCGGTGAGCCCATCGTTCAGCAAGAAGGAACTTCACTCGTCGTTATTCCGCCGACCCCACCGCCCGCGGTGGCCAAGATCGACCCTCCGCCCAGTGCGCCCGCGGGCGATGACAGTGCGGCCGGTGAAACTCCAAAAGAGGGCGCTCTCCAAGCGCGCACTCTCGATGAGTTTTTGACGGGCAATCAGAAGTTTTATGGCCGCTTAATTTCGCTTCAGGTGAAGGATGCCGACGTGCGCGACGTGGTGAATTTCCTGGCCGAGGAGAGTGGTGCCAACGTTGTGATGTCCGACGACGTGGACGGCAAGATTTCTCTTAAGCTTCGTCGCGTCCCGTGGGATCAGGCATTGGTGACTCTGATGCGCACCAAAGGCCTCGGCTATGTTCGTCAGGGCAATGTGCTGCGTATTAGCACTCTCAAATCCCTGCAAGCCGAAACCGAAGCCGCGAGCAAAATCATTGAAGCGCAAAAGGCGATCGTTCCCGCCGTGGTTGAGGTTATTCCGGTCAGCTATGCGGCCATCGAAGAACTGCAAAAGAACCTGAGCCCCTTCCTGTCGAAAGATGGAAAAGTCGTCGCCGATAACCGCACGAGCACAATCATCGTCACGGACAAGCAAGACGTCGTCGACCGCGTGCGAAAGCTCATCAAGACTCTCGACATCCCGCCGGCTCAAGTGTCGATCGAAAGCAAAATCGTGGAAGCCGTGGAGAACTTTCAGAACTTTATCGGCATCAACTGGTCGTTCGGCGGTTCGCCGGTCAATGTCAGTCCGGGCGGCGGAGCCAACGGCGTACCGATCGACCTCACCATGGGAGTTAGCTCGGCCACCATCAGCCGAAACTTCGCGGGAGCCAGCCCCTTCAACGCCAACGTAAACGTCGGCGTGCTCGACTTCTTCGGCGACATCAGCGCCGCATTGACTTTGGCGGAGAGGGAATCTTTAGCCAAGGTCATCTCCGCTCCCCGCATTTCGGCCATGAACCGCGAAAAGTCGACGATTACTCAAGAAGGCGAAAACGTGGCGATCAAGTCGACCGCTGTGGCCAGCAACGCCGCGGCCACCTCGGCCCTGATCTCGAAAGAAGAAAAGCGAACGCCCTTTAAACTTGAACTGTCGGTCACCCCGCAAATCACCGCCGATGGTGGTGTAATTATGGATCTGGATGTGAAGCGGGAGTTCCTCGGCCCCGTCGAGGACGAAGAAACAAAATCTCGGGCCGTCAACAAGCGCTCGGCTAAGACCAAGGTTCTCGTCAAGAACGGTCAAACGGCGGTCATCGGTGGTATTTACACCAGCGACGAACTCGAGTTCACAAACGGTGTTCCGGGTTTAAGGAATATTCCGATTATCGGTTGGCTGTTTAAAAACCGCTCCTACGAGCGTTCGAAGAACGAGCTGTTGATCTTTCTGACTCCGCGTATTTTAGCGCAAGACGACCTGACTCAGGAGAGCAATCAGGCGACGCAGTAGCTACTGGGTGTAAAAGGTTTTCTCTTTTTCGAAGCGATCATCGGGAAGACCGGCCGTATCCATAAAATAGCCGAGCGGCTTAAGCTTGACCCGGTAGCGGTAATTGTTGGCGTTGATCGGCTTGGGCAGACCATCGACACGAAAGACCCGAATGCCGTTCGGGCAGGATGTGTCGGAGTGCGTGATTTTAATATAGTCTTCTTCACCCACGGTAAAAGTGCCGAAATCGGAATACTGACAGATGATCACTTCGTTTTCAAAGTTCGCTTGGCCGGGGTCGCCCGCGAAATCTTTGGTCGCGATCGCTCCCGAGCTGTCGGTGATCGAAACCGAGGCCATGATGGCCACGATCACGAAAGGTTGATCCGAACCGTTCTTCATTTTGATGGTAAAGTCGAACCAGGGTGCGGTGAATTTCTTGCCCCCCGAGGTCACATCGGCGGTGATCACGATCGGTTCCGCGGGAATGGGATATATAGTGACGTTGGCGGTCTTGCCCTTTTGTTGACCGCACTGAACCAGTCCGGTCGACGCGATCAGAATCAGAGATGTCGCTAAAGCCGCATTAAGCACACGCACGCTGTAAAACCCCTTTAACTATTTAATTTATCGGCCAAAACCGCCTCTGGTTTGAGGCCTGGACTTTGATTTCCGGGGAGACTAGACAGTCTTTATGGATCTTTTTGAGACGATTCAGCCGGAAAAGTCCACGTTACCTTTGGCGGAAAGGCTGCGGCCCTCCGTTCTCGAAGATTTCGCCGGACAGTCCCAGGTCCTGAAGATTTTAAAGCCTTACCTCGAGCATCCCGAGCGAATTCCCAATTTGATACTCTGGGGGCCTCCGGGCAGCGGTAAGACCACGCTCGGACGCTTGATCGCCAAGCATAGCCGGGCCGAGTTTGTGAATCTCAACGCCGTCGAGACCGGTGCCAAGGAGATCCGAGAATTAGGGGAACGAGCTCACTTTCGAAAACTTCAGGGCGAACAAACCCTGATTTTCATCGACGAAATCCATCGTCTAAATCGGGCCCAGCAAGACGTGCTTCTTCCGTTTACGGAAGCCGGCGATTTTATTCTAATCGGCGCCACAACAGAAAATCCGAGTTACGAGCTCAATTCGGCGCTCCTCAGTCGAGCCCGCGTTCTGGTCTTTGAACGCCATCGCGAAGAAGATCTAAAAGTTCTTTTCCGGCGTGGAGCGCGCGAACTCGGTTATGAACCCAAAGCATTGCTCAGCGAAGAAGGTGAAAATGCACTTTTGGAGCTCGCCGACGGCGACGCCCGCAAAGTCCTAACCGCTACGGAAGCTCTGGTCGTTCATGCCCGCAGCAACGGCGGGCACTTGCCGCTCAAACGCGAGGACCTGGCGGAGATTCTCGGGCAGCCGAGTTTGCGCTACGACAAGAAAGCCGACGAGCACTACGATACGATCTCCGCGTTTATCAAAAGTATTCGCGGAAGTGATCCGGATGCCGCGATTTACTATCTGGCGCGAATGCTCGCGGGCGGCGAAGACCCGGTATTTGTCGCTCGCCGTCTGGTGATTCTAGCCAGCGAAGACGTGGGCAACGCCGACCCGAGAGCTTTGGCGTTGGCGGTATCCGGTCTGCAGGCCGTGGAGCTGGTGGGGATGCCCGAGGCGCGCATCTGCCTCGCGCAAGTCGTGACCTATTTAAGTTGTGCGCCTAAATCCAATGCCTCTTACGAAGCGATCAATAAGGCCCTGGCCCTAGTCGAAGAGTCGGGCACTCAGCCGGTTCCCCTCGCGCTCCGATCGAGCCGAACTCGGCTCAACAAGCAGATGGGATACGGAGACGGGTATCGCTACGCGCACGACGGACAGACCGGCTGGCAGCCAATGGAGTTTCTCCCGGAGAAATTGCGGGGCACCGTTCTCTATCAGCCTAGTGGGCGAGGTTTTGAAAAAAACATGCAACAATATCTGGAGTGGATGAAAGGAAAAGGGAAAGTCTAATCCGCCTTCATTGCGTAAAGGCAAACGCACGGCTCATCGCCGTCGGCCTTTTTCGAGTGGCGAGTGTTGGCCGGGATCAGGACTCGATCTCCCGCCCTAAGCAGCATTCTGTTTCCGGCGATGTCCAGGTGGAGAGCTCCAGTCACGACGATTCGGACCTCATCAAACGGGTGACGGTGGTCAGCTACACCCTGTCCGGGGGGGACAGTCTCTTCAACCGGCTCCAGGCCCTCGCTCTCCAGCATCAATGCCATCTGTTGGCGGGTGGGGAGTATGGGGGCTTGCCAGCGGCTGACTAACATCGTGAAAATATCTCTCTGATACGGCGAGTGTCTCGATCTGACTCCATCGGGCCGTAAATGTCCGATTGATACAGGACAATACTCTAAAAATAGACCGTAATCCTCAAGTGTTCTTTTCCTTGGGTCGATGCAATAAAAGCATGAGCCATGAGCCTACAGAAAATTCGAAGTTGGAACAGGTGCTACAGATCAAAGAGTTTGTAGCCAAGAGCTCAGGCCTTCGGTCTAGGATCAATCAAAATGACTCCATGTCGATCTCGCAATCGACGGACGGGAAAGCCATCGCCTTCGCTTTTGGTGACCTCGAAGAAGTGATCCAGCGTATGGACTCCGAGGGTCAGGTTTTCCTACAAGTGAATTTTCAGAGCGGCAAAAAGATACTGCTGACGCAAAATTTGATCGGATTCAAACCGGCTCCGAGCCGGGGCCTCGATCTGGGTAAGCTCCCGAAAGTCGTCACGACACCGGATCTGCTATCCGTGGTCGAAGCCATCGAAGACTCCATCTCCAGCCAGCCTTCCCAGCCCGAAGAACTCGATGTCTTGAAAAAAGTCTTCGATTCCGTTCTGCGCGGGGCTGAAGCCGTCGGCTTCGACACCACCCCCGAGCGCATCTGGATGCAGGGCCTCGCCCGCAAAGCCAAAGCCTCCGCCTGAGTTGCGCCATAGCCGCCTAAGCGCAGGTTCTTTTTTCCGAAGCACTGCGCTACTCCCTTGCCTTTCTTAAGCTTTTACGCGATTTTGATCGGGCCTGTGGGGGCATAGCTCAGTTGGGAGAGCATCTGATTTGCATTCAGAAGGTCGCAGGTTCGATCCCTGTTGCCTCCACCATTAGTCAAGCGTCTCGAACCAGAGTCCTGGAAATAGCGAGACGCGACAGCGGCAGAAGAAGTAAAACATGAACCCTCGGTTGGTATTCCAACCGGGGGTTTTTTGTTTTTGGCAGTAGACACAAAAAAAGAGGCGTCAGGATTTGCTCCTGACGCCGAATAGTGGGTCTCGCCCACATGGAAATGAATTTCAAAACCATCTTTTAGGATTTCGATTTTATGAACGATCGTTTTAATGATCGCCGATTTGATTTTTGGATCGCGTTCTCCTTTCTCAATGAAATCGCTCAATCATTTGCGAAAAAGATCG
>JALHOQ010000041.1 GCA_022842925.1 Bdellovibrionales bacterium
TTAACCAAATAGAGATCCAGATCGCCTTTGCGAACCATGCTGGAGAGATGTTCCAGATTTTCGTGAAAGAAAATCATATAAAGCCCGTCGACCAAAAAGAGTGTGCCCATAAAAACGCGGACCGCGTTGATATCCCAACCGTGGAGCGTCCCGGTATGGGTGTAGAGCACTTCAAAAACGCTGAGCTGGGCCGCGTACCAAAAGAACTCGCCGATCACGCGTACCACAAAATTCATTCGGTACTCGAGATCCGCCATCCAACTGAATTTTAAAAACTGGAGCCATAGACGCAGGTAGCGCATAGCTTAGGCCCCCGTTCCCGTATAGGCCAAAAGACCCCGGCGCCACAGAAAGCGGGCGAGCAGGCCAAATACCACGATTCCGATGGTCACGCTGATCAGGCTCTGCCACAAGAATTCATAGCCGAAGCGACCGGTTATAAAGCCAACGGGAACATAAACCCCGGACGCAAATGGCGAATGAATCATAAAGTTCTTAAACGGTTCAGGGTAAAGGTCCAGAGGGATCATCTCGCCGGCCAGAACCCATATCGCCATGTTTTTAATACCTGTAAATGAAGAAGCGCGATTCATAAAAAACGCCAGACAGGCGACGCAAAACGAAACGGTGTGAACGAAAATCAAATAGTAAGCGCAAAACAGAATCATGAGGGGTATGCGCTCATAGTGCAGGGACGCGCCCATTAGATAACAAGCCAGTGCCGGGAACGAAAACGAAATCAGACCGATCACCAGCTTATAGCCTAAGAACTGGGACAAGAAGAATTCGTAGTATGAAATCGGGCGCACGAGTACGGCGTTCACTTTGCCCGTTTCGATCTCATCGAGCATGGTGAATTCGTACATCCAATTGGTGGTCACTCGGCCAACGAAATTCGCCCATAGGGCGTAAGCCAAGTAATACTCCTTGCCGAACCCGCCGAGCGTATCGGTGGCGAGACCCGCCATGATCACCGACCACATCAGCACTTCCACGCCCGAGGCGAGAACCGGCTGAATGACGGCGTCGACCAGAAAGTTTACTCGGTATTCAAGTTGGGAGAGTACCGCCAGTCGGGCGGCGGCCAGATTCCTTCTCAAAAAACCTGTGAATGACGTCCTCAAAATCCGTTTCCTCGCTCTTAATATCCAATTGCAGATTCTTTTCGGCGTGGGCGACAAAGTCTTCAACCCGGCCGTCGTATACGATCTCTCCGCGCGAAATCAAAAGCAGCCGGTCCGCGAGACGCGAAATATCGTCCATGTAGTGGCTGGTGAGAATGATCGTGGGTTGATACTGTTTTACATACTCGGCCAAAAACCGTCGGATTGTGTTCTGCGCCAGCACGTCCAAACCGATCGTCGGCTCATCCAGGTAGAGCACCTTCGGTCGGTGCAGAAGGCTGCCAATAATTTCCATCTTCATCCGCTCGCCCAACGATAAACGCCTGAGCTGTACGCGCAGCTGGTCGGTGCAATTCAAACGCTCGGCTAGATTTTGCCAATCGCTTTTCGCCTGGGCCGGATCGAGCTGATAAATATGAGTGAGGAGATTGAAGCTCTCCGCCGGGGGCAAATCCCACCACAGCTGAGCTTTTTGCCCGAGTAAAATGGAGATCTGCCTCAGAAATTCAGACTTACGCTCAAAAGGCTTGAAGCCCAGTACGGAAACTTCGCCCTCGCTTGGATAAATCAGTCCTGAGAGAATTTTTAAGAGAGTAGTTTTGCCAGCGCCGTTGGCCCCGACGAGTCCGATAATCTGCCCCTGCTCGATCGAGAGCGTCGTGGGCTTAAGAGCCATTTTCAACTCATGCTGACGCTTAAAAAAACCCTTTAGCGCGCCGAGGGCGCCCTCTTCACGACGATAGGTTTTGTAAACTCGGCTGAGGTTTCGGGTCTCGATGATAACGGACATGAAAAGGTTGTCGCAGAAGCGCTGCAGTAAGTCCATGTCCGCTTTACGTTAGTCCATTGACAGACCCCGCCCCATGACTTACCCGGTACAGCAGTGAACAAAGGAGCTTAAACAGTGATGAAAATCTTGAGATTTATTAAGTATTTAGTTTTCTTAACATGTGGCGTTTCGATGGCCGCGGCCGAGCCGCCACCCAAAGTGATGGGCTGGAGCAAGAACGCCAATCTCGGTGCAAATCTTTCCTTCTCCTCGAGCCAAGACGTCGTCGGTCAGACAGATGGTACGAGTCAATCCTACGGTCTGAATTTGAAATCCGGTTGGAACCACAATTCGGAACGAGCGGAGTGGCGCAATGAAGCCTCTTTAAGCGGCACGACAACTAAAACACCGAATGTTCCCCGTTTTGTCAAATCGGCGGACGAGTTCAAACTCACCTCGATTTACCTCTATTCACTCGAGAGGTATCCCAAGATCGGCCCCTATGCCCGGGTTGAAGCCGCGGCTCCCATGTTTAAAGGCGAAGACGTGCGCTCGACGGTTAAGACCTATCGCTATCTCGATAACAACACTACCTTCGTGGGCGATAGCGCGCGACTGACCGATGGTTTTAAACCGCTGACGACTAAAGAAGCCGTCGGCTTCTTTTATAAACCCATCCAGCAAGAACGGCTGAAGGTGGAAGCGCGCGTCGGTTTGGCCGCCACGCAAATCTCGGCCGATGGGCAATACTCCGTAAAAGGCGTAAATGCCACCTCCGGCGAAGTCGAACTCAATCGTCTGTCCGATGTGAGCCAGGGCGGTACGGAGCTAGGTTTGAGCGTAAAAGGCAAGGCCAACGAGACCTCCACTTATGAAGTGGGCGTCGAAGCCATGACTCCGTTTGTGAATAACAAACAGACTGGTGATGATCGCGATCCGATCCGCCTGACCAACATTGATGGCTTTATCAAGCTCTCCAGCAACCTTACCAGCTGGGCATCGTTCGGATACGACTACAAACTGAAAATTCAACCGCAGCTCGTGGATCGCGCGCAGCAGATTCATATGTTTGTAATCAACGTTAACTACAATCTGTTCTAAACAGTCAGGAGACTCGCCATGAGCATGATGCAAGAATTTAAAACCTTCGCGATGAAGGGCAACGTCGTCGACCTAGCGGTCGGTGTAATTATCGGCGGCGCCTTTGGCAAAATCGTATCGGCCTTGGTGGAGCAGATTCTGATGCCGCCGATTGGGCTGGCCATTGGTGGCGTGGATTTTTCGCAATTAAAGTTGATCATTGCCCAGGCCGGTGCCGACGGTAAGGGTGAGGTCGCGATTGGATACGGCGTTTTTCTGCAAGCTGTGGTCAACTTCGTGATCATCGCATGGGCCTTGTTCATCGTGATTAAGGCCATGAACCGGTTGCAAAAACCCGCGCCGCCGCCCGCGGCACCCGCGACGCCCGAAGACGTCTTGCTGCTACGGGAGATCCGCGATTCCTTAAGGAAGTAAGGGTTGACCTTCTGAGAGTCTAGGTTCAAAAATGAGGCTTAGGCTCTCGGAGGAATTCAATGAAAAAGATCGTGGTGAAGAATCCCGTCGTCGAACTCGACGGCGACGAAATGACTCGTATTATCTGGGACTTCATCAAGAAAAAGCTGATCCTGCCCTATCTAGAGGTCGATCTAAAGTACTACGACCTTGGCATCGAGTACCGCGACAAAACCGAAGATAAGGTCACGGTGGATGCCGCTGAAGCGATCAAAAAGTACGGCGTCGGCATCAAGTGCGCGACCATCACTCCGGATGAGGACCGTGTTAAGGAATTCGGCCTAAAACAGATGTGGAGATCGCCCAACGGCACGATCCGCAATATTCTCGACGGCACGGTTTTTCGCGAGCCGATTATCTGTAAAAATATTCCCCGCCTGGTGACCACTTGGGATCAACCGATTTGCATCGGCCGCCATGCGTTTGGCGACCAGTATCGCGCCACCGATTTCGTAACCAAAGGTAAGGGTAAACTCACTGTCACGTTTCAGCCAGAGGGCGGCGGCACGCCCATCACTCACGAAGTGTATAATTTCAAGGGCGATGGCGTGGCCTTGGCGATGTACAACACCGATGAGTCGGTGCGCGGCTTCGCCCGCTCGTGCATGAACGTGGCGCTGATGAAGAAGTGGCCGCTTTACCTCTCGACTAAGAACACGATTCTTAAAAAATACGATGGACGCTTCAAAGATATCTTTCAAGAGACGTTCGATAAAGAATTTAAAGACCTATATAAAGCCGCCGGCATCACCTATGAGCACCGTTTGATCGACGATATGGTCGCCTCCGCCATGAAATGGCATGGTGGCTTTGTGTGGGCCTGCAAAAACTACGACGGCGACGTACAGTCGGATTCTGTAGCTCAAGGTTTCGGCTCGCTGGGCCTGATGACCTCCGTGCTACTCACGCCCGACGGCAAGACCATGGAGTCCGAGGCCGCCCACGGCACCGTGACCCGCCACTACCGGGCGCATCAGCGCGGCGAAAAAACATCGACCAACCCGATCGCCTCGATCTACGCCTGGACCCGTGGCCTCGCCTTCCGTGGCAAGCTCGATGGGACGCCGGATCTAATTCAATTTTCGGAGACCCTAGAGAAAGTCTGCGTACAGACCATCGAGAGCGGTAAAATGACCAAGGACCTCGCGCTCCTTGCCTTCGGCGATAAGGTCACGGACAAGCAGTATTTGAACACTGAAGATTTTCTCGATCTCCTCGATCGGAATATGAAGGAACGCTGGAAGAACTAGGCCGCTGTCTTTAGACAGCGGGCCTGTCTCAGATAGCCTAGGTCACTCCGACATGTCCGTGGGGAAGGACATGCCGGAATGCCTAAGCCGACGAGAACTATTGAGCACAGTAATATTTAATTTCGTTCTGACCTATGGGAAGAGCGTTAACAAAAGTCAATTTCGTACCCATTAACGTAAATCCAGTGATCGGAGTACCGGTCGAAGTCGTGACCGAGACATCGGCTTCATCCACTTTGCCATCGTTGTTGTAATCGACCGGGTTGCAATTCAGAGTAACCGAGTTTACGAGATCCGCGGTCACTTTACCCATATCGGCGAGCTGCGAGCTGAAATTTTCCGAACAGACCGTGCCCTTCACTCCACCCGTGAGGTCCGACAAGCGATGATACTCGCGGCCATCTTGCGAGGCGGCCTCGCGATAGTTCTTACAGGGATCAACATAACCAGCCGGAAGCGGGGACGGGCTTTGCGGCACCACGATCGAGTGGAACACGAAGGGCTTGTTGCCGCCCCAGCGCTGGGAAACCGAGTTCAAAAGGTCTTCGGGTCGAGTGCCGCTCGTATCTTGCGCGTCGGAGACCACAACCATGGCCAAGGCTGCATCCGGACGGAACAGAGCCGCGTTGGGTGCGTTCACCGGCTTTGTCATATCGAAGGCACGGTCGATGGCTCGAATCGCAGCTTTAAATCCCTGCTCGTTATATGAGCCGTTGCTTCCCAGTTGTACCGTTTGACCGAACACGTTCTGGGCCGTCGACTGCAGCATCATCGAGTTTAGAATAAACTGACCTGGCAAAGTCTTGAGCTCAACCAGGCGTCCGTCTTTCACGGGCGCGTCGTTTTGCACATCGGTCGAGATAATCCCAATTTGCCAATCGAGCAGCTTCACTTTATCCAGGAAGTTGTTGAAACGCGCAGCCATGTTCGACTGTTCGGCCGCCATGGAACCGGAGTTGTCGATAATCATCAAGATATCGACTTTGTTATTGCCCTTCACATCGACCAGCTGAGTTTTTTGTACCGGCTGGTTAATCGCGATAGTCTTGCTGTCCACCGATCGATTGTCGGCGTTATCGAAGGCGGTCACTTCAAAGGTGTGAAGTCCCTGCGGCAGATTCGCGAGAGTCTTCAACTCGCCTGCTTTACAAGAGGTCACCGCACCATTCAGTTTACACTCCACACTCTTCACGCCCGAGAGGGCGTCGGTCACATTGAAACCGAGCGAGATCACGGCCGAGCTCAAAGCGGCCGCCGGCGGAAACTGGAAGTATGCGATTACCGGCGGTGTTAAATCCACAACCCAGTCGTAGTAAACTTCAGCTGAGGAATTGCCAGCCGAATCCACGGCTCGAACCGCGAAGCGGTGTCCGGCCTCAGCCAAGTCTCTGACCATATGCGCGGTCACAGAGTCGCAAACCACATAAGTGCCGGCGTCAACCCGACACTCGACCCGGCTGATTCCGCGGTCGTCGGTGGCCACAAAGGTAAAGTTAAAGTCCTTCTGATTTGAGAACTTGGGCGGAACATTGACCAAGCGAATCGTCGGAGCCTTGAGGTCGATCACGAACGTGACCCTCTCGCTTAAACCGACGTTGCCCGCCTTATCGGTGGCCCGAACCTGAAAGGTGTGGGAACCATCGAGCAAGTTCGCATAGCTCATCATATCCATCGAACACGCAGCATATGCCGCACCATCAAGCGAACACTCGCTCGAAGCGACCCCGCTTCCGACATCGGTAATAGAATATTTAAAGAGAGCATCGGGCTTATTGCTTAAGGCGTCCGGCTTCAGCAAGAAGGTGATCACCGGGGCTTTGGTGTCGACGTACCAGCTGCGGCTGGCCGGAGACGAGCGGTTGCCGACTCTATCAATACCGACCACGTCAAAAGTGTGCAGGCCATCGGCCAAACCCGAGTAGCTTTTCGGCGAAGAGCACGAAGTGTAAGCGCCACCATCGATCCGGCACTCGAACTGAGTGATCGGATCGTTCCCGTCTTTGCCGATAAATTCAAACACGGCCGTGCTGTCTTTGGTGTAATCGTCCGGAGACTTGGTGATCATTACCGTGGGCGCACTTAGATCGATGATGAAGTCGTGAGTGGCCTCGCTGATATTGCCGGCGTTGTCGACCGCGCGAACATGAAACTTATGCGCACCCTCTGCCAAAGCGTCTCTCGATTGCGGCGATACGCATGGAACATAGGCGGCCTTGTTGTCGAAAGCACATTCAGTCGAACGCACGCCCGAACGGTCGTCGGTTACATTAAAGGAATAATCGGCTTTCGGATTATTAGTTAAAGCGTTTGGAGTGGCCAGGAACGTGATCACCGGCGGCGTGCGGTCTACGATCAAATCTTGAATTACGGGCACAGACACGTTCGTGGCTTTGTCGGAGGCGGAAACCTTGACCAGGTAGCGGCCTTCGCCCACATTGCCGTTGGCAGTCGAGAACGAGCACGCCTCGGGAGCTTTGCCGGGCCATTCGCAGATCATTTGCTCAAGGCCCGAGCCGGTGTCACCGGCCACGAAATTCACGATCGGAGTCGCAATATTGGTGATCATGACCGGCTGCTGCAGCATCACTTCCGGTGGCACATCATCATGGAGAATATCATCGGATAAACAATCGGTTGAAACGCCTTCGGCGACATTCCGGAACTTGGCGTAGACCTTGGCCTTCTGGTTCTTCACTGCCAGCGTCCAGCTGCGGCTTGCGAGCATCGGCTCCCAAGCACCGCCGGTCGAACAAGTCGGATCGTTGCTGACGTAGACTTCGTCGGCCTGGTGAGCGTCGAGATTCACATCCACCAGATCGGATTTCGTATAAGGAGCATCGCGATTGATGACGATGGTGGCGGAGGCCTTTAGATCAACCAACTTACTTTCGGAGGATTGATTGAAAGCCACCGGACCGCAGGCGTTGAACTGGGCGGCCACAACGAATCCCATTGTGATCCACATACCGAGAAAAAAATCTCTCTTATATAGTCCGCGTTTCTTTCGCACGTGCTCCCCCTGATTACATGCTTAAGGTATCGAGCCATATGCCATGCAACTTTGGAGCAGTCTCAGGCTGTCTATATAGACTTCAGCCGTCAATAACCCGAACACCGTCAAACTTCTGAACGACAATTCTCAAAGTGAGACAATCACGACAGCGCGATACCAACAAGTATCGGATTTCAGGATTAATTTATGAATGTTTAGGGACGTTGATCGTGCTGGTCTCTCTTCGCCAGATTCAGCTCGTCGAGAATTTGTATCAAAAAAAGACGTTCGCCGCCCGCTTGAGCCCCCTCCACCGCATGGTGCAGGTGATGAATGGCGGACGTAAGCTTATTCCATCGGCGATAGAGCCGACCCAATTGAAAGTGCAGATAGGGCGAAAGGTCCGGATGACGGGCGAGAGCCGCTTCGAGCAGCTCCTCGCCGCCGGCAAAATCCCCGTCTTCCAACAGGGAATTTACATTCTCCGTTAGTCGCGCAAGAGCGAACGCAGCATCCATGCGGTCTTCTCATGGGTTTGCATCCGTTGCGTGAGCAGGTCGAGGGTCGCTTCGTCATGGCCGCCCTCCGCCGCCGGGATAATCGAGCGCGCGGTGCGGATCACCGCCTCATGGCCGTCGAGAAGCTGCGCGATCATATCGCGAGCCACTGGAACACCTTTAGTTTCGGGCACCGAACTCAGTCGGCTGAATTCCGAATACGTACCGGGAGCGAATTCGTCGAGTGAGCGAATTCTCTCGGCAATGATGTCCGTGGCAGCCCACATCTCTGTGTACTGAGTCTCAAACATCAGGTGAAGCGTGCTGAACATGGGGCCCGTCACGTTCCAGTGAAAGCTATGGGTCTTTAAATACAGGGAGTAGGTGTCCGCCAAAAGCCGCGACAAACCCTGAACGATCTCTTTGCGCTTCGCCTCTGGAATCCCAATATTAATATTCTGTGCCGACATTTGTACCTCCGTTAACGCACGTACCAATTAACACTATGAATGAAGAGGTATCAATCTAACAAATCGATAAAACCAGTAGGCAAATCGATTTTGCCTATAGTTACTAGTTTCGGCCCGGTTCCGGTTCCGTAATGGATGAAATCGTCTGAATCGACGAGGTGAAAGGGAGATAAACTCCCACTAGCTTGTATTTGGCGTTGGTGGCGGCACTGGAGCGATTGACCGCCTTGGTGTTGCAATAATCACTGCAATAGAGGCTGGGATTCACTCGAATTTCCACATGGCCGTAGCGGTGGCCCACGCCACCCACATAAATCAGTACGGAACCTAGCGGGGCATTTAGCTCATCGTACTTCCAAATCATGTTCACGAAGCCGGCCTTTTCCATCAGACCTTTTTTATGAAGGTCATAGGCGTTCACATTCAGATAGCGGCTGTCGATGCCCGCGCGCTCGCAAGCTTCACGAATGGCGGCGGAACACTTGCCTTTGCTCAGTTTAAAATTGTCGTCACGATAGAGTTTGCAGGAGTTCTGGGCCTTAGAACGCTTCACGCGCATGCGGCGCCGCTTAAACGAGGCGAGCGGACGGCACTTAGAAGCCTCAACGAGAATTTCTTCACGCAGTTTGGTGCAAATAAAATCCTGACAAACCTCGACATCCGAGGCTTCTTCTTCCACAACTTTGGCGATCGGAAGGCTAAAGAGGTCTTGAGCCCAAAGACTATCCGCGGCAAGCAGAAGTGCCGTAAGTACAAACAGGATGCGCTTCATAGTATTCAGCTTATCGGAGAAAATTCGACGGGAATACTCAAAAGTTTTTAATCTTTCTCTACGTCCTGTCTCAAAATGAGACGGAGCTCGAGTGTGAAACCCTTTCCTTCCCCCAGATTTCGCGAGACCGCAGGGCGCATTTATGCGAATCCTTGGGAGTGTTCCGGGGGGAATCCAAATGAACAAATTGGCGTTTCTGTTTATGGCTGGGGGCCTGAGTGTGTCCATTCCCGCTTTGGCAGCCTATTCCATCATCCAAGGGTCCACATCGGAGAGCGAAACTTGGATCACAATTGTCGCCCCTGCTGCAGAAAAACTTCGAATTCAGGCGGGTGCCGAGAGTGATCCGGTTTCGGCTTTGCCGATCGAAGTGAAACGGGTCGAATATCCAGGCAGCCAACACGTCGTGTATCGAATAAAAATTGTGGGCTTGAGTCCGCAAACGCCTTACGTACTTGAAGTTCTCGACGATCGCGGCCGTGTCGCCGACCGGCGGGCATTTAAAGCTTTGGATCCGAAGCAAGCGAACGGAAGAGTGGCGGTGGGGAGTTGCATGCTGCGGCAGCTACACAATCCATATTTGTGGAGCAATTTGGCGCGAGAGGAAAATCGACCTGATCTCCTGATCATTCTTGGTGATCTGGTTTATCTCGACCGCGCCAAGCTCTTGCGTGGGCGCCCTCCGCAGAACGGACTCGAAGCGTGGGAGGAATTTGTTAGATCCCGCAATGCCGAGGGACTTTATTTTTGGGAGAACCTCGTTCCGACTCTATCGGTGTGGGACGATCACGACGCCGGCGGCGATGGAGTCGACTCCAGCTTCGAACTCTTGCGCGAGATACGTTACGTCTACGACACCTTTACCGCCAACGATCCCGTACCGGGATTTATCGATGCCGGTCCGGGAATGGCCCGCTCGTTTCAGCTCTTTGGCAAGAATTGGATTCTGATGGACAGTCGCACGTTCCGTGAAGACAGTCCGAGCAACCCCTTGTTTGGCCACGATCAGAACAAATGGATGCTGCGAAACCTGAAGTCCGGACCCAATTTTATTCTGAGCGGCACTCAGTTTTATGGCGCACCTATCCGCAAAGATTCCCTCGAGTACAACTGGCCTGAATTCGCGATCGAGTGGACCAAGGAGCTACGCGAGCATGCGGAATGGAAACGGGCGACTCTTGCGTTTGTCAGCGGAGATGTGCATTTTTCGGAGGTGCAGGAACTGGAGCCGGAATTGTTCGGTTACTGGTCCGTTGAAATTACGGCGAGCAATATTCATAGCTTTGGCTTTCCTGGCCATCACTATCTGAAGCCCAACAATCCCCGCCGCCGTGTCGCCACCGGCACCCACAATATGGTGCTGCTGGAGTTCACTGACCAAGGCAACGGCTTCGGCTTTTTGACCCGAGCTCTCGGCTGGCGCGGAAATGATCTTTTTCGCACGGTTGTTTCTATTGGCGGATTGCAGCCCTCGATTACCGTGGCCCAGGAGAGCGGCTGCGAGAAGCTATTACAGACCAATCCATAACTCGTTTGACGCACCAGGGTCGCTTTGGTAGCCCAACCTCAGTCAAAAAAAGAGGTTCCAAAGATGCTTGCTACCCTGGTTGCCCTACTCCTTACCCTTCCCCTTCACGCGCAAAACCTACCCAAGACGACCATTGAGAAAATCAATGGGTTTGAAGTGCACTTAGTCGACGCCGGCCGCGGCGACACCTTCGGCGTGGCTTTTTACGTTCCCTTCGGAACTTTGTACGACACCGGCCACCGCATGGGCCGCGCGCATTTTCTTGAACACTTTGTGCATAACGGTTCGGTTCGCTATCCGGGTTATCAGACCTTCAAGGATATGCTTAAGCCGGCCGGTGTGATGACCAATGCGTACACCGCCACCGACCACACCTACTACTTCGCCAGCGGCAAGCAAGAGAACGCGCGCTTGATCTTGAATGTTCACCTCGCCATGCTCGGCGGCTCGGAGCGAAACCCAGACACTTTCGGTAAGGAAGTGAACGTCGTGATCAACGAGATCGACGAAGAGCGCATGCCGGCCGAAAACAGCGCGATGTCGTATATGTCGCTGCTGCATCTTCTTCCCAAAGGCCATCCCTGGTCGAAGTATCCCATGCATGGCAATCGCGAAAATTTAAGCGCACTCACCATGGGTGATATGATGGACCTCTATGAGCGCTACTACACACCCACCAAAGTAAAGGTGGCCGTCTTCGGAAACTTTTCGCGCCCCGGTTCTCTTGAAGAAGTACGTGAGATCTTAAAGGGCGCGCTCATTCCCGCCCCAACCGCTAAACCGGCTGACGCCGATCTAGTGCCGTCGCTATTCTCAACTGCTTCGGGTCCCGCCCCTGAAAGCCAAACCCGTCTCCTCGTCGGCGCCAAAGAATTGCGGCAATCGAGTCTCACTCTTGAGTTGAATATCGAGCACAGCAATCTGATCGCGGCCACGTCGGGCCTTCTTAGCGCTTACCTGAACCTGCGGACTCCTGGCTCGCTACTGCACAAGCTGCAGACGGAAAAAGGCTGGATTACCAATGGTGGGGTTTACTTTATACACTTCAAAAACCGACTGTGGCTCGACTTTAGCTATGATCCGACCGAAACGGGAATGGCTCATATAGAGGAGATCGAGTCTTACTTCTTTAAGGCTCTCGGCGAGCTTCGTCAGGCCGGGGTTCCAGATGCGACGCTCGCCTCTTTAAAGAAAGCCTATCGGGCGGGGGCGGAGCGCATGGGTTTCGTGGTGCAGGACTTAGTCCAGAACTACGCATCCGTGTTGCAGGATCAAGGTTCACTTGCCGATCAGGTTCGCGACTTGGAACACGTGACCAATGCAGATATCCGCCGAATCGCCGCATTGGCGCATCCTCGCCGCGGGCTATATGCAACGCTCACGACGGATCAAACCGGTATGGCCGAGGATACTCAGTTTAAACGGGGTTACAAAAAGATCGCGATTGACGAGGCCTTAAAAAAATATGAGGGCAGCGTTTTCCAGGGGTCCTTCCAGCCCGACGAAAACCTGACGGTGCGGCTCGTGCCGGTCCAACTAAAGTCGCCAGACACTCGCGAGCAGAGGCCCATGTTTGTGCAGTCGCGGCCCGTGGCCGACACGCCTTTTCGCATGGCGCTGGATTTTCGCTCCGGTTTGCCCGACGAAGCTGTCAAATTTAGCCTGGCCACATGGCCGACCGGTCTTGAGGATTTGTTGAACGCGGATTTGGTGTTGGAATCCTTTCGCCAGCGTTACTCGGGACAAATTTCCTACCTGAGCCTAGAATACGACACCCAGCTTTCGCTTGGGCGCGATAAAAACGTGATTTATCTCAGTGCGACAAGCACGACCCGCCATGCCGCTCGAGCTGTCGAGTGGGCGGCCGACGAACTCTCTCGCTTTCAACCGACAGGCGAAGAGATTCGCCAAGCTCGTGAAGCTCTTCGCACGAACCTGCAAAATAGCTACTCGGGTGAATTCTCGGCGGGACTCGCGGTCTACGCCTCTTATGAGCGAATCGATCCCTATCGCATGACGCCGCATACGGCTTTGCAAGCGCTCGACGTCGTCCCCACTGACAATTCAATTCAGAATTTTCGCCACTTGCTCGAATCGGCGAACAAAGAGGCCTATGTCGCGGGAACGACGACCTCCGGTGAAATGGAAGACATCGTCCGGAGTATTCGCGTGCTTTCGCCTAAGGCACTTTCTAAAGAGGCGAACGCAGGCCTGCAGAGCCGCTTTCGAAATCTGGCCACCGGCTCCCGCACCGAGGCGTTTCCGGCCTCACGGCCGGGCGATGGATTCGGGGTCGTTCGAGGTTATAACGGTGCCGACGTATCGGACGTGAAGTCCGTGGCCGCACTGCAGGTTCTGGCTTCGCTACTCGACAATAAAGTTTCAACTATGAATCGGGATCTGCTCAGCCTCGGCTACGTTCATCAGGCCGCCGCCCGGGCCATCGACAAGCGGCGCTTTTACTTGGTGATTTACGGACAGGCCGATGGACAGGCTAAAGCTCAACAAACAGTTCAGGGTTGGGAAACCGTGCTCACCTCTTTGCGTGACGGCTCAATCCCCGACGGGGACATTCAAGCCGCGATCGCGGACGTGCTGAACACCCTCTCCGAAGAAAAAACAAGTGCAGCTCAGCTGATCGCGGAATACGAACAAAACCAGCAAACGTTTTTCAACGGCCGGCATCACTTGCGTCTGATTGAAGCTTTGCGAAAGATGACGGCCGCCGACGTCCGCGCCATCGCTGAAAAATTCGTCACTCGCGACGGCGTCACGTACAGCCAGTTGACTTTAGGGAATTGTGAGAGCCTCCTGAAGAAATGAAGTCGCACTGGACCAAGTGGCTTTCGCAACCGGGGAATATTCGCACGGTTGCCGTGGAAGCCACTGAACTCGTCAAAGGCCTATCCAAACCGCAAAACCTAGCTGCGGCTTCGCAAGCCGGATTTGGCGAGGCCGTTGTCGGCGCGCTGCTGATCGCTTCGGCTCATAAATCCAGCGAATCAATCAATATGAATGCTCAAGGCTCGGGCCTGTTTCGGCAAGCCATTATTGATGCCTCGCCTGAAGGGCGAGTGCGCGGATTTTTGCGGGAACAAAAAGACTCCAGCCTTCACACCTTCGGCGCCAGCGGTTCCAATGGCCCCTGGGGCAGCGGCGTTCTCTCGGTTCTTTACACCAAAAATTTTGAAGGTAAGTATCCCTACACGGGAATGGTGCCGATCAGCACCGGCTTTCTCGACGAGGCGATCAACGAATATTACCGCGACAGCGAGCAACTGGTTTCGAAGGTAGGGCTTTTTGTGGAGCTGACGCCGGATGGGCGGCAGGTGATCGCCGCGCGCGGAGCCCTCGTGCAGGCGCTGGGCGGAGCCACGTCGGACGAACTCGAGGATATTCGTGGCCTAAGCATCCAGCACCTGCGCCACTTGGGTTCCACCGCCGACAACACGGCCGTCTTCATGCAAGAAATGTCGGCGCTTTTGAAACAGCGCAAGTTCGAGGTCGTGGAGAATAAGGAGCTGACCGCCTTTTGCAATTGTGGCCAGGACCGAATCGAACGCGCACTTACCTTGACGGGTGAAAAGGACATTAAAGAGGCTCTCGGAAACGAGCCATTCATGACGATCATCTGTGATTTCTGCCGTAAGGAATTTCGCGTGTCCGCCGAGCGGATTAAGTCCCTTTTTTCGCGCGACCCTTCGCGACTTCAGTAGCCGGGTCGGGAATCTGCTCACCTTCAAAAAGCGTGGGGATAATCTTTACCGCCACACTGGCGATCACGGGCCCAAGAAACAATCCCGGCATACCAAAAATCAACAGAGATCCGATGATGGCGAGAAGACTTACGACCGGGTTCAAATCGTGCTCATTGCTGGAAATCAAATACGGACGCACCAAATTGTCGGTGGTTCCGGCTACGATGGCGACGACTCCAAAACCGATGGCGTGGCCGACCGATCCCATGACCAACTCGACCAATCCCAAGGCGATTGCGACCGGCGCCGCGCCGATAACCGGAATGAAAGAAAGGAAAAAGGTGACCGCCCATACTACTGGGAACTCGCCGGTCTGAAAAATCAAACTGCCAACACCCACAATCGTGGCTTGTAGGGCCGCAATAACAATGGATGTAATAACTGTATTATAGCTGCTTCTCTGTAGCAGATGAATAAAGTTATTGGCTTCGTTCGGACTGAGAAGGCGCTGCTTCATAAACACGGTCTTAAGCGTGCGCGCTTCGGCGAGAAAATAGTAAAGCGCCGCTACGAAAACAAAACAGGAGATAAGCAGGCTCGGAATTCGCGAGGCGATATTGGTCGAGGCTCCCACCACGAAGTTCAACGAGTGGGTCAGGCCCTCGTCGAGAATACCGGCGAAGTCGAACTGTTCGTACAGATCCCATCCGCTCGTCAGCTGCGTTATAAATTCTGTAACCTTACTCTTCAGTTCGGTTAGTTTTTGGAAAAGTTCCGAGTTCTGAACCCCGGACTGCGACATTTTAACAAAGTAGCGGTAGGTTCGATAGGCCACGTAGTTGATCGGAAACGCGAGGAGCACGAACATTCCAGCCAAAATCAGAGCCACTGAAATCTTCCAGCGAAAATGCCGTGGCTGCAGCCAGCGGCCGAGCGAAGGCTCCATGGCCAAGGCAAAAATGGCGGCGAGCAGAATTTCGGAGTAAAACGGGAGAAAAAGGAAGGCGAAGGCGAGCAGAAAGAAAGTGGCCATCAAATACTTAAAAATCTCTTTACGCGTCCAGCTCATGACCCTACTCTTTCACTAGGAGAGCCATATGTTCAAGATTAACTTTTTTTGCATTCTTTTCGCATCTTCCCTAGCCGCTCACGCGGAAATTCGCACCGAAACCATCGAATATAAACAGGGAGACACAGTTCTTGAGGGCTACCTGGCCTACGACGCCAAACTCGCGGCCAAGCGGCCTGCAATTGTGGTGGTTCATGATTGGATGGGTTTGAACGACTTCGCCAAGAAGCGGGTCGAGGAACTGGCCGCCATGGGTTACACGGCCATCGCCGCCGATATTTACGGTAAGGGCGTGCGGCCCAAAGATACAACCGAGGCAGGCCAATTCGCCGGCAAGTACAAGGGCGATCGCAAACTTTTGCGGGCCCGCGTGAAAGCGGCCTATGATCAGCTTCTCAAACACAAGACCGTTGACACCAAAAAGACGGCGGCCATGGGTTTTTGTTTTGGTGGAACGACCGCTCTCGAACTGGCGCGTGACGGCGCACCGCTGACCGGAGCCATCAGTTTCCATGGCGGACTCGACACTCCAAATCCTGCTGACGCAAAAAACATCAAAGGCCAGTTATTAATTCTTCATGGCGCCGACGACCCCATGGTTCCACCAAAAGAAGTGGCCGCCTTTGAAAAAGAAATGAAGACGGCCAAGGTGAAATATCAGTTCGTAAGTTATCCGGGAGCAGTTCACGCGTTCACGAACCCGGCGGCCGGCAACGATTCCTCAAAAGGCGCGGCGTACAATGCGGAAGCGGATGCCAAGTCGAAAGAGGAAATGACGAAGTTTCTGAGTTCGATCTTCACAAAGAAGATGTAATCGGGCATATCTTCTCTATGAATTGAGGAGGAGATGTGACTTTTCGTATACTGTTTGCATTTGTTTTAGGTCTTGCTGGCTCCAACGCGTGGTCGGCGGAAAATTCCTGCGAAAAATTTGGTAAATCGGTGGCTTCTGGTTCGGATGGGCGGAAACTTGAACGCTTCTTAGCGGTTCAATGGAAGTACATCATGACCGAATTTCCCGAAGCCGCGACCTACGTGGGTCACCCGGGTCAGGATGACCGCCTCACGGACTATTCGGAATCCTCACTCGAGCGGCGTCGCAAAGAAAATCTTTGCATGCGCGACTCTTTAAAGATGATCAACCGCGTGAAGTTGAAAGAAGGCGATCGCGTAACTTACGATCTCGCGCTTCGCAATGCCGAGCTCTATGTCGAGAGTGACAAGTTTGCCGGCGATTATATGCCGATCAACCATATGGACGGCTTTCAACTGGGCTTGACGAATTTGCTGATGGCCATGCCAACCGGCAACGTGGCCCACTACGACAATATGATCAAACGTCTGCAGAAAATTCCGTTGCTATCGCAGCAAGCGACCGTGCTGATGCGCGAAGGGATGAAGCGAAAGGCGATGCCGGTAAAACTTTTTATGCCGACGGTCAGCAAGCAGCTCGCTGATCTGACGCCAGAAAAGGTGGAAGACAGCCCCTTTTATTTGCAGTTTAAAAACATCAATATGAACATTCCCGCGGTCGAGCAGAAACGCCTCCAAGCGAACGCACGCGACGTGATCGCGGGCGTGGTGTATCCGGCGATTCAGCAGTTCAGAGTCTTCTTTGATAAGGAGTACGCTCCCGCCGGCCGCGAAAATATCGCCTGGACCGAGATGCCCGATGGAAAAGCCTGGTACGCCTATCAGATCAAGCATCACACGACCACGGCGATGACAGCCGATGATCTTCATGAGCTGGGCTTAAAGGAAGTCGAAAAAATCCTGAGTGAGATGGAGAAGGTTCGCACGCAGGTCAAGTTTAAGGGCGATTTGCAATCCTTCAACAAACACCTGCTGAAAGATAAGAAGTTCTATTTCAAAGACAAAGAAGAATTGCTCTCCGCTTATCGAGACATAGCAAAGCGCGCCGATGCCGAGCTGCCAAAACTGTTTAAGACTCTGCCGCGTTTAACCTACGGTGTGCGCGAAATTCAAGAGACTGCTGCTAAGGGTGCGGCGGCTGCTCAATATATGCCCGGCAGCTACGAAGCTGGGCGACCCGGATACTTTGAAGCCAACACGTTTAAACTCGACTCGCGTGGTAAATTTGGAATGGAAACTTTGACCCTGCACGAAGCCGTTCCAGGTCACCACTTGCAGATCGCATTGGCGGCTGAAGTGAAGGGCTTGCCCGAGTTTCGCCGCTTCGGCGGATACACGGCGTTCTCAGAAGGTTGGGCGCTCTACGCTGAAACATTGGGTAAGGAGATGGGTTTTTTTAAAGATCCATATTCCTACTACGGTCACTTGAGCGATCAAATGCTGCGCTCGGTGCGCTTGGTGGTCGACACCGGTATGCACGCCAAGGGTTGGACGCGCGAAAAGGCTCTGGCCTATTATCGCTCGATGATGCCGGCGTCGGATGTGGAGTCGGAGAACGAGATCAACCGCTATGTCACCTGGCCGGGTCAAGCGCTCGCTTATAAAGTCGGCGCATTGAAGATCCGTGAACTGCGCGACAAGGCGACCGAGAAACTGGGCGCGAAATTTAATGTTCGTGAGTTTCACGATCAAGTCTTGCTCCAGGGCGCCATGCCCCTGGATGTGCTCGAAAAGCACATTAACGAATGGACCGCCGCCGTCGCAAAGGCCGGCGACAAAAAATCCAGTTCAACCACACACTCGACCTCGATGTGATTTTTTGAGGAAGAGGGCTCGCGCCCTCTTCGCTCGCAACTCGGCCCGGGCCGAGTTGGTTGGCGAGTGAAGGACCTAAGCCCTTGCCTCCACGGACCTCACGGTAAATTTCGCTCTAGTGAAAGACTCATCACATACTGCGGTCCCGCCTGGCCGCCCAGATACAAAGCGTCTTTTTGTTCAAACCCCGCTGCACGGTAGGCATGTGCAGCTTTCGCATTCTTTACGTTTACCGTTAATAGGAGTGTCTGCACACTCGGATAAGACTCTCTTAGAAGACTGTTAATTCGGCCCAAACTAGCCCGAGCAAGACCCAAACCTTGAAATCGTTCATCGATAAAGAAATTTCGAAGCACAGCAACTGACCCTTCCTTGGTATCGAGTTCTAAATAAGACGAATGACGATCAATCGAAAAGTCCAAGGCAAAGAATCCTACAGGCTGATCCCTATTCAGAATTAAAAATGCTTCTAGCAGAGAATCTGAGGCCCAACTTCGGACGTACTCCTCCAAGTCTGCGCAAACAAATGCTTGCTGATCCCTCCGTACGGCAAGCCCAAAGGTGTTATGGAAACCCACCTTTTGTACGCGCATCAGCTTTACTTGATTTAAACTTGAAATTACCAAGGTAGTTATGTACCAATATCACATATGAAAGCAAATAAAAAAGCAGAAGCAACCCTTGGTAAATTACCCATTGAACGCATTCAGACCGGTATTCGTCTGGAAAAACGACTGGTTAAGGTGCTAAAAGGTCTTGCCGAATATAACGATATGTCTCTTGGTGAGATGATTGAGCTGATCTCAATTCACGCGCTCGAGCGGGAGCACGCCTTTGCAGCGGATTCCCTGCCCTTAATCAAGAAAGTGAAAGACGTCTACGGCATGAACTATGACGTCCATGCCTACGAAAAATTTGTCGACGCGTAAGTACTCGTCGGAATTGTTTTGGAACTTGGCCCCGGACTATGCGCCGAGTCTTTCACTTGCCGCTGCCCACTTCGCTCGCCCTCGCCGCCAACCAACTCGGCCCGGGCCGAGTTGGTTACTTGATCTCGCCGCAGGCGATCCGGGCGCCGGCGTTGCCGGCTGGTTGCGACTTGTAGTCGTCGGCATTCTCGTGAATTACGATCGACGTGCCGCCGTCCTTCATTAAGGGCGCAGAACCGCCGCTCATCGACACCGAAGTATTTACGATTTCGACGGAGGCTGTGCCATCGGCGCGAACCGTGATGTTTGGCATATCACCCGCATGGTATCCGTCGGCGTGATCGAAACCGTGAGCTTTGGCCATGCCCGCGTAGTGACCGCCGGCGGAGTCAAACTTCGGTCCCACACAGCTGCCCTTTTCATGAATATGAATGGCCTTTTCGCCCGGAGGAAGCTTCGTCACGTTCACGGCTAGCTTCACTCCCTTCACCATTGGCGTCAGGGTCACCGAACCCACCACCGCGCCAGTCGGGTTCTTAAGCTGCACCGTCATTGGCTTCACAGCCGGAGTCGCGGCCATAGCCAAACTCGAAAATAAAACTGCGATCAACATCTCAAACCTCCTGCTTAAAATGCGCCACCTGGCGCCTACCGACTGAGCTACTCCCGAACGCCGTGCATGTCAAAAGCGATGCCCGAAGAAAAATTGCACATTGAACAGGCTCGACCACAGCTGCGTGTCCCCTACTCGGCCCCAAACTGTGTCCAAGAGGAATTTCGCCCCACCGACATAGTGCTCATTATTCCAACCGGCCGACATGTTCACATTTAACTTGGCGCCAAAGCCACCCAGACCGGTGTCCTCACCATCGTTGCGGCGAATGCGCTGGTATTGAATAGCCGGTCCCAGGGCCCCTTGAGCCGTCGCGAAGTAGTGGTCCCAAATCAATGTGTAACCGTACCCAAAAGCCATGCCCACCGAGTCCATTCGCGCCGACGCCAAATTCGGTAGACCCTTTAACGAATCATTCCCGATCCCGGGCACGAATGTTTGGCCGACGGAAATCGCGAGATGATTGTAAAACGGATTGTAGACCCAACTGCCACCGCTGCGAGTTTGAAACTCGGTCAAGTCGAACGCGGCCTTAAGACTGTAGCGTTCTGGATTGGCGACGTAGTACCAGTTTAATCCGAACGTGAGCACGCGCGCATCCGGAAGCTGTGGGTAACGCTCCGGTTTGTTGAAGCTTAACTCCGTGAAAGGCGAAGAAACGTAAAAGCCCTTCAGCTGTTGAACGTAAAGGTCCATCGCGTTCTGGCGCCAGTAACTATTGATTGTCATGCCGTTGATCTGCGAGTCCCCACGTCTCCGCTTCTCTGTCGCCGGCTGGGGCAACCCGATCGTGAACACCAATCCCACATCTTTATAGATGATACGCGGACCTATGCGAGGAACAAAGTTGGGTACGTACGCGACGCCGCTGATTTTAGGCGCGCCCAAGTAGAAACTGTAAAACGGTGCCTCTAGAACTCCCTGCACCATCCATGGGCGTGAGGACTCTTTGAAAATCGGCTGTAGAATTTTATCCTTATCGAGATTCAAATCCGCGGCATGAATGGTCCACGCCGAAAAAATCAGCACGCTTAAGGCTAGAGTTTTCCCCACACCATAATTTGCAACCGTTCCGCGCCCCCGCCAACCAAATTCACCTTGGGCAGCGCAATCTCACGACCAGGAAAGAAACTAAGGCCCGGCCCCTGGCAGGAACGCGTGTAATCCCACCATGCGACCGGCTCGCCATCGCGAAGAATCAGAACGGCGTAGAGGTTGTAAGGCAGACTGACTCCATCGAAAGTCGGATCAAAGCGCACTTTGAATTGGGCGAAATTTCCCGACTGCTCGCCCACAAGCTGCACTCGGTTGGTCAGCTGGTAGAGCAGTGAATTGTTCTCCGCCGCGTTCACCGTCCAAACCAAATGCGCCGCTGTCCGCTCTGGCAAGCAGGACTTTTGGCCGGAATCCGACCAGACCTTGAGCGGGAAAAGCAGAATCAGCACGACCATGGTTCGGAGCATGGGCTAGGGATCGGCTTCCCCGTTCAAGACTTGAGTCCTTTTTTCCGAAACATCATATAGATGAACCGGCCGAAAATTCTGCTTTATCTTCATCATGTCGATCTCGGACAGCGCTATCCCATTTCCGACCAAGAGGTCGTGATCGGGCGCAGTCTCGGCCACGTTCTTTTTCCCAACGACGAACGCTTAAGCGCCCAACACTGCCGAATCTTTCTCGGATCCGATGGTAAAATGAACTTGCAAGATCTCGGCTCAGCCAACGGAACTGTGGTCGACGGCCGTTTGTTATCGCCGCAGAAGGCCTATCCGATACGCGAAGGCACGCTGATCGCCGTTGGTGGACAAGTTTTTAAGTGCGTCGAACCGTCCAATGTCCGGCAAATGCATCCGAGAAACAAAAAGAAACGACGTCGGCGCGAAGACACTGGCGCCGATCTCACTCCGGTGTTCTTCGTGATTTTTCTCGCGCTGGTCGGCTACGTCGGCTTCAAGTACAAGCACATCATCCTCCCGCAGCTCACAGCGCTCAATCCCCCGCCGGCCATTATTTCGCCGTTCGAGATGGTCTACAAAGAAGTGCAAGAAGCCTTCGACGAATACCGCGAGACAGGCCGATCTTTTCAAGAGGGTAAACTGAACAATAAACAGCTCGCGGCGGAGCTGCGCAAGAATCTAATTCCGAAGTTCACGGCGGCTCAAGTTAAAATCTCCGTGCTTAAACCGAGCAGTGAACTCGAGCGCCGACGTATTGAGGCCAATAAAAAACTGGTCGACGGACTACTCCATCAAGTCACGGTTATGGCGAAATACATGGAAACGAATGATCAGAAATTTTCAGACGAGATGGACAAGCACCGCCCCGCTCTCGAGGCGGCGGTTGATGAGGCCCGCAAGCTCAATGACATGCGGACCCCTGCTAACGAGTACTAATTAATCGAAAAATTCAACGTGCTGATTCGGCGCGATCTCATGAACGCGGCCATCCAGCGGGGTTTGTAGAGGCGTCGAGTTCGTGCCGCTGATACGGAACAAACGACCATCTTGAGTCAGACCCACCACATCGCCGCCCGCCTTCTGAACGCGCTTATAGCGCTGATCGAAGGTGAGCGAGCTTGCACGCGAGTAAGGACGATTACTCGAGCAGCCGATTTCAAAAATCCGTCCCGATTGCATGACCACGTGAGCTTGGCGAGCTGCGCGGTCATAACCGTTCGGGTAGACCATGGCCACAGGCACTTCACCGCCATTGGCGATGTCGCTATAGGAGTCAGAGCGCGGATCGCATCCAATTCTCATCTTGTCGCGCAATATACGCGCGGCCCACTGGGCGCCGATATGCACATCCATCCACTCAGCCCGACCGGCGGGTGTTAAACCATTGTACTCGACCGCAATATCACCGGCGGCCTGCTGAATATCACCCTCATCGCGGGCAAAAACGTACTTGGCCGGGAGAGACTTATCATCGGGATAAAGAATCATGTGCTGAGCGCGCATAACCAGTTTGCCGAGCGCCGGCGCGTTGCCCAGCTTCTGCGTGCTGACACCGTTGACGAGGTTCAGAAGGTGGAATTCACCGTGAGTGGTCATCAGCAGGAATTGCTCCTGGCGATTGACTCGAACCGGAGCCTCAAAGGCCTCGTCGGCGTAAATCACGGCGGCCGAGCGCGAGTACGACCTCAAAGCCGGATGCAGATCGGTGGCATAAGCTGCGAGCTGCGCATAGGTCTCCACACTCACGGCGTAAGAGCCGCGATCCGACATCCGGTTGTCACACGCGCCTTGCAAACCGGCCCGTGGTCCACGAGTGCAGGTCGTGTGCGGAAAGCCGTCGATATGCCGGGCCTCGTGCATAAACACGCTGGCGCGGTCGAGAGCCGTGAAGTTGTC
>JALHOQ010000042.1 GCA_022842925.1 Bdellovibrionales bacterium
TAAACCGCTATGGAGGTGGTAAATGTTTTCCAAGGATTGGAAGCTGGTTGCTGTTTTGCTCGCAACCGTCTGTCTCGCCGCTTGCGCGAATGACAGTAAGAAAAAAAATACATCGGTTCCGTTCGCTGGCTTGTGGATCAACGCCAAAGCTCAGCAGGAACTCATTCGATTTTCGGCTTATGGCGACCCTGCAATTTGCCAAGTCGTGCTCGACAACGCTGGTGCCTTCGGCATTTCAGTCGACTACGATAGATCCATTAGCCTGGACGCCTGGTCGATTTCAACTAATGGCGAGGTTTATCGCTACTCGTCTCACCCGGCTTCGAGCCTTCATGGAACCGGATTCAAAAATCCGCGCTACGCCGGCAAGGTGAGTGTTAACGGTGAATTCTCGCACAGGAACGCAAACCTCGGCATCGCTTTGGTTCCGCCAGACCCGCGCGACGGACTCACCTGTTATCAAGCTCCCTTTGTTCGCGGGAACGCCAATATTCGTATGAATGGTCCAGAAATGACCGTGTGGCATCCTGGCGATGCCTACAAGCGATACGTAAAGACCACCAAAGATGAACTTGATCAACTCAATCAGGCCCTATCGATATGTGGCCATGTCGTTCGGCATCTAATGCAAAGCTGCGGTTACGCGGTCGACCCCAGTGTTCGAGGGGCCGCTCGTCACCCGCGCCCTAAAGGGCCGGAACATCTTGAAGAGTAAAGCGAGCGGATAAGAGAGCTTTTGGGTTGGCTTTTTGATTCGCATGCTTATGAGTAACCGCTCCGGGTCCGGAGCGGTTTTTTTTGCTTTAAGATTCGAACCTTTTGCCGGAATCTTAATGGACAGAATTGAAAATCCGGTTCAAAGTTTGAGATATGATTTGGTTCACGTTTCTGATCGCTTGCCTAACTGTATCACCGAATACCAATGCCGCTAAACCGACCGCAAACACCGTCGGCGTCGGGGCTATGGTCGGCACCATGGGTGCCGTCAGCGTTAAATATTTTGTGACTGAGCGAGACGCTCTTGATATTGGAATCGAGTTTATGGATGAACCTTGGACCGTGTTGTTCGCCGATTATTACGTGCACCTCAACAACGCCTTCGGCCGCACCAACCGCTTCACCAAGCAGAGCCATCTTTACCTCGGGGCGGGAGCGGGAACCGGATTTTGGAGCCGCAAACAGGAATGCGGTCGCTGGAAGTGCGATTGGGATCCCCGCGCGACCGGCACGGGCACCGGTTTCTTCGTGCGAATTATCGCCGGCGCTGAATGGTATATGGCGAAAAACCCCTTCGGATTTTTCATCGAGTTTGCGCCGTCGTATATGCTTCATCCCACCACCGGCACGGCTTTCGATGCGGCAGCTGGAGCGCGATTTTATTTTTGACTAATGCGAAAAACTTTTAAACACCCCCCTCAAAAGTTCGACGGATGAGAGTGAGACTCCGTCTGCAATCCGTTTGATACTGGCAAAATCTACCGTCTTATTTCGATAACCGATTCGGCGTATAGACACCCCCGTTATAAAATTAAGGCAGGCACTTTGGGGGTGCGCGAAATGGTTCGGGGTTTGGGAGCTTATCTTTTACTGGCAATGCTGTGGCTTTCCACGGAGTCCGCTCACGCACAAATCGACGTGGATGCGACCGTCAAAGCCCTTCGTTTACGCAATGGAATCACGGGCGGCCTGCTTCCGGTCAGCGATCCTATTTTTGCCAACATGGTGACGCGAGTTCAAGCCGGAGATCTCTACGGCGCCGCTCTTCTCGCCGCCAACAGCCGCTATTTCGCCGACTATTTGGCCCGTCGTCTCGCTTTACAGATGCAAACTCCAGCGCTCGATGAAACCGGAATGACCGACAATGATGCCACAGCTTTCTTGATTGCGCACTTCACGGGTGCCGCGGGAACGGTTCCTCGCCTCTCCACCATCTTTTCCGAAAACGCGACTTATCTGGTTGTAGATTCAAGTGGCCAACCCGTTCATGCCGCCGATATTTCGTTTGAAGAGGGGCTGAATATTAATTGGACGCAAATGGTCCGCATCAATGGTCAAGAGGATGCAACGGGCTTCGTCCTGCCCGTGAAGCACGTCGGTGGCTACCTCACGTTGAGTGATCGGCCCAACGACAATTCTTTCGCGATCTTTGGCGCCACGGCCGGAACGAACCTCCGAATGATCGCCGGCTTCTGGGAAATCGCGACCGGTCTTACCCTGATGGATGTGGCCTCGCAGGCGGCGACCGTACAACAGGTTCCGCGCTTTGTTCCGTCGTTTGATCCAAACTTCTTTGTCGGACAGGGGCAACCGGCGTGTATGTCTTGCCACGCGGGCGGTATGGTTTCGCTTGATCACGGATACTCAACTGTGGCGAATACATTCGACGTCACAGGCGACGGATTTATCTTCGTACAAAACTCAACAACTGGATCAAAAAAGTCCCTCGGTTCGGATCGCGGCGCCCGTGGTCGCGTGCAAACTTGCAATCTCTCTCGCACACCGACGCCGGTCTGCAATCCAGAGAGTCCCGACGTAGACCCCAACAATAGTTGGAACGTGGCCCAGACCTGGCAACAGAGTGGAACTCTTAAGGCCATGGGTTGGGTCGGTCCCACTCAGGGACAGGGCCTCCAGGCGCTGGGCTATTACGCCGCACAATCTTGGATCTTTTATCAGAATCTCACTCAGCGGGTGATTGGCGAACTCTGCCCACTCGGCACATTCTCTGAAACGGAAATCAATCGTATCGCCGGCGCGGCCAATCCCTGGGCGGATCCCGCGGGCACAGATGACATCCGGACAATCGTGGCGATGGTCGCCGCGAGCCCCGGATGCCTGTAAGGAAGGGAGCGAAAATGAAAATTCGAATCGCAATCACAGTCGCTCTCTTCGCCACCGGTTGCTCGGATCATTTAAAAGGTCAGCGTCGCCCTGAGGTGGGCATCGCGGTTGCTCCCGTGAGCATCAAGGGCAATGGACTTGGCAACGCGGGGCCGGTGCAGCCCGTCTCCGGCGGAGTCAACACGCTCGGTGTGACCGTCCCCACGGCTCGCGCTAGCATCGGGCGCATCGAGAACGCGTTGGAGAAACGCGCGCCGGCCTCCACCGGCAACTTCGCACGCGCCATCGCGCAGGTGCGCACCAATCTGCCACGCGTTTCCAATCCAAAAGAAGCTTCGGGCTTCGATCAGGTTCAACTCCTTTCGTACGCCGCCTGTTCGGACCTTACTCGCGGAACCAATCCTCTCATGCAATCCGTATATGGGATCCAGCCCGGCTCCAGCATCGCCAACAACGAGGCCGCCTTGATCGCCGCCGGTCGACGAATTCTCGATCAGAACGCAGCGGGTCTCGCCTCGCAAGGGCCGGCCGCCACTCAAGTCACGACCGTATTAACAAATTTGGTACAAGCTCAAGCCGCATCCGGCAGCAACACCAGCACAATGGCCTTTATGGCAGTTTGCATCGCCGCCACTACGGCCGGCGCAACTTTACTGGGGATTTAGAGCGGGGAATTATGAGTTATAAAGCGAGACAAAATTATAAGGACCTGATCGACAAAGCCCCGCATCCCACTATCACGCGCCGCGAACTTCTCAAGCGCGGTTTGGCAACGGGCTTTCTCTCGATCGCTCCTTCGCAAATGATCCTCGGCGCGCTTTCGCCAAAGGCGTACGGCGCCACTTTAACCTGCCCACCCACGACTATGAGTCTCGGCGCGATCGCGCAGATTTTTTCTGAAGGTGGTCCGACCATGGGCGCGCGGTTTATCGGCGATGACCAGGCCGGACTTATGAATGCAACAATGGCCGCCAACTACGGAATCACCGGCACCAACCTCGTTCGCCTGGGTCCGAATCTGAATATTGATTCCACAAGTCCATTCGGCGCTACACTTCTACAGGGCCCAACCGGTTTTCCGGGCGGCGCGGCTGCTTGGCGAACCAATGTTCTGAGCAAACTCAGCGCCGGCGGCCACCGTGGACCCTTTAATATGGACGACGGAGCCGGAGTCAATACGGGCTTGCTCGGCGGAATCAGTGCATTCAAGGCTTCGCAGATGAGCAAGGATCTTCGGATCGGTGTGCGCAACAAACTCGCCAACTGGGCGACGGGACTTTCCTCGGTCAGCACGAACGGCGGCGGACTCAATAGTGCGGGCCTGGCCCGTCTTTTTACGGTTTCCCCGGCACCGGCTGGACTCGTGACACCCCAATCTCTGACTGACGCTTCGAACGCGGCGGTCGACTTGGCGGATGCGCTTGGCACGGTATTGGGTACTCCCACGCGAAACGCCGCGAGCGAACTCAAGAATTCAGCCGGATGTGCTTTTTACGGGAACTCAACTATCGCCGACCCGAACTTCGGAGCCGCGCTTTTCAATCCGGGCAATATCGCCGCGCTGACCTCCGCCCTCACAGTCGCAAGCCTAAGCGCAGCCGAGCAGGCGCTGCTCGCCTCCTACTATCAGTCGGCACGTGGAATCATTGGCGGAGTGATCCTGCAGCTGGGCGGCCGCGATTACCATGATCGCGATCCAGCGACCGTGATCGCGCCTGCGGATATTGAAGAAGCGCGCGCGCTGGTGATGTTTCTCGCTGCCTGTCACGCGGCGAGCGCCAAAGGCGCTTTCCTTTACTTTTCGAACGGTCAGGCCATTGCCTCGGGCGTCGCCAACGTGGCGGCTACGATTGGTGGAGTGGCCACTACGGTCAATGCGCCCATCGCGCGCGGGGATGCAGGCGGCTCTTACAATGCGGGCCTCGTGATCTTTTTCGATCCCATCAGCACTCCACCGACCGCCCTAATGACCGGAACTGTTTCCGACAGCGGCTCGGTTCGCGTCGCGGCTGGCATCGGCTCGCCGCAGGTCGCGGTTTCCGGACTCTATCTTTCGGCCTTAAAATGGATCAATAACGGTTCGATCCCGGCGGGCGCGGCTCAGGCCATGGGCGTCGCCAATCCATCGGGAATAACGGTGATCTGATGCGATTCGGAATCACGTTTTCCTTTTTTTTGCTTACTCTTACCGGATGCGGCGCCGAACATGGCGGCCGCACCGGGAGTGATTCGCAGGCCAGCCTCGAGGCCGTCACGCCCGAGTCCATTCAGGCCTTTGAATCTACGGTTTATAATTTTGGTAAGGCCAATGGCTGCGTGAAGTGCCACGGTGGTAGCGTTAATCCGCAGTGGCTGAACGCCGATCCGCGCACGGCGTACTCCTTCGCGCGCCCGCTTGTGAATTTCGCCAACCCGACCGCTTCTACTTTCGTCAACTACGTCTCCAACAATCACTGTGGTGATCCTGTTTGCCGAGACCCGGCCAACACTTCGGTTATTCAAGATATGCTTTTGCAGTGGGCCGCCATTGAAATGAATCAGGCTTCGAACGGACTCCCGCCGTCTGACGGAACGACACTAGCCAATCCTCCTTTTGTCACGGCCACGACTCCGATTCCGGCCAATCCGCCTCTGATTACTTCGAACTCGCGAGCGGTCGTGCGCTTCAACCTGTCCCAACTACAACCACCGATCGCGCGCCTGAACGGCGCCATTTTGGAAGTGAGCGTGCAGTCGTACAACTCGGCCTACACGACTTACAAAATTTTTGATCTGCGTGTCGTGGGCGCCAGTGCGCCGGTCACGCTCGACGGCGTACATGTTTACGTGCGACCGGCCACCGGCACTGGCATCGGCAATGAGTATGTGAATCAGGGCAACATTTGGTCTTCGCTTGTGGCGCTCGTGCCGGTCATCGCCGTGCCGTCGCCGTTGCCGACGGGCCCAATGACCTCGGCCACGCCGCTGGTCGGCACCTCACTGGCCATTCCGATTCAGTCCGCCAGCGACGTCATCACCATCGGGTTTAAGGACATTCGCTAAAAGAAGAGATGCACTTGCGTCCAAAGATTTTGCTCTTTGGACTTTACGCCTTCATCGTCCGCCTGAAGGTCCTTGTACAAGACCTCCCACTCAAGACCGCTGATAAGAAAGCTGCTGAATCCGACTGAATATTGCTTGGCATTGCCCCGGGTGAGATCGAGGGCCGTATTCAAATACTCGTAACTGCCCTTCAAATAATACTCGCGCCAGACGCGAAACCGCGGCTCGGCCGTGATCACCATTCCCAGATTGCGCGCACCGAGATCCTCGTTCATCAGAATCTTGGTGGCGTCGGCGACAAAAGTGAAACGTCCTTTAGTGAATCCGCCGGTCACTGATGTCATTTGCCGTTTGGAGAACAAACCCGTGTTCCAATTTTTAACATCGGTCTGCCAATGCGATAACACGACATAGGCCCCGAGCGTAACAAAGCGCAGGCCCGCATTGGCCACGAATCCTCGATCCTGAGCTAGGCTGTGGTCGGCCAGGGGCTGTAGATAGTGGACATTCACAAAAGGCACATTGGGAGCCGTGCCAATGGTGGCTGTTTTAAAAACAGCGCGCTGATCTAAGTCCGTGGCGCGAGAAAACAGTGTCGTGTGGTCCTGATTGTAGTGCCCGAACATGGGACGGTAGAGGCCGTACTGAACGAAGCTGTTGTACGGAAGATCATCCACCATCATATAGGCCGAGCGCACCATGGCGCCATTGGTGTAGGCCTTGTCCCAAACCTTGTAGCTTCCTGGATCGCTGACGAAGCGGGCTTCCCAAACTAAATTCACTTTATTCACGGGCTGAAGGCGAACGCCGATGTCGGTCGACATGGGGTTTAAGCGCTCATAGTCCCGGTTTTTTGATTTGTGGTCCAAGTAGAAAAAACGAAAGTTTAATCCGGCATCGAAGAACATTTCTTGCTGTTCTCGCCAAGGATCATTCTTCGGGATGCGCAGACGTGCTTCCTTGAGGTCCTTGACGATTACTTTTTCACCGGTGGAGCGCCGGTCATACGCGCTCTCGGGTAAGTTTTCATGGGTCTCTACCAGAAAAAATCCATCCTTTTCGACCTTGGCCAGCTCCTTAGGATCTTTAATTCCGGCAACATAGGCCTTCAGGCGTTTTTCGGCGTACCACTGTTGATCGGTGATTCCAGGTTTAGGCTTGTTGCCTTTGTAGCCGTCGACGTAATGGGAGCGAAGCCAACGCTGTTGATTCCAGCGGCCGTAGGCATTGCGAATGCCGCCGCCATTTGGGTTTACGTGACAACCTTGGCAGCTCAACGTGCAGCGCCGCTCCTTCGGCTCGACATTAACCCGCCCCGGGGCATGGCAGGCGGCGCAGTTTTGCGAAAACCGGCTCGACATCCAGGGTTCGGCCGTGGCCACGGAGCAAATTAGGATTAGAAGGCTGATCAGCGCGATTTCTTTTTTCATGATGTTAAAAACGTTAGCATCGGATTTCAGCGTGAACTAGAAAATTAATTTCTCATTCGAGCGGCCAACCATATCAGGGATTGCGCTCCTGCCGCTGCTGCAGTCGCAGCTGCCGACGACGCTCGCCGGCTTTTTGCCTGCGCTTCTGATCTTCGGTTTCGGCGAGGACGGGTGGGACCGGCGCCGGTCTGCCGTCGCGATCGAGCGCGACGAAAGTGAGGTAAGCCGAAGCGGTGTGAAAGCATTCGCCCGTAATCGGATTCTCGGCGTCGACTCTCACGCCCACTTCCATACTGGTCTTGGACACAAAATTCACTGAGGCTTTTAGGTTCACTACCCAGCCTTTGTAAACCGGCGCGACGAAGTTCATGGCGTCGATGCTCGCCGTGACGACGGGCATTTTGGAGTGGCGCTGGGCCGAGATTGCAGCGGCGATGTCGATCCAGGAGAGAAGAACGCCTCCGAAAATGCTGTTCAAGGCGTTGGTGTGGCTGGGAAGGACCAGCTCCGTCATAATGACGTGGCTTTGCGATGCGGGAACGGGTTTTACATTCGACATAGGTGTGGCCTCTTCGGTAATTAGGCTACCTCAGAAATAAAAAAAGAGCCCTTTCGAGCTCTTTTTCGAATCACTAATAATGCGACGCTTCGGAAAAAAGAACCTGGTACCTCTTAAACGCCGACGTCGTTGCCGAAATCGCTACGACGGCCGATGGGACCAGTCACGCCCTGGGCGAGATTGGTTGTGCCCGCCGGAGTGGCGTTGGAGTTCATGCTGATCGCTCCACCACCGATTTCGGCGGCCGGCTTTTCGTCCTTCTCGACGAAACCGAGGTGCGGCAGGCACCATACGATCAACTGAGCGCGCGACTTGACGTTCATCTTTTTATAGATGTTGGTCAGGTGGAACTTCACCGTCTTCTCGGTGACGAACAACTGGTTCGCAACTTCCTTGTTGGACAGTCCCTTTGTCACCAGTTCAGCCACTTCCGCTTCTCTGTTCGACAAACCTTTTTGTATTAGGACATCTCTGAGCATCCTTGCTCCCTCCCCTTAATGGTTAGTTATTCCCTCGACTTTACGTTAGCCGCCCAAGATCCATCCCAGCACGACCACCTGTATTAAAGTCTACGGATTTTCGTTTTGAGTGCAAGAGGGAAAATTTCGTCCAGACCTGACTGAAAGGCTAACCGGAACGCCACCACGCGTGAACGTGTTGAGTTTACTGAACAACCCTTATGTTACAAAGCGGCGCTGGAGCGCCAATAGCACCTTCTCAACCTCGCCAGAAGGCTGGACGGAGAAGATATCGTCGACCTGATGCCCCCAGGTATGGGCCCGCGCCCACTTTAGGGAGAGATCTTCGCTGACCAAAGCCTGGGCCGCCGCCATCAGAAGTCCGCGTTGATCCCGACCGCGGAAACTGAAAATCCACTCGTTCTCGTCGTTCGACATCAAATCTACGGACTGAAATTTTACGACGGGAACTTCGGGATCGACTTTGGTGGGAAGATTCAACCATTGCGCGATCTGACGCGGAGGCTTTTCGCTCTTTAGGCAGAACCAGTCGTAAACGCCGATACCGGGCAAGGTGTGCACGCTCGCGGTTTCAATGCTGAGACCAAAGCCGTAAAGACGTTTGACCAAGGCTAGAAACACACCCCGCTCGTCACGCTTACGATGAAAGCGTGCCCACACCCGCGACTTCGACTTTTTCCCTATACTCACAACCTTGACCGGCAAATCTTGAGTCGCCAAGGCCGCCTCTTTTAAATCCTCGACCAACACTTTAGGAGTAAAACTCTCGAGCACGACCGGATCCAGCGCGAGCATCCACTCGTCGGCGTGAAGGACTTTATGTTTTTTGGCATACGCAAGATGGGTCTGCAGCTTACGCGCTTCCGGCGAATGCAGCGACCGCACCAGATCCATAAGAAGTTTCGACTTCCACTCGGTCCAGGCTTCCGCGTTCGTCGCGCGAATATCGATGGCGGTAAAGAGGGCTAAAAGATTCAGCCGACGGCCCTCGACCCCCCGGTCGAATAGCCGCTTCCAGGTCGCTTGCGATTGTGGATTTTGGCGAAAGGCCGCGGTCGAGAGTATCAGGTGATTGGCCACGAGCCAGCGCACGTCTTCTTTAAGAGACTCAGGGTATTCCCAAGCGCGAAAGTACTTCTCGACTAGCTTTGCCCCTTCGGTCGAATGATCCCCTTCACCGCCTTTGGCCAGATCGTGAAACAGAGCCGTCAGCTTCAGTGTCCACCAGTCCACTGTGGTGAGCTCCTTGGCCAGCTTTCCGATCGGACCGAAATGCCGACTCTTGGTGCGCGCCCGCTCGACCTCGCGCAAGGTCTGCACCAAATGTGCGTCAGCCGTGTATCGATGGTAGTGGTCGTGCTGAACCAGGCCGCGAAGTTTTTTAAAGTCGGGAATCCACATTTCCAAAAGGCGCGTGCGATACAGGCCGACAAGAAACTCGTCTTCGGTTTCTCCGTTTAAGGCTTTCAGGAGCACCCGGCCCTTGTCATAGTCTTCGAGCGGCTGATTTAAATCGTCAACCCGCCGGCGCACTTCGAACTGAGTGAGAATGCCGGGATCACCTTTCAGTTTTTGCAGCGCCGGTGCCAGTGTGATCGGAAACCTCTCGCGCCGTTGAGCGGCCTTGCTCCCCGCCCGGATCCAGGCCACAGCCCAATCGGCGTAAAAGCTGGCGCGCTCGAGCTGGCTCTGTATGTGGCGCATCAGATTTTGATGGGACTTCATTTTAAGAAACTTTACGAACTCGAGTTGGTCATGGGCAGTTAAAATGTCACCCGAGCCTTGCAGATGCAGAAGACTGCGCAAAAACAGGAACTCTTCTTTGATTTCCGTAAGCACCGCAAAGGGATAGGGATCGACATCCACGAACAGCTTCGCAAAGAGGTGTCGCAAAGCGAGGGCCTGCTCGATATCGCGAAGTCCACCTGCACCGAACTTGAGGTTGGGTTCAAGTAAACTACTCATCGAATCCTGACGTTTACGTCGTTCCTCACGCTCTTTGCGAATCGTAGCAAAAATCCGGCTTCGGTACTTATGCACAAGCCCCCGCTGGGATTCGAGGGCATAAAGAGCCAAGACGTCAAACGGTTCGACCCCTTTCGACAGGTCCTCTTTATCTTCAGGCGTACGAGCCCGCAGTTTCAGCCCCTGTCTAAAGGCGGTGCCGACGAACTCCTTTACTTTTTCTTCAGGGCCCAGGAACAAGAGATCGATATCGGACTTGGGGCAGAGCTCATGGCGAGCCCACGAGCCGAGCTTCACCGGCTCAAGCGCGAGAAAATCGCCGATAGCCCCGAGACGTTCCTCAAGCTTCTTCTCCAGCCAAAGTGAAAACTTCAGGCGATTCTCAGCCACCACGACGGGAAATCGAGCGCCGTCCAATAAAAGAGTACGCCCTTGATCCCAGTCTTCGCTTAAGAGGAAACTTCGCGTTGCCATTCCATAAGCTTATTCAAAGCTTCGATCGGTGTCATGTGACTCAGGTTCAGAGTCTTGAATTCCTCAAACCAGGGTGGAATAGACGAGGCGGCCTCCGGCTCCGGCGTCCAAGTCTCACCGAGGCTCAGCTGTTGCCCATGGCGGGCACCTCCGCCCGGACCTTCGAGATTTTTTAGCAAAGTCTGGGCCCGCAGCGTAACCTTGGCTGGGAGCCCCGCCAGCTTGGCCACGTGGATTCCGTAGGAGCGGTTGGCCGGTCCCTCCTTAAGGGTGTGCAGGAACTGAATATCGCCGCCTTTTTCTTGCACGGTCATATGAGCGTTTTTCAACTGCGGATAGATCTGACTGAGGGTGCAAAGTTCCTGATAATGAGTGGCAAAAAACAAATACGGGCGCTTTTCGCCGAGCAGATACTCGAGAATCGCCTGCGCGAGGCTCATACCATCGTAGGTGGAGGTGCCGCGGCCGATTTCGTCCATGATCACAAGAGATGAAGCGGTAACCCTCTTCAAGATTTCGGCGGTCTCCGACATTTCGACCATAAAGGTACTCAAGCCCTCGTTGAGCGCGTCGCTCGCGCCGATGCGGGTAAATATCTGATCGAACAGAGGCAAAGTTGCGCTTTCGGCCGGAACGAAACATCCGGACTGCGCGAGGATCGCCGTTAGAGCCACCTGGCGCATAATCGTGCTCTTCCCCGCCATATTTGGCCCAGTTAAAAGCAACGCATCGCCGCCTTGCAGGCTTACGGTATTGGGTACGAAGCGGGAACCTAGAGTCTGCTCGACCACCGGATGCCGACCCAGCTCGATTTCTAGAAGTCCTTGATTCGAGAAAGCCGGGCAAACGTACTTGCGTTCGATCGCCAACCACGCGAAACCCGCTAGCACATCCCAACGGCTCCAGATTTTGGCGAGGCCGAGAAGAACGGGACCGAGCGCGATCACTTTCTTGCGCAGATCACTGAAAATCTCGAACTCCATTTGTTCGCGGCGCGACTGGGCCGACAGCACTTTTTCTTCAAGCGCGGTCAGTTCATCCGTTGTAAAGCGCTCGGCATTGGTCAGCGTTTGCTTGCGCCGGTAATGGTCGGGTGCTTTGTGGGCATGAGTTTTTGTGATCTCAATATAAAATCCGAAAACGCTGTTGTAGCGCACTTTGAGCGATGAAATCCCCGTCTGCTGCTTTTCGCGCATTTCCAAATCGAGCAGCAGTTTCTGCATATCTTGCGTCAGTGAAATCAACTCATCGAGACTGGCGATCGCACCCTGGCGAATCAGCCCGCCTTCTTTCACACTATGGGGCAATTCCTCGGCGAGGAGATGGTCGATTTCCTCTCCCAACTCCACGCACTCCTTTAAGCCCTCAGTCGCATCGGGTCTGGGATGAATCGAGAACAACTCACGGCCGGCATAAATGCTTTGCGCGATCGCCTTAAGATCCCGAGCATTGAAAGTAGTCGAGTGTACTTTACCCAAGCGGCGTTCCACGTCCCCGAGAGATTTTAGAACCTGGCGGAACTGCTTGAGCGGGGCCGTCGGTTCCAGCCACATCTGCACGGCCTTTTGCCGCGACAGAATCTCATTCACATCCCTCAGCGGCGTGAGCAGCCAGCTCTTTAACAGGCGCGCGCCGGCGCTCGTCTCTGTGCGGTTGATGGCTTCGAAAAGGGTGCCTTCACGACCGCCGCGCGAGTTCTCAAAAATCTCCAGATGCTGAAAAGTAGTGGCACTGATACGCAGGCCGGATTTGCGCGTGCGTCTTTCAAAACCTGCAATCGACGCGCGGATCTCGGGTCCTTGCATCTTCTCCACATACGTCAGCAGCCGCTCGACTGGATCGACGTTTTTAGGTTCGGTTACAATCTCGGCCGGACGGAGGAGCGCGAGGAGTTCGTCGCGTTCCATCTTGGTGTCGACTTCGTATAAAAGCGCGGCTCCGGTCGACACGTCAGCGAGCGCCACAGTCGTTTCATTGTAAGCACAAAGGTAATGGGCCTTGAGTTCGTCGAGCGTATCGGGATCGTAAACCATTCCGGGTGTTAGAACCCTCGTCACCGCGCGTTTGACGATGCCCTTGGCCAGCGCCGGGTCTTCGATCTGATCGCAAATCGCGACCTTGTGGCCGGCGGCCAGAAGTTTTGCAATCGGCCCGGCGATACTATGATGGGGCACGCCGCACATCTTAGCCGACTCGGCATCTTTCTTGTTTCTCTGCGTGAGCGCGATTCCGAGAATGGGCGCCGCGGTCTCGGCGTCGCTATGAAACATTTCGAAAAAGTCACCCATTCGAAACAAAACGACTTTATCGGGGTGCTCGGATTTCACGTCCCAGTACTGTTGCATCAGAGGCGTTAACTTGGATTGCATAAATCCGAAATTAGGGGGGCGGTTGAGAAAAGTCGCGCAAAATGAATGATGCGCTACAGCGCAAGAATGCGTTTTCGCAGCTGACGGGCCTCTTGCGGGCTGAGCGACTCTCGGCCGTAGCGAGCTTTAACAAGGGCCGAAAGAATTGGCGCGGCCTGTTCGGCGAACTGGGGATCCTGTTTTTCGATCTGCTGAAGCAGGGTGAGTGGGCCTTGTTGCGGATTTTTTGCAATCTTCCAGCGTTTCAGCACCCTCTGAAACTGGCGATAGAGGCGTTCCTCGCGCGTCAGCGGCTCCCGACCCTGGGCCTCGATAAAATACAACACCGCAAGCACGAGAATAATGGCGAGGATGAGAAACACCGGCAGAGCACGAAACAAAACCTCTTCCATCCCGAGCCGGGCCAAAAGTTCTCTTTGACGGGACAGATCGAAACGCAAAAGAGCGCTAATCCAGGCCGCTTCGATTTCATCCCCAAAGGCGCGGGCCTTCATGTAGACCTTAGCCCACTCTTGCGGCATCCAGGTGGGCATCCATTCTTCGGACTGAAATTCCTGACTGCCGAGAGTCAGCCGTTGGGGCGCCACTTGCATGGTGGGATCAAGCCGACGCCAGCGTCTGGCCTCTGCTTGATAATATTCGAGCCAGGCGTGGGCGTCATGTCCGCGCACACTAATGTAGTTCTCAAGGAAACTCGGGCTGCCGCCTTGAAAACCGACGACCACTCGCGAAGGGATATTCAAGTATCGCAGAATTTTGGCGGTGGTTCCGGCAAAGTGCTCGCAGAAGCCTTCGCGCGTTTTGAAAAAGAAATCGTCGATGCCTCTCGTGGCCGGCGGCTGCAGCGAATACACATAACCGCCGTTGAGAAAATGCTCCATCAACTTGCTTACGACTTGATAGTTGTTCAGGCCTTTATACTGCGCCAGATAGTCCGCCATTTGCTTGCTCGGCGGTTCATCCACCTGCAAGTAACGGTTTAAGTCGTTCGTCTGCTCGTATTCGGAATCGGAAGGCTGAAGGAAGTATCGTTCTCGAACCTGTGAGGCGAGTGGCAGTTCAAAGATTCCACCTTCGCGCATCACGATTCGATTTCGATAGACTTCGTTCGAGATCGAAACCGTTCTCGTGTTATCGAGTGAAAAAAGATATCGTCCCGAACCCGGCTCGAGGTAAATCTCGATTTCGTCTTGTCCGGACATGGGAAATGGGGCACGGAGGTTCTGTTCACTCTCCGTGCGGTCCCAGTCCAGACCGCTCACCTGATCCAAAACCGCACCCCGCCAGTAAAGGCTTTGACGAAGCGGTCTTCCCTCTAAAAAGGTGGCGCGAAAGATCAGCTCGTCCGACGGAACGATGGCCGCAACAGATCCCGGCCGCAAACTATCATTCATTCCCGTCTTGGCCGTATTTTTGGTCATACTGCCAAAGCCGGTGGAGAATCGCGGGAAGAGCAAGAAGATCAGCACCATCAGTGGCAAGGTCTTCAGCAAAGTCCCCGCTGGCCTAAAGAAGGCACGGCGCCACGACTTCCAGCTCCAGGCGCCTTCTTCTAGAGCATAGAGAAAAACGAGAATCATAAGGGCGCAGGCGAGCATAAATAGACTGAGCAGAAGACTTTGATCGAGCAGCATCACGCTCATCAAAACTAAAAAGCAAAGAAGCGCCGTAATGAAATAATCCCGCTTCACACGCAATTCAAAAAGCTTTAGACAAGTAAGAAGAGTCAACCAAGTCCCAGATGCTTCATCGCCGAACACCGAATGGTAGTGCTGCCACACAGCGAGGCCGACCGCACCTTGTACAATGAGCTGGATGGGTTTAGGCGGCATGGGGCGACGCGTGGAATCGAGCCATATCCGATAGGCGATCAAAATCAATGCGAGAACCGAAAACCAAAGCGGCCTAAACGTGAGCGAAGGTAGCACACAGAACAGAACCAAGAAGCAGAGCGGAGAAATCAACGTCTGCAAGCGGGCGTTCATGCAGCCTCACCTTTGACTTCGGCCAAGAGACGCCAGCAGCGTCGGGCATGATCCATGCCACGAGAGGGTTCGACTTTAGCGCCAGGTGACTCCAGTTCGAATGTCGCGTTTTCATCAAGAGCATTCTTGATCCAGCCACTCATCGTGCGCAGCGAGCCTTCAACATCCGTGGGTTGAACCAGCCACGGAATCACATAGTGTTTATGCTCCTCGCCCCAGTGCACTTTGCTGTAGAGATCCCCGGTGCGCGCATAGTGTTTCCAGGCGATCTGATGGTAGGACTCGCCCATCACGTAGTTCTTCAGCTCTCCAAAATCGCCTTCGGGTGAAGTGCGCGAACCTAAGTCGTCTTGACCCGCCTCAAAGCTTCTTGGAGCGAGCACCTGCTTGGTCTCCGGCTTCGGATAAACGACTAACTTCGCTTCAAAGCGAAAAACTTTCCAGGCGCAAAACAGCCCGAGCGGAAATTCAGTTTCGAGAATGATCTCAGGTAGAGCGTGTACACCCCTGCGCCACGCCTGCACTTCGGCGCGCACCGGCTTTGCACTTTCCTGAGGCAGAAGTTCCTCAAGATGATCGCCTAAAGTGAAAAATGTTTTTGAACGAGTGCGGACACGCAACATGCGTTTGTGCCGCGCCCGCTTCTGGCTGAGCTCTAAGTGAAGAGTGAGTGAATCCCCCTCAAAGCCCTCTTCAGCCGAACCAAAACCAAGACGCACGCCTTTGATATTGTAATGCGTTTGGAGCATGCTAACGACGAAGACCGAGAACATGAAGAAGGCGAGAAGAAAAATCAGGTTGTTGTTATAGGTCGCCCCTGTCAATACCATGACCACGATGGCCGCAAGAAAAAGCATTCCCCGTCCACTCGGGATGATGTAGATGCGGTTCACTCGAACCATTTTGCGGCGCCACTTTTCGAGCATGGCTACTCCGCTGGCAGACTTAAGATGAACTCTTTGGATTTTTGATAAGCCGTCGCGGTCGGATAGCGCATCCGATGATTGATCACCCACGGGGCGATATTCTGTATATCTTCGGGAACGACAAAATCGCGACCGGCGAGAAAGGCCCAGGCGCGGGCGGCCGAAAGCATGGCCAATCCGGAGCGCGGAGATAGACCCGAAAAATCGGCGCGAAGTCCGCGACTCTGGATCAAAATTCTTTGCACGAACGACAAAATCAGATCCGAACAATGGACTTTCGCGATGCGCTCTTGATGCTTCAACACTTCGGCCTGACTTAAAATGGGCTGCAGATCCTCTTCGCGACGGCGATTGCCTTTGAGAAGGTCCATTTCAGCCTGCGGAGACGGAAATCCCATATGAATTCGCATCAAGAAGCGGTCAAGCTGGGATTCGGGTAGAGGATAGGTACCGATCTGCTCACGCGGGTTTTGCGTCCCGACCACGAAAAACGGCATCGGTAATTCGCGAGTCACTCCGTCCAAAGAAATAAGGCGTTCTTCCATGGCTTGCAAGAACGCGCTCTGGGTGCGCGGAGTTCCGCGATTCAGCTCGTCGGCAATCAGCACGTTAGTGAAAATGGGTCCCGGATGAAATTGAAACGATTTGTTATTGGGATCGAAAATCGCGGTACCGAGAATGTCGGCGGGTAAAAGGTCGTTGGTGAATTGCACGCGATTGGTTTCAAGGCCAAGGACTTTGGCGAGACTTCGGACCAACGTGGTTTTTCCCACACCGGGCACATCTTCGACCAGGAGATGACCCTTGGCCAAAACGCAGGCCAAGCTTAAGCGAACCTGCTCAGGTTTTCCTAAAATGACGGAGTCAAGCGCGTCGAGGACGGTTTGTAACGGAGACTCGGATCTATGATGATTCTTGAGCGAAAGCATTGATATCTCATCGGTCAGCTATCCCAATTGGCTTAGCAATTTCTGGTAGATACCATCGAATCCGCCATTCGACATAATTAAAATAACGTCATTCGGCCGGGCGTAACCTCGCATTTTGTCCACTAGACCATTCACGTCGGCGGCCGTCTCAGCCGTCTTGCCTTTGGTTCTTAAAGCGGCGAGTAGCTCATCGGTCGAGAAGCGGTCCTGCTCGGCGATTTTGCTCTGGTCAAAAGGCTGGGCCATAAAAATCGCGTCCGCTTTGGCGAACGCCGCGGCATATTCGTTTTGAAACACTTTGCGCCGGGACGTGGCCGAGCGCGGCTCAAATACGGCGATCACTCTTCTTGTGGGAAAACGCTCGCGCATGCACTCGAGGGTGAGATCGACTGCCGTTGGATGATGGGCAAAGTCCTCGATCACGGTGATTCCGTTCACCTCGCCGAGAAGTTCTTGGCGACGCTTGACGCCCTGAAAATCAGCCATGGCTTGTAAAACTTTGTTGCGCGGCCAACCGAGCGCCTCGGCCATAGCGTAAACCGAGAGGGCATTGAGCGAGTTGTGCTCGCCGAAGATTTTTAGTGCTAGGTCACCAATGCGCTGGCCGTCTTTGGTGACCGTGAACTGATTACGGCCGTGCACCACTTCCCGATCGGCGATTTGAAAATCACCGGTGGTCTCGCCGTAACCAAATTTACGCTTGGCTTTGCAAAACGGCAGCAGGCTTTGAATGTTTTTATCGGCCGCATGGTAAATCAGAGTTCCGTCGGCGGGAATTAGCTCGAGAAGCATTTTGAATGCCGACTTTACGTGATCTAAGTCCTTGTAAATGTCGGCGTGATCGAACTCAACCGATGTTAAAATCACATGCTTGGGCCTATAGTGAATAAACTTGGGAACTTTATCGAAGAAGGCCGTATCATATTCATCACCCTCGATCACAAACGTGTTGGCCTGAGGGGCGCGGAACGAAAGACCGTAGTTCAGCGGAATTCCGCCGATCAAAAAACCAGGTTTCATGGCGAGCTGGTCCGTGACCCATGCGAGAAGCGATGTGGTCGTCGTTTTGCCATGAGTGCCGGCAATCACAAAGCTCTCCTTGCCACCGATCACAAACTCTCCGAGCGCTTTGGGCAAACTGGTATAGGGAATATCGGTCGCGAGCAGCGCTTCGGCTTCGGGGTTGGTGCGTGAGACCACGTTGCCGACAATGACTAAGTCGGGACGCGGGGTCAGATTCTCTTTTTTAAATCCGACTTGAATCGGAATTCCGAGTTTCTCGAGCTGGGTCGACATGGGCGGATAGACGTTTTGATCACTGCCCGTGATTTTATAGCCTTGGTCCTTGAGAATGCCGGCCAAGGAGGCCATGGCCGTACCACAGATGCCGATAAAATGAATATGTGCGCCAGGTTTTAGTTTTTCCATCCCTTGATTTTAAAGGATTGTGAGCGGCGTTGCTGCACTTAACGCGCCGTCTTGCGGACCTTTGTCGGGTCGTGTATGAAGAGCTGTGAGTTCCTTAAATCTCCTACAAATGGCAAATGGCCAAAAGGCCTTTGGCGGGCAAAGTCTGTTTGCAGATGCCACGTTTGCCATTAATGAAGGCGAACATGTCGGCGTGATCGGACCAAATGGCGCGGGCAAGACCACGCTGTTCAAGATCCTGGTCGAGGCCGAGCACTTGGATGACGGGCGAATTATTCGCTCGCAGTCTTTGCGCATCGGCTACCTGTCCCAGCACGATGTTTGGGAGCCAGGTGAGACCGGCAATGCCTATTTAGAGCGCGTGGCCACCTCTCCCCTTTGGGAGGCCAAGGCTCAGGGGCGGGCGTTGCAAATGAGTGAGGCGCTGCTGGAGGTGCCGATCACTTCGTTGAGCGGTGGATACCGGATGCGGATCAAGCTTTTGGGCTTATTAAGTCAAAGCCCAAATTTGATGCTGCTCGATGAGCCGACGAACTATCTCGATCTCGAGACGACGTTGCTGCTTGAACGGTTTTTGCAGAATTACGACGGGGCGTTTTTGCTGATTTCGCATGACCGGGAGTTTTTGCGCCGGACCACGGATCATATTTTAGAAATCGAAGCCGGCGATATCACGAAATACAACGGTCATATCGACGATTACTTCGAACAGAAAGAATTGCTCCGCCAGCAACTGGCGGCGCAAGCGGCGGCGCAGGCGGACAAGCGCAAAGCGGTCCTCGATTTTGTGAACCGCTTCGGAGCCAAGGCGACCAAGGCGCGGCAGGCGCAGAGCCGCCTCAGAAGCTTGGAGAAGATGGAGACGATCGAGCTGAAGAGCGTGCCCGTGTCCGCGGCGATTCAGATTCCGGAACCATCGCATGTGGGCCGCGAGGTCGTGCGGCTCGCGGGGGTTGCGCTCGGTTATGGCGAGAAGGTGATTTTGCGAGATGTAAATTTGAGCGTGGCGCGCGGAGATCACCTGGCTGTAGTGGGTTTGAATGGCGCTGGTAAGTCGACACTTTTGAAGGGCCTGGCCGGCACTTTAGCTCCCTTGTCGGGTCAGCGCGAGTTAGGTCATCAAGTTAGTCTGGCCATTTTTAACCAGCATGTGGCGGAGATCTTGAACCCCTCGCACACGTTCTATGACGCGCTTGCAGATGCGGCCCATGCCTCCATCACGCCCCAGGAGATCCGTAATATGGCGGGCTCGCTGCTATTCTCCTCGGATCATATTAACAAAAAGGTTTCCGTCTTGTCGGGCGGCGAGAAATCTCGAGTGGCACTGGGGCAGATTCTGCTAAAAAAGGCGCCCTGCTTGCTTCTCGATGAACCGACCAATCATCTCGATTTTCATACGGTCGAAGCGCTGACCCAGGCTTTGAAGAAGTTCACCGGCACGATCATCACCGTGAGCCACGATCGCGGCTTTATTCGACGAGTGGCTTCTAAGATTTTAGAGATTTCCGACGGGGTGGTCCGACTTTATCCCGGCACCTACGACGAATATGTGTGGAGTCTGCAGCGCCGGCTGGCGGAGGAGAGCGGGACGGCGGCTAAGGATTCCAAGCCCATCAAGCCCGACGTGCCCGCCGAGAAGACCTTATCCTACGCGGAAAAGAAGGAGCGCGACCGTCGGCTCCGCCAAATCGAGCGGCGGATTAGCCAAGTCGAAACCCAGTTGAGTGAACTCGCGGCCAAAATCCACGCCGCGAACGAAAAGATTAGCGCTGGCGACACGAGTGCCGAAGTAATTCGGCAGCTCTCGGAAGATTCGGCGAGCCAGCAAGATCTGGAAGCTGAGTGGCTGCGACTTGAGGAAGAGCGAAACGGTTTAATATGAGATGACCTGCCCCCCCGAACTGTGGCGGTGATTCGATTTTCCGGCTTTTGGAGTCAGGAGAATGAGATGATGATTGAGATTCGAGCTCGATGAGCTGTCCTTAGAAGACTTTGGATCACCATCCCAATTTTCCGTGGCCGTGTTTGGGTAAGTGAAAGAACAGATCTGCCGTCCGCCTTTGTTCTTCTTGCACCGACGAATCATTAAATAAATCATTAATGCGAGCGATCAGGCTGCCATCATCCGATGCGCGTGAGACCTCTCTTAAAATTTTCGAAATGAGAGCGCTACGCGTGAGCTTCGCCTCCCTTGCCAAGCGATCTACATTTTTCAAGATATCCTCAGGTACGGAAATTGAAATTTTTCGGATGACCAACTCACACCTTCTTTTTTCTAAAAGATATTCTGCCATGGAATACCACATTCGACCTACAAACTCTCCACCACCCAGTCGTGCAGCTGGCGACGCAGGTTTAAGAACTTTTCGTTCTTACGGGTGGGATGCACGCGATTCGACAAGATCACGACCATTAAATCCTTCTGCGGATCATACCAAAACGACGTGCCGGTAAAGCCCGTGTGACCGAACGAATCCACGCTGAAGTACTTTCCGCAGCTGGCCACAGGCCGCGACGGCTTCATAAAGCCGAGCCCCCAGTCGCCAACGTAACGGGAAACTCTACGGCCTGTAAAATAGCGGACCAAAGCCGGATCGCCAAAGGCGCGACCGCGCCGCCCGCCCCGATCGAGCCACGCCCGTCTTAACTCTAAACCCCATTGCGACACTCCGTCGACCGTCCCGAACAGGCCCGCGTGCGAGGAGACGCCGCCCAGCGACCAGCAATTCTCATCGTGCACTTCACCGCGCAGGACCTTTCTACGCCATGGGCATTTTTCCGTCGGTGCATAGAGCGAACGTTTGTAACGGGGTTTATTCTTCGGATGAAAAAAGATCTCGCGAACGCCAACCCGAGCCGCGGTTTCATCCCAGAGATCGAGCAACTCGAAACCGGCCGCCTCACGCAAGAACGCGCCCATCATCCACATATCCGGATCCGAATAGACGGCCTTCACTTCCCCGCCCTTTTCCACTTCCGGTCGCAGCCGCAACTTCGCCAGCTCCCGCTCCATCTGTCCCCAGCGAAAAACGGGATCCATTTTACCTTTGACCTTTTTGTAGACCGGAAGCCACCACTCAAGACCTGCCGTATGCGATAGCAATTCGAATGGAGTGGCGTCGTAAATGAACCAATCCAGCTTTTCTCGAACCGGACGTTTCAACTCACGTCGGTGATCGCTGAAATAGTGCAGAGACGCGGTGGCGGTGAAGATGATCTTGGTCAGAGAAGCGAGATCGTAATACTTGTACGTCTTTCCCGCGCGGACGGTGCCGCGCTTTTTTCCCCGTTCCCAGACCTCGACAACGACACCCGGGGTAATCGCCGACAAATCCGGAATCTCGCTCTTGATCCGTGCGCTCAGTTTTTTTTCAAAAACGTTCATTCGATTCCCGTGTCGACGCTTAAGCGCGAGCGCGCGCCAGTAAAAAGCACGGCCGAGGTATTAAACGGCAGCGGCATTTGGACTTTGGGGTTGTGGCCGACGGGCAAGCCTTTTAGAACGGGAAAATTCACGGAAGCTGCAAAGCGTGGAATGACATCGTTCCAAAGATCGCGGCGGAGTTTGGCGTCGTTTAAGAGAAAATGCCCGAAAACGATCGCCTTGGTGTGTTTAAACCAGCCCGCTTGCATGAATTGAGACAACATGCGGTCCACCCGGTGGGGAGCTTCGCCGATGTCTTCGAAAAACAGAATATGACCATTCGGCTTCAACGCCGAAGGAGTGCCGAGGGCCGACTGCAGAACCGCCATGTTCCCGCCCCAAAGCGTACCTTTCACCACCCGCGAACGCCGGGCCGCCGCATTGAGCGGTTTTAAGCCACGAAACTCCAGCCGATTGGTCCGACCAAACAGCAGCGATATCAGCGCCCGTTTTTCGCCGACCGACATGCGCCCGCTTCCCGCGCGTTCCACCATGGGTCCGTGAATCGTCGGCCACTTCCAAGCCTGATTCAGATGCGCATGCAAGGTCGTGATATCGCTGTAGCCAAGAAATATTTTAGATCGCACAGGACGCTTCCAATTGCGAACCTCGGGCATCAGGCGCAGAGAACCGTAACCTCCACGCACGCACCAGATCATTTTCGAATCGCGGGCATAAAGAGCGGCCTTAAGCTGCCGCAGTCGCGCCCGGTCTGTGTTCGCGAAAAGGGGCATTTTTCCGCCAAAGAGATCCGAGGGCACGCGCGGCACAAGCCCCAAAGACTTGATAAAGCGAATTCCCGCTTTCAGCTCCGCGGGTGTACATCGACTGGCCGGCGCCACCACATCGACGATATCGCCGGGCTGCAATGATTTGGTTTTCACTTGCTCCCCCTGTCCGCAAATAGGATAAGCCTGAGCCATGGATAAAGTCATCTGTGTCGGCAAAAACTATCTCAAGCACGCGGCGGAATTGGGCGATGCCGTGAACGAAGAACCTCTCTTTTTTATCAAGCCCCCGAGCGCCTGCGTCCAGGGCAAGGGTCGAATCGAGATTCCAAAAACGGGCGAGGTTAACCACGAGGTCGAACTCGTGTTTGAAATCCAACGTGGCCGGCTGACCCGCTACACCGTGGGCCTCGATCTCACCTTACGCGACCTCCAGACGCAGTTAAAGAAAGCCGGACATCCCTGGGAAAAGGGTAAGGTTTTTAAAAATGCGGCGATTTTAGGACCGTGGCGCGACCTCGGGAACCTGGAAGAGGTGATGACCAAACCGTTCTCGATTTCGGTCAATGGACAAGTCCGGCAGGAGGGC
>JALHOQ010000043.1 GCA_022842925.1 Bdellovibrionales bacterium
CACACTCATGGATCCCGGGAGAAACAAACGGCGGCTCCTCAATAAAATAATTGGGAACGTTTACGGGACTGTGCCGGCGCGAATGAAAGCCTGGCAAATCGTAGAAACTGTCTTCAAAGCCTAAGCGCTGGATCAAATCGACCCATCCGCTCACGGGGTCTTTTTTCTCTATATATAGCCGAGTCAGCTCCACCAAATCCTGCAAGCGCACATCTTGATCCGGCCACTGCCATACTAGGCGGCGCGCCCAACGTGCGAGATGCCCATGGCCGCCGAGTTCAATGTAGAGGTCGCGCCGGATAGACGTCTTAGTCTCTTCTGGCAAAATGGAAGAGAGCGCGTCGCTGTCCTTCGTGCTGTCGACCCAACCAAGGCCATTGGCGCGAAAGATCGGAGTTTCTTCACCTGCCGCTGACCAAAAGGCTCCAGATTGGGCCAGCATCTGAAAGAGAAGGGAAGATCCGCTGCGTGAAGAGCCGAGAATCACCACCACATCGCCGAAGTCTTCTGGGCGGGGGACAAAATCATCGCCCCCGCTCAGGCGCGAGACCTCAGCCAAGCTGTTCTGCAAAATAAGAAGTTCTTCTTGAGTTGGTATCATCTGAAATCAAAAAAAAACCGCGGCTGTTCAGGCCGCGGTTCCGAAAGACATAACAGAATCAGCTTAGTGTTTCAAATAAGCGGCGCCGTAAGCTTCCACACAAAGCTCACGAGCTTCGGGAACTTCAACGCAATTCATGCAGCTGACGGCATACAATTCATAGCGAATCTTATCCGCGAGATCGGAGGCGCGCTTCTGATCGGCTTCGGTCTTGATCAGTTGCTCGAGACCAACGCGACCGAATTCACGGTGAGTCTTCTCGTCTTGAGCGATCTTGCCGTAAGTGTCGGCGATCATCGGATCAGCGCAAACTTCTGCCATACGCTGCCATACGCGATGGGCGCGGCCTTCGGCGATAAACTGGTAAAGGTGAAGAGCGAGACGGTCATCTTTGTCCATGCTCTCGAGGATGCGAGCACCCTTAGCGCCGCCGCCTTTGCCTTCAGCAGCCAAAAGCGCTTGTACGTCGAGGGGCTTGCCAGTCAGACGCTCAAGAACCTTCGCCACCATTTCGAAATGTTCGGCTTCGTCCTGCACTTGGCGGGCGAGAAGCTTGATCATCTTGCGATCGCCGCTCGGAGCGATTTCAAGAAGGTTTTTGGCCACTTCCACCATATTCAGGTATTCGTTGGCGCAACGGCCGGAAAAATGCTCCACGAGAGCCTCGGTCGACGGATTCGACTTGAAGAAGGCCTCAACTTGCATTTCAGAAGCTTTGAAAAGAGCTTCATTGCCGCGCTCGAGTTGATTAATGAATTCGTTGTTTCCCCGCATGAGAATCCTCCCTATTGAATTATAGAATGCGATTAACTAGAAAATTGTCGCACAAAGGTCGGGAAAAGCAACCTTGACGGGTTCACTGCCATGCGGCAACAATGTAACAGAATGATGGATGGGGAAAGCCGACTCTCGGCTCTAGAGAACGAATCAATCTACATCTTACGCGAGGCCTATCGAAAATTTCCGAAGCTGGCCCTGCTGTGGTCGATGGGCAAAGACTCGACCGTTATGCTGTGGCTAGCGCGTAAAGCGTTCTTCGGCCGCGTTCCCTTTCCCGTGGCGCATGTCGACACGAACTACAAGTTTCCTGAAATGGTGAAGTATCGCGATGAAAAAGCCCGCGAATGGGGCCTCGACTTCCAACTGGGGCGCAACGAGAAAGCGCTCGCGGCGGGGATGGGTCCGGAAAAGGGCCGGATGGAATGCTGCAAAGCGCTCAAGACCATCGGACTCAAAGAATTTTTAACGGAAAAAGATTATCGCGCCGTTTTTGTGGCCATCCGTCGCGATGAAGAAGGCTCTCGCGGCAAGGAGCGCGTGTTCTCGCCGCGCGATTCGCAAGCCAAATGGGATTATCGCGAGCAGCCGCCCGAGGTTTGGAGCCACTATCAGTCCGAAATGGCTCCCGGAAGCCATATGCGCATTCATCCGATACTGCATTGGACCGAGCTCGACATGTGGCTGTACATCAAGCGCGAAAATATTCCGGTCCTGGATTTATACTTCAGCAAAAACGGCCAACGTTATCGCTCGGTGGGCTGCGCGCCGTGCACGGGATCAACACCCTCCCTGGCCCGCAATGTCGATGAGATTATCGCGGAGCTCAAAACCACCAAGGTGAGCGAGCGTGCGGGCCGCGCGCAAGATCATGTGAGTGCCTACGCCATGCAGAAGCTGCGTGAAGAGGGGTACATGTGAACAAGACTCGGCCCTTACGAATCGCGGTTGCGGGTTATGTCGATCACGGCAAGAGCACGGTCATAGGCCGCTTACTCAACGATACCGCGCAGGTGCGCGAGGACCGCTTTAATAAAGTAAAATCTCTTTGTGAAAACACCGGCAAACGATTTGAGTTTGCCTTCCTGCTCGACGCTTTAGAAGAAGAACAGCAGCAGGGTATCACCATCGATGTGACCGAAGTTCCGTGGGTCTACAATGGCCGCGAGTACACGATCATCGATACGCCCGGACACCGCGAATTTTTAAAGAACATGGTCGGCGGCGCCTCACGTGCCGATGCGGCCGTTTTAGTGGTGGACGTGCACGAGGGGATAAAGGAACACTTTCACCGGCAAGTGGCGGTGATGGCTCTCTTAGGTGTGCCTAAGATCATCGTAGCTTTAAATAAAATGGATCTAGTCGATTGGTCGGAGAAAGCCTTCCTTCAACGTGAGCAAGAACTCGATGTTTTATTTAAGAGCGCGGGTTTGAAGCCGCCGCAGGTGATCCCGATTGCCGCGTGGAGTGGAGCCAACTTACTCAGCAAAGCTGCGGAAATGCCGTGGTACAAAGGCGCGCAGCTGGCGCAGGCGCTGAGCGATTTGCCGCCAGTGAGCGGCGAAGATCTGGCGCCTCTGCGTTTTCCGATTCAAGATGTGTATAAGTTTGAGGAAAAACGGATTTACGCCGGCCGAGTCGAGGCCGGAGTTTTAGAAGTCGGACAAAGAATTCGCTTTCTTCCCAGCGGGAGTGAGAGCGTCGTGCAGACGATCGAAGTCTACGGAGAATTGGAGCGCAAGAGCGCGCGGCCGGGCGATGCGGTCGGGATAACGCTCGCGGATCCGCTTTTTCTGGCACGCGGAGAGCTCGGCTTTGAGCCGCAGCATCCGCCAAAAGTTTCTCGCACCATCACGGCCGACCTGTTTTGGCTCGCACCCAAGCCGCTCGTAGCCGGCAAAAGCTATTCCTTCCGTTGCGGCAACGCCGAGTTGCTGGCGCAAGTCGACGCCATCGAAAGCGTAATGAATTCGGAAACCTTGGCGCAGGGTGAAGGGACTTCACTCGAAACCGGCGGCATCGGTCGAGTTCGCCTCACTCTCGATAAGCCACTCGCCCACGACTTTTTTAAGGACGGCGAGAAGACCGGACGATTTGTTTTAGTTGAAGATTTTCGCGTCGCCGGCGGCGGCCGGATTTTATCCGACCAGCGCGCCTATTTATCGACCGAGTTGTCCGAAGTCACGGTGGCCGAGCGCAGTAAGCGCTTTGGCCATGCCGGTTTAGTTGTGTGGTCCACGGGCCTGTCGGGCTCCGGCAAGTCCACGATCATGCGCGAGCTCGAAAAGCAGCTCTTCGCCCAGGGCATGAATGTGTTTGTACTCGACGGCGACAATGTGCGCCAGGGCATCTGCAGCGATCTCGGCTTCAGCGAAACCGATCGGGTGGAAAATATCCGCCGTGTCGCGGAAGTGGCCAAACTCTTCGCCGATGCAGGCCTGATTGTCCTGACCGCATTTCTCTCGCCATTTTCTGAGAACCGCCAGCGCGCCCGCGAAATCATCGGCGCCCACCGCTTCGTTGAAGTCTTTATCGATTGTCCCTTGGAGGTTTGCGAAGAACGCGACCCCAAGCAGCTTTACTCCAAGGCCCGCCAAGGCGAAGTGACCCAGTTCACCGGCTTGAGTTCACCTTACGAAAAACCAGATTCAGCCGATGTCATTCTCCACACCGACAAAAAGCCCGTCGCCGCCTGCGTAGCCGAGCTCCGCGAGTATCTGGCGCAGCACCAGCTGCGCCGCTAACCGACGCAGAGCTTCGGAAAAAAGAACTGGTAACTTTTATTTTTTGACCTCGTACTCGGTGCGCAGCTTGGCTTTTGCGCTGTGGTGTTCGATTGCGAGTTCAATCAGCCGATCGAGAAGCTGCGAGTAGCCGATACCGGTGGCTTCCCAGAGTTTGGGGTACATGCTGATTTTAGTGAAACCGGGAATGGTGTTCACTTCGTTTAAAAATAGTTCGTCGGTGTCGCGGTCCAAAAAGAAATCCACGCGAGCCATTCCACGCAACTCCAAAACTTTAAACGCTTCGCAGGCCCACTGGCGGCAGCGTTCGGCCATATCGGATTTCAAATTCTCGGCGGGAATTTTCAGCTCGGCGCCGTTTTCGTCAATGTACTTTGCTTCATAAGAATAAAACTCATGCGTCGGCACGATTTCTCCAACAATGGAGGCTTTCGGATCGTCATTACCAAGAACCGCCACTTCCAGCTCGCGCGCATTCACGCCTTTTTGCACCAAAACTTTCAGATCAAACGAGAATGCGTCTTCAAGTCCCGCCCGCAGGCCGTCCACAGTTTTAATCTTGTGCACGCCCACCGACGAGCCCGCGTTGGCTGGCTTTACAAAAAACGGGAACTGAAACGTTTTAAGCACAGACTCTTCCATAGACCGTGGATTCTTTAGCCAATCGCCCTTACGCAAACAGACGGTGGGCACCGTAGCAATTCCCGCCTGATTCAATAGGCGCGACGAAACATCCTTATCCATCCCGATGGCCGAACCTAAAACTCCCGAGGCCACATAGGGAATCTGAGCGAGTTCGAGCAAACCCTGAATAGTCCCGTCTTCACCATAAGTGCCATGAAGAATGGGCAGCATTACATCGACCGCGTTCACCACTGGAGGTGCTGAATCCACGGGCATAATTTGCCTCGCGTTCGGGTAGGGCACCAAGCCATAGGCGCCGCTGGTCTTGGACAGCTTAACTAACATCGGGTTTTCGGCTTGCGCGAGAAGGTGTTTCACGTCCGGCAATAGCCAGCGGCCATCTTTATCGATGGCGATTAAAGTGACCTCATAACGCGACTTATCGAGCGCGTTAAGTACCGATACTGCTGACGCAAGGCTGACTTCATGTTCTCCGGAACGGCCTCCAAAAATCAGACCGACACGAATTTTTTTTGGCATGATTAAAGCTCCCAGCCGCGGATTATAAGATCTTGCTCTTCTACCGGTCATCAAGATAAAAATTAAGTCTCTATTGCATAACGTACACGGGAGCTTGAACGATGTTTCGTTCCATTTGCAAATTCATGATTTCCGCATTGTTGCTGGGTTTCTTGTCCGTATCCTTCGCCGCCGAAGAGAGCGTGCTGTCGCTCAAAAACGATTTTCGTCGCGGTGACCTAAGCAAGCCGCAAGGTTTGTGGCCCTACCTCGGCGTGGGCTTGGGTGTGATGGACAGCAATGAACAAGTGCGCACGGGCGGAGTGACCAATCATGTGAAAGTCCTGGGCAGCTACTACTTCGATGACACCCCCTGGGTGGCGGATGCCGGAATCGGTTTGCACACGGAATTTTTGACTCAAAAGGGCGGCGGTTCCGACACAGTTCACTCGCTTTACACCGAGTTCGCCGCTCGCTATCAGCTGACCAATAAATGGCAGCTCGGGGCCATTTGGAGCACTCTGGTCGACAATCCCGATCGTTATCGCTCGAACACTGAAAACTTAGCTTCGTTCGTAGGCCTACAAGCCTTAAAAGAATTTGTCTGGTCGGAAGAGTATTTGGTTCGCGCGGGCGCTCGAGCCATGACCGACGTGGGCATTGGCCGCGAAACTGTGGATACCGTGATGGCGGAAGTCCAAGTGAGTTTCGGTCGAGGCAAATCCGCACCGATCGTCGAGCAGCCTCCGCCGCAACAGCCGGTGGCACCCCACTTGGCCACTCGCGCGGTCCAGACCTATGTTTTTGAAGATCCGGGTCCCGTACATTTCGAAACGGACTCCACCAAACTCATCCCGAACTCGCAATCCTATTTCCGCCGCATGGCCCGCGCCCTCGCGGACAACCGACACCTGTTTGATAAGGTGGAGGTCATTGGTCACGCCGATCAACGGGGTCCCGACACGTATAACCGTAAGCTTTCGGAGCGTCGGGCGCAGACTGTAACCAATTTGCTTGCAACGGCAGGGGTAAACGTGAATCAGCTGAGGACCCAGGGGCGGGGGGAAAGTGAGCTTTTGACCACCTCCATGACTCCCCAGGCTCTGCAAAAGAACCGTCGTGTACAGCTTCAGTTTCACGGTGTAAAAAATCACCAAGCCCTTAAAAACATTATAGATTCCATCCAGCGGTAAGGCCCTATATTGGGCCTGACCGAGGCCCGTCTTAACCTGTTCCTGACATGCCCTTTCGCTTGAGCCGGTGATAAGGTGCGCGCATCTATATATTCGGAGGAAAGAATATGAAGTTCGCGTGGCTCTACGTCTTTGCGCTATCGATTTCCGCAAACGCCGCCCAGACCGTAAAGGTTGACGGTTCTTCTACTGTTTTTCCGATTACGGAAGCGGTGGCAGAGGAGTTTCAAGCTAGTAAGCGCGGCGCTGTAAAAGTGACCGTTGGAATTTCGGGCACGGGCGGAGGATTTAAAAAGTTCTGTCGTGGCGAAACCGACGTGCAGAATGCTTCGCGCCCGATTCAAATCGGCGACGGCAAAACACCGGGCGAAATGGAAAACTGCAAGAAAGCCAATATAAAATACTTCGAACTTCCGATCGCGTTCGACGCTACGGCCATCATCGTCAGTCCCGAAAATAAATTTTTAGAAAAAGTCACCGTGGCCGAGCTTAAGAAGATGTGGGAACCGGCCTCGGAAAAAAAGATCATGAAGTGGAAAGATGTAAACCCCGCGTGGCCCGACCAACCCATGAAACTCTACGGAGCAGGCTCTGATTCGGGGACTTTCGACTACTTTACCGAAGCCGTAATGGGCAAAGCCAAGGCCAGCCGCGGTGACTATAGTGCCAGTGAAGACGACAACGTTTTGATCAAGGGTGTATCTAACGACAAGAATGCGATTGGTTACGTTCCATTCGCCTACTACGAAGAGAACAAAGCCAAGCTGAAACTGGTCGCCGTGGTTTCCCCAAAGAACTCGCCGATTTTGCCTTCGCGACAGACAGTTGAGAATGGAACCTATTCGCCGCTTTCGCGTCCCGTCTTCTTGTATGTGAGCGAAACCTCGATGAAGCGTCCGGAAGTGAAGGAGTTTGTCGAATTTTATCTAAAAAATGCCCAACGCCTAGTTCCGGAAGTGAAATACGTCCCGCTTCCCGCCGAAGCGTACACCTTGGCTCTGGATCATTTGATCAAAGGCAAAGTCGGAACGGCTTTCAAAGGTCATTCCGAAGTCGGCATGAAAATTCAGGACCTCTTGAAGAAAGAAAAGAGCCTGTAAGTGCGCTCGCCGGACGCCGATTCCATGGAGGCCATTGGCCTCAACAAACTCTCCGCGCTCCAACAGACGCAGCTGAACGTGAAGCGTTTCCGCATCTGGAAAGAGCGGGCAATTGAGTGCGCTCTGTTTATGGCTGCGGCGTCTAGCGTGCTGATCACGATCGGCATTCTGAGCATCCTAGTGATCGAATCCATTCCGTTCTTTGAAAGCGTTTCTTTTGGTGAATTCGTAACCGGCACCGAGTGGACTCCGCTGTTTGCCAATCCGAAGTTCGGTATTTTGCCACTTTTGGCAGGTACGTTTTTAACTACTCTTATCGCATTGTCGGTGGCCATTCCGGTCGGAACGATCATCGCCACCTACTTGAGCGAATATGCGCCAGCTCGAATGCGAGAAATGCTAAAGCCCATCCTTGAACTGCTGGCCGGCGTACCAACCGTGGTCTACGGGTATTTCGCTCTCTTGTTTGTGACTCCAATTTTACAAAAATTCTTTCCTGAGATGTCGGGATTCAACGCTCTGAGCGCGGGCTTGGTCATGGGTATTATGATCGTGCCCTATGTGTCTTCGCTGAGCGAGGACGCCATGCGCGCGGTTCCCGCCTACCTTCGCGAAGGGTCTTTCGCTACCGGTGCGACGCGATTGCAAACTTCATTTCGCGTGGTGATTCCCGCCGCGTTTTCGGGCGTGATGTCGGCCTATATTCTTGCTATTTCGCGAGCTCTAGGTGAGACGATGGTCGTCGCCATTGCCGCAGGATTGCAGCCTAATCTGACTATGAATCCGACCGAACCCGTGGCCACCATCACCGCTTTTATCGTACAGGTGAGCCTCGGCGATCTTCCCCATGGGTCGATCGGCTATCAGTCTATTTACGTGGCGGGTCTGACTTTGATGCTATTGACCCTGGTGTTTAACTTGATCGGATTTGCTCTCCGTCGCCGCTTTCGTGAGGCTTACTGATGGCGAAGATCAAAACCCGCGATGCCTATCTTAAGCGACGCAAGATCAAGGATTTTGCATTTTCTTGCGTGGCGCTCTTGCTGCTCTTTTTTTCGCTTTGCACATTGCTGGCGCTTTTGATCGACATGGCGATAACCGGGGCGCCGCGAATTTCATATGAGTTTGTGACCAATTTTCCTTCGCGGCACGCCGACAAAGCGGGAATCCTGTCGGCTTGGGTTGGAACATTGAGTGTGATGATGGTGACCGCTCTATGCGCTATTCCCCTCGGCATCGCTGCCGGGGCCTATCTGGAAGAATACGCGCCTAAAAATGGTCTTACGGCGTTTATCGAACTCAATATTGTAAATCTGGCCGGAATTCCGTCGATCACATTCGGATTAATGGCGCTCGGTCTTTTCGTTTACCGATTTGGATTAGGTCAGAGCATCCTCACCGCGGGATTAACTCTTGGGCTTCTCGTGCTTCCCATCGTAATCGTTTCCACACGTGAAGCTTTGCGAACGATTCCGAGCCATATCCGTGAGGCCGCCTTTGCGGTTGGAGCCACTAAGTGGCAGGTCGTGCAACACCATCTTCTGCCTTATTCGACGGGCGGGATTTTGACCGGTGTGATTATTTCTCTTAGTCGTGCGATCGGTGAAACAGCGCCTTTGATCACAGTGGGCGCTTTGACTTTTATCGCCTTCTTACCCTCGGGCCCCATGGATCCGTTTACCGTGATGCCTATTCAGATGTTCAACTGGATATCACGGCCGCAAGCTGACTTTCATGTCAATGCGGCGGCCACGGGATTGATTTTGTTAGGAATGACCTTGGCCATGAATGCCGTGGCCATTTATATTCGGCACCGGTTTCGTAAGAGAGTGCGTTGGTGATAAGCGTGGAACAAAATCTTTCGGCTCAGGTAAAGGATCTCAGCTTCTTCTACGGCGACAATGAAGTCGTGAAGAAGATGAGTATCCCCATCTATAAGAATGCGGTTACGGCTTTGATTGGGCCATCCGGCTGTGGCAAGACGACTTTCTTACGCTGTTTTAACCGGATGCATGATCTTTATCCGGGCAACCGCTATCAGGGTGAAATCTGGCTTTATCCGGAAACACAAAACATACTCGATAAAGATATCGATCCCATTGAAGTGCGGATGCGGATCTCGATGGTTTTTCAAAAGCCAAATCCGTTTCCGAAATCGATTTTTGAAAATGTCGCTTATGGTTTGCGCGTGCGCGGCGTTCGGCGCCGCACAGCTTTGGAGAATTCGGTCGAGCTTGCTCTTACCCAGGCCGGCATCTGGGATGAGGTCAAAGATCGTCTGGACCAAAGCGCATTGGCCCTCTCGGGCGGACAACAGCAGCGAGTGTGCATCGCTCGGGCGTTAGCCACGGAGCCAGAAATCGTGCTGCTCGATGAGCCAACGAGTGCCCTCGATCCAATTTCAACCGGACATATCGAAGAGTTAATCACCGAACTCAAAAAGTCCGTCACAATTCTAATCGTCACTCACAATCTGCATCAGGCCGCGCGTGCGTCCGACTATACAGCCTTCATGTATTTGGGAGAACTAGTGGAATTCGGCGCCACGGAACAGATTTTCACAAAACCCAAGGACGCCAAGACAGAGTCCTACATCACAGGTCGCTTCGGATAGGTGCTCACCTATCCAGGACTGCCGCTACCACGCATACGGCCTTGTGAACTTAAGATTCTTCGTAGGGCGCCGTCATCATCTTCATCGTAAATTTCGCCGATGATCTCTTCGATGATGTCTTCCATTGTCACGATTCCGACCAGATTCGAGGCGATGAATACGGCTGACAAATGGCTGCGCTTCTCCTGCATTTGCCGAAGTGCTTTAAACAGCGAATCCCCTTCGAGTACTTTCGACATGGGGCGAACGATATGATCCCACCGGTCGTTTCCAGACTTCACCACCGCCAGCAGCTCTTTGGTATTTACAATCCCGAAGAGTTGACCCTCGGACAGAACCGGAAGTCGGGTATGACCCGAGCGGAGGGCGATGGACTCGACTTCCGAAATGGGCTGATCGTTTAATACATGATCGACTTGTCCCCACGGCAGCATGACATCGCGAACGCGCTTCTTTTCCACGCCCACGAGATTCAAAATATATTGCCGCGCCTGCTGAGAGAGCTGATCGAGTTCAACCGTGTCTGTGGGTGTGGGCGCGGCCGCCCGAGATTTTGAAAAAAAGATCTTTAAAATTTTCTTGGTCGACCACTCTAGGAGGTCGATGACGGGCAAAAATATGCGGTCCAGGCGAGCCAGCCAACGCGCCGACAGCATAGCGATCTTTTGCGGATTGCGCAGGGCGAGTGTTTTTGGAACAAGCTCGCCGAAGATGACGGTCAAGAAGGTGAGGGGAAGGACTAATACGACAAGCGCGATCGCTTGAGCTGCGTTTTCACCGAGAACGAACTTGGTTTGAAGATAGGGTGCAAAGGATTCGGCAGCTTCGACGCCGCCCACAGCGGCGGCGAGCATGCCGACGAGGCTGATGCCCACCTGAATCACCGACAGCGTGCGCTCCGGATTTTCTCGCAACTCGAGTAAAATCTCGGCAGACTTCTTGCCGGTTTTCAGCAGTTCCCTGACTTGTGAGCGAGTGATCGAGACAAAAGCAATTTCGGCGGCGGCCAGCAAAGCATTAATGAGCAGGCAGACCGCAACTATAAGCCATTCCATGAGCTAGTCATTAGAAGGGTTCGCGAGGTGAGTGTCAACTGACGTGGTTCAGCGGCAAACGGAATAGGCGATCACCGCGCTTGGACTAGCCTGGTTGCGTAAGCTGAGACGGGAGATCAGGCGACCATCCGCGGTCAAGCGCAACTGATCTTCGAAGCGGGCGTTGCCACCCTTGAGGATTCCCTCCGCGGCGCTGTACTGGTTGACCACTTGAGCTCCGGAATTGGTGTAGCCAAGGTCCGTCTTTTTTAAACTATATAAATTTACATCGCGCTGAACCTGGAGGCGTGAGCGAACGCCGTACATGTCACAGGTCCACCTCCGCCCGGATACGGTCTCGGCTTTATCGGCGGCGGAATGCGCCTCGTCGAACTGCTTTTCGAGCTGAGCTTTCTGTTCGAGGCTGATGTGTTCAAACTCGACCGCTTGGGCAATCACGCCGCTCAGAAACAGCAGGCAGAAAACGATGGAATTTAGGCCTTTTTGAGCTTTGTCGTCCATGACAAGAAGCGATTAGAGCAAGGCCGGGGCCGGGTGTCTTAGCCATTCTCGCTCAGGGCGCCAGGATCCCTAGGGAAATATATATAAGGTGGGGACAAAACTCGGCTCAATTTGATCCATCCGCCGCCTAAAGTTTTGCCGCTTTTTGGATGATTTTAGGACTAAAGGGAAGGGGTCGATAGGTTGTCGAGACTATATATGAGGAGGAACCTATGGATGCTGTACTCAGCTTCCTGAACAACTACAAAATCATCGACGGATTTATCGTCGCCGTCGGCATGTTCGGCGTGTACTTGATATTCGACCGCTTTCGAGCACTCTATTTCGAGTACTCACTGCCGAGCGAACCGTTCATGAAACAGGTTATGGCCTTGATCGAACAAGATAAGATCGAAGAGGCCATCACTTTCTGTGGCGCCAACGAGAAAAAGCCGCTGGCCTATGTGACCAAGCGTATTCTCGAGCGTTCAGACCGTGACGACGGTGCCATTGAGAGCTCGCTGGACATCGCCGCGTCGGAAATCGCGCCCAAACTTTTGAAAGGCCTCGGCCATGTCGCGATGGTCTCTAACGTTGTGACCCTAATCGGCCTCCTCGGTACTGTGGTCGGTCTGATCACCGCTTTCCGGGCCGTCAGCTTTGCCGATGTGGCGCAAAAGCAAACGTTGCTCGCGGAAGGTATCTCTATCGCCATGACCGCGACCATGCTCGGACTGATGTTCGCGATTCCGGCCATGATCGGCTACTCGTTCTTACATGCCAAACAAGGCCAGCTATTCAACGAGATCGACCAGTGCTCGCAAAAGGTGATCGAAGCCCTGCGGTCGCGCATCTACATGCCGTACAAGGGATTGACCGCCTATCCGAGCGGCTTGAATACTGAGGCCCTGACCGGCGGCAAACGCGCTCCGCCTCCGACAAAGGCGTCGTAATATGCGGTTAAAGAGAACTCGAGCCGGCGACGCCACGTTCGATTTGAACCTGGCCCCTATTCTCGACATTATCGTTGCGATCGTTCCCCTGCTCCTCCTCAGTGTCGCATTCGTGCAGGTGAAAATGATCGATACGAGCGTTCCTCAGGTCGTGGCCGAAGCCATGCAGCGAGCGAACGAAAAGTCGGAGACGACCGTCGGTCTCAAGGTCTCTAAGAAAAAAGGTTTTGTTTTTGAAGTGATGAAAAACGGAAAGGTGACGCCCATGACGGTAGCCAACAAAGGTGCCGTTTGGGACCTAGAGGGATTGCTCGCCGCTGCCTTTACCATTAAGCAACAAAACCCGGAAGTTTTTCGAGTCGATATGTCGCCCGAAGCCGACGTGAATCTGGATGAGTTGGTCAGCATAATGGACAAAATTCGCCGAACCCCAGACACCCAGAAGATCGCCTTTGTCGACCCGTCGAACGGGCAACGTGTGGAAACGGAATTGATGTTTCCGAACATTCTCTTCGCCAACGTGATCGGCGATTAGGGGTAGATATGAAACGCAAAGGCATGGGAAAATACAATGACATGCGGGCTCCCTCGAGCTTCAAGATTCAAATTACCTCGCTCGTCGACATGTTCGTGATCCTGCTTGTGTTCCTGCTTAAGAGCTACTCCACCAGCCCTGTGAACGTGAATCCTAGGGAGGGTTTGCGAATACCCGAGTCCAGCGCCCTGGTTGATCCAGTCGACGTCGTAAAATTAATCGTCGCCACTGACGGTGTATTTGTCGAAGAAAAGAAGGTGATGGACCTCGATAAGGGCCAGTTCACCAAAGGCCAAATGGACACCAACGATCCGTCCTTCGTGCGCGCGCTATACGAAGCGCTCGATGAACGTGCCAAACACGCAAAAGAGATTTCGAAAGTAAACGAAGCCTTCGAGTTCGATGGTAAAGTGCTTTTGCAAGCCGACCGTTCGCTGCCGTATGATGTCCTGCAAAAGATCATGTACACTTCGATGATGGCCGGATATTCGGAAGTGAAGCTCGCCGTCGTCTCCAAGTAAACCAGGCCATCAGAGAAAATATTTCTCGACAGGGCGCCCATTTTGGGCGCTTCAGATCCAATGTAAATTCAGTTCGTCAACCTAGGCTAAGTGCGCGCCGGGCCTGGGAATTGCTCTATAAGAACGCGTATGCGCTCGGTCTCCTTGGGATTCTTGTTCTTCCCCTTAATTTTAGCTCTCTCCGCATGTCACTCAGGCGGCAAACCGGGCGTACATTTGCATCCTTCACCAGGGTTCTCCGACCTCGAATACGTCGGCTCCGGGTGGTCTCCCGAACAGATCGAAATCGAGTGCGCGGCCAAACAAGGCTGCCCTCAGCAGGTCGGCCTTTTGATTTTCGTGTTCCCCGAGCAGGACGGAAAGATTCCCTTTTCTAAGTGCACAGCATTTTTAAATGCAGCGAACCAAATTACCAGTAACGGTCACTGTGACCGAACGGGAACGGACGCCAAAGGCTACTTTGTGATGATGGGGCCCGAGAAGCAGGTTCGCCAGATCACTCGGACCGTGATCAAGCTTCATACCCCCGGCGAGCGCCGGTCGCGCGAGTCGGGCCGGCCGGACGTGGCCCTCTACGAATTAAACGAACCGATCCGAACTGTGGCTCCGCTGACTTTTGCCGGACTCAAAGACCCTCAGTATGACAAGCTGATTGGCTTCGTGATCAACAATGGCCGCGATGCAAGCCACTATTCAGTCGATCAGGTCACCTGTCAGGTTCGCCGTCACGAAGCGCTGTTTCCCTATGACCTTAAGGAAAATCCGGATGTAGTCACCGCGTTTCAATGCGGAACAAATCGCGGCAACTCCGGTGGTCCCGCCTTCGCGCCGGGCCTCGCGTCCGTTCAGGGTGTGCTGCAGGCGACGAGCGGGCGAGAGCGAAAGCGCCAGGTCGTGCGAGAAAAATTGAATCGTGAGCTATACGCCCATGAGCAACACGACACCGTTACCATCACGAATTTACGCTGTATGGGCGCGCCGTCAGGTGCCTGCGTGGCGGTTGACCTCGGCCAAACCCAAGCTCGCTTCAGCGCAATGCAAACCCGGGCGGTACAGAAGATGAGCCAGAGAGGCGCACCAGCTAGTGCGAGCGGGGGCGTTCGCTACCAAGCGATCGCCTTTCAGACTATAAACGTAGCCGAGCTGAAATTCGAAGTTTTCCATCAGCCCGTCTGTCTGGAGGCTGGTGAGAAACCTAAAAAAATCACCGCGCCGTTGGAGTTCATGGATCTCGCCTTCAATGAATGGGGGGAGTTAAATCCGAGAGTTCTCGAAACCCGAATGGCATATCTGAATTTAAAGTCGGGCGGGGGGCCGAGATTCGAAGTGACGGCGGAGTGGCCGGAATCTTTCGCTCCGCTGGTGAATTCGGAACAACATCCGCGCCGCATTTGGGGCCGGGCCTTTTCCGTTGATCTTCCTCCATGCCCACGCTAGTTTTGAGGCGTGGCACTTCTTCTCGACTTCTTCAATAATTTACCAGCCTATTTGCAGGCCTGGGCCGCAAGTTACGGGTCGGGTCTCTACGTTATTTTATTTCTTATTATTTTTGCCGAGACCGGTCTGGTCGTGACGCCTATTCTCCCCGGCGATTCGCTTTTATTCGCAACCGGGGCTCTCTTAGCTTTAGGACTACCGGGACTCGATGTCTGGGTGATGATCCTGCTTTTGATCGTGGCTGCCATACTCGGAGACCTAGTTAACTACCATGTCGGCAAGTGGGTGGCGCCGCGGATTTTTTCGAGCGGAGAGAGCATCCGTTGGCTGAATCAAAAGCACTTACAAAAGACTCAGGAGTTTTACGATCGGCATGGCGGCAAGGCGATTATTTTGGCCCGTTTCGTGCCGATTGTCCGAACTTACGCACCCTTCGTTGCTGGAATGAGCGCCATGGATCCGAAGAAGTTTTTTTCGTTTAATGTGATTGGCGGAGTCGTTTGGATCTCGTCGTTCATTTTGCTCGGCTACTTTTTTGGGAATATTCCGGCCATCAAATCGAACTTTCAGTATGTGATTTTAGGCATCATGGTCGTGTCAGTTCTGCCGATCGTTTTTGAGTTTCTTAAGGCTCGGCGCCGTCCGGCCTGAGTGTCCAATATTTAGAGGGGTGACTAGGCTGTTCAGCCAAACCCCTAAAATCCGGTCTTTAACCCGCTTATATTTGATCCCACGCCCTTTACAGGGCACGAAACTTGGAATCTAAAGACCCAGAGGGTTATCTTATGGGTCTTTTCAGACTTGCAGCTTTGCTTCTGACAACCGGGTTTCTCATCAGCTGCGCGAAGGGAAAAAGCGGGTCTTCGGCTCTCGCGCCCACCATCGCCAGCAACGTGGCCGGCCAACGAATCGTATGTCCCATTACCGGTTACTACCTTTACAATGGAATTAATTATCCCTGCACCCCGGGTCAAACGGTGACCGTCGGCGCGGGCATTCCCGCACCGGGTGTGCAGCCGAACCCCAATCCAAGTATCCCGGTCAATCCGGCTCCGAATCCGGTACCGACAGGAGTTCCGCCGCGGGATTCTTGTGCGGCCTATTCTGCCCAGTATCCGCTCGTGACTTATGTAGTGGCCTACTATCAAGGTCAGTATGTCTGCATGCGCGACGACATCGCGATCTACTACGGTCTTGCGGTGTATTAGTCTCATTCTGAGAGCCGTTTACCCGCAATCTCTGTTTGACCCGTCTTAAACTGAGTAAATTAGGTGGCCGATTGGCACCGTGTTAATCTGAAATCAGCCACAGTTGTACGTTTGCGGGAGAGGAAAGAATGCCCACTGTAAGTAAGAAGCACATCCTTGTGCTGGACGATGAAGAGGGAACTCGGAATATTCTTGAAAAAATGCTTTTCCGAGCCGGCTACAATGTATCCGTGGTGGCGACCGGAAAGCAGGCTCTTCAAAGAATCCAATCCAATCCAAATTACGACCTACTTTTGAGTGATATCCGCACACCCTTAATGACAGGAATTGAGCTTATGGAGGAGCTTAAGAAAATCGGGGTCCGCATACCCGCGATATTCATATCTGGCTCTATAAATCGCTTTCATATCGATCAACTCAAGGAGCTAGGGGTCGACAGTGTATTCGTTAAACCTTTTAAAACTGTCAGATTGATCGAATGCATTAAAAAACTTATCGGCCCGCAAGAAGATGAGAAAACGGAAGGGAGTACTGCTGCGTGAAAACAATTGTTAAGAGCTTTCACATCAAAGACTTACAGGACGTGGGCCGAATTGAAGGCGGAGCCGGTTCTGGTCGGGTGAGGCTGATCTTCGCCAGCCCTGGTGTTGCCACTAATGGTTTGTTTTTGTCGGCACTTAAAGACCTTCCGCCAGACGTAATCGTCCTTGGGTGTTCTACGGCCGGGGAAATTGCGGGTGCGGAGGTCAGAGATGATTCGATTTCGATGGCGGACATGGTTTTTGAGCAAACGCGTTTGAAGCCGGTGAGTGTAAAAATTAATCATGCAGCTGAGTCTTTCAAGGCCGGTCAGGAACTTGCGGCGGCGCTTTCTGGTCCTGACCTGAAAGGTGTTCTCATACTGTCGGACGGACTTAATGTGAACGGGAGCCAGCTTCTTGAAGGCCTAAATGCGCTTCTTGATAAGAACATTGTGGTGACCGGTGGACTTGCTGGTGACGGCGCTGCTTTCAAATCGACTTGGGTTTTGGTTGACCGTACTCCCTCGGATGGCTTCGTAACCGCTCTCGGTTTTTACGGGAAGAATTTGATTATGCATCATGGGTCGCAGGGCGGCTGGGATATTTTCGGGCCAGAAAGACTCATCACCCGTTCAGAGAATAATGTTCTATTTGAAATCGACGATCAGCCTGCGCTCGACCTCTACAAAAAATATCTTGGAACGAAGGCTTCTGAGTTGCCGGCCAGTGGATTGCTCTTTCCCATCAAAATTTGGAAGCCGGGAGAGGAATCTAATGCTGTTGTGCGTACCATCCTCGGTGTAAACGAAGCAGACCATTCTATGACCTTCGCAGGCGACATTCCCAAGGGCTATTCGGCCCAGCTTATGCGAGCGAACTTTGACCGCTTGATTGAAGGCGCGGCACATGCGGCAATGAATCTAGGGGCGGCGGAGCCTGGTTTGTCCATAGCCGTTAGCTGTGTCGGCCGGAAACTTCTTTTAGGCGAACGAACGGAAGAGGAGGTTCAGGCCGCCCTTGAGCGCATGCCCAAAGGTTCAAGCCAAGTCGGCTTCTATTCCTATGGGGAAATTTCGCCGCTCGTGCGTGGCGGAAAATGTCATTTGCACAATCAAACCATGACAATCACATTTATAAGCGAATCGGGTGGTCGCGATGCCGCATAAGAGCAAAGTGCTGCAGAGACAGCTGCTAAAACTCGGCTTGAACGCGAACCAGGCTCCCCCCGACCCTGAGACTTGGCATCAGTTCCTGGCGCGAGTGAGCGCATGCTATAACGAAGCGGACCAGGATCGTTATCTTTTGGAGCGCTCACTCGAAATATCATCCGATGAAATGCGCGATCGATTCTCCAAAATCAATCTTCTGGTGGATCAGCTGCAGCTTAACCAAAGCGTCTTACAAGATATGCTGAGAGATGTAGGGTTTGAAGTCACAATGTCCGACTTGGCGACCAATATTGAAAAAAGAGTGACCGGCTTTCGCTGCGCGATCTTTCGAAAAATCAAAGACGGCAATGAACTGGAGATCGTCGCAGCTCCAGGGTTTGCTCAGTCAGCGCGGGTTGCAATGACCGTTGTTGCGACTTTGCCCGAAGCGTGCCCTTGTGGACAAGCGGCCTATTACAAAACTCCTATCGTATATAACGGCGACTCTTCGCATCCGCAGCACGAGCAGCTAGTGTCGATGGGTTTCGAATCTTGTTATGCCTATCCAGTGCTCAATGCGTCCAACGAGGTGGTGGCTGTTTTTTCTCTCTTTGCCGAAAAATCACTTATTTTAAGCCAGCAACAATCTGAGTTAATGAAAGGACTCGGAGAAATCGTGCAAATGGCGTTTAGCCACGCGGACATTAAGCGAACTCTTCAGAAGGAACAGGAGGGGGTGGCGGCTCGAAGCAAGATGACGACACTTGGCGAAATGGCAGGCGGAGTAGCGCATGAGATCAACAATCCACTCTTCATTTTACAGGGCTATGTGGATCTAATCTCCACGAGTATCGAAGACAAGAATTTGAATGCTGAAGAGCTTTTGGAAACATGCCAATCCATGTCAACGGCGATTCATCGGATAGCAAAAATCGTCCGCACTTTGCGCAATTTCAGCCGGGATGCCTCAGAGGACCCGTTGGAACCAACTTTCATAGAAATTCTGCTGGCGGACGCCCTTGAGCTTTGTTCGAAGCGCTACGAAGGGGTGGAAATTGAACTTGTTCAACCGGAGGGCGGCATCAACGAGCAAGTTCTTTGCCGCCCGGTTGAAATAGTTCAGGTCTTGATCAATCTTTTGAACAACTCCTATGACGCTGTAAAAAATAAGTCCGAGCGTTGGATCCGCATTGAAATTCTTCCGTCAAGTGGGCGGGTTGAGATTCGCGTCACGGACAGCGGGCAAGGAATCGAGGAGAAGGCAAAGGGTCGGCTATTTCATCCCTTTGTCACAACAAAGCCGGCTGGGCAGGGTACAGGATTGGGACTCAGTATATCTAAAAAAATCGTGGAAGCTCATTCTGGGCGGCTTTTTTATAATCCCGATCATAGCCACACCCAGTTTGTCGTCGATTTGCCAGTTTACAAGGAGAGCGCATGAGTCCCCGCATCCTTATTGTTGATGACGAAGCGGAAATCCGAAGAATAATGCAGATGCATCTGAGACGTAAAGGATTTGAGGTCGATATTGCCTCGGGTGTTTCTGAAGCATCCGCGATGCTGCAGTTCGATCGCGTCTATGATTTAGTTGTCTGCGACTTTCGCATGCCTGACGGGAACGGGGTTGAGGTCTTTAAAAAAATTAAGCCACCAACGGGTTTCATCTTAATATCCGGATTCGCCGATATGGATGAAACCAAACTAAGGGAAATCGGGATCAAGGAGATCGTCACGAAACCTGCGGATATGGCGTATTTACTCGAAAAGATTAAAGCAAATCTTCCGATTTAGACTGATAAGGCGGTACGTTTGTGGAAAATTATCAAATAAAATTAGTAAAGTTCAAAGAGGCCTTGGCCAAGATCGCCATGAGCAATTTAATCGATCACGGCGACCGGATTCTCGCTTTTCGTTTATTGACGGAAGCGCTCGTGGAGTCGTTGAATGTTGAACGCGCCAGCATATGGCTCTACGACGAGGGGAAGACGTATATCGAACTTTGTGATTTATTCGAAGTTACGTCCAAGACTCACTCTGCAGGGATGAAGCTAAATCAGGTGGATTTTCCTATTTACTTTTCGTTTCTACAGCAAAATCGGGTTTTGGTTGTCGAGGATGCGCATGCGGACAAAATTACTTCCGAGTTCTCGACCTCTTATCTGACTCCACTGAACATTCATTCCATGCTGGACGTGCCTATCCGATTAGGGGGAGAGGTGGTGGGTGTGATCTGCAATGAACAAGTGGGACGGATGCGGCAATGGACCATCGAAGATGATTTCTTTGTATGCGCCATTGCCGATATAGTTGGCCGTGTGCTGGAGGCCGAAAAAAGATTACACGCTCAGCGCCAATTGCAGACTCAACAAATGCAGTCGGTCCAGGCGGCCAAACTGGCCTCGCTCGGGGAAATGGCGGGAGGCGTGGCTCATGAGATTAACAACCCTTTACAGGTCATTCTGTCGGCATCCGAATTTTTAAAAGATTTGATGATGGATCAAACTCTGGACCGAGAAAGCCTGAAGGAGAGTGTTCATATGATTGCGAATACGGCCCAGCGGATTGATAAGATTGTTAAAGGCCTAAAGTATTTTGCCCGTGAGGGGTCGATCGAGCAGCGTCAGTTACATTCTCTAAGCAATCTATTTGAGGACACGCTTTCGTTCTGCCGGGAGAGATTCGCCTCGCGCGGCGTCAGGCTCGATGTGCCTGAAATCCGGGAGCCGATCTTCTTGAAAATTAATGCCATTGCCGTTTCTCAGGTCCTGCTCAATCTTTTGAATAATGCATTCGATGCGGTCGTCGGCAAGCAGGGCGCTTGGGTCCGGCTCGATTTAGATGTCTTCGAAGGTATGATCAGTATCTCAGTAACGGACTCGGGAGAAGGGATCGATCCTGCGCTCAGAGATAAAATTATGAATCCGTTTTTCACCACGAAACCAATTGGTATTGGCACTGGGCTGGGACTAAGCGTATCTAGAGGGTTGGTTGAGTCTCATGGAGGAAGGCTTTATCTTGAGCCAACTTCAAAAAATACCAGATTTGTGGTTGAGCTGCCCAGGACCTACGAAGACGTGATGGCGTTGATCAGTTAAAAATTTAGGGCGAAGCTTGGAACATTTGAAGGTGGTGGCCGAGGACGGAATTGAACCGCCGACACAAGGATTTTCAGTCCTCTGCTCTACCAACTGAGCTACCCGGCCATACGCTTTGGCGTAAGAGTTAAGTCGTTTAGCGTCATCGCCAAGGCCCTGTCAACGCTTTGGGCCCGTGGCGACCCGCGGCTAACGGACCTTATCAAGAGCTTGTTCGAGATCCCGAAGCAAATCAGCCTGATTTTCAATCCCCACGCTAAGCCGAATAAGAGCATCCGTAATTCCCAGGGCCTTGCGGGTCTCCGGCGGAACGGAAGCATGGGTCATAATGGCCGGGTGATTCACCAAAGACTCCACTCCACCTAAGCTTTCGGCCAATGAGAAAATTCGCACCGACTCCAAAAATGCGCGGGCCTGGGTAATCCCACCCTTAAGCACGATGGTGACGATGCCGCCGAAGCCGGACATTTGCGACTTCGCCAACTGGTGTTGCGGATGGTCGGGCAGGCCCGGGTAAATTACTTTTTCGATTTTGCCATGACCCTGCAACGCCTTTGCCACGGCGCCGGCGTTTTCCTCGTGAGCGCGCATGCGCACGGCCAATGTTTTCAAGCTGCGCATAGCGAGGAAAGAATCAAAGGGTGAAGCGATAGGTCCGATGGCGTTGCTTAAGAAGGCCAGTTTTTCCGCGATCGCCGCATCTTTAACTACGGCGACCCCGCCCACGACGTCGCTATGACCGTTGATAAATTTTGTACTGGAGTGGACCACAATATCGGCGCCGAGCTCGAGCGGGCGCTGAAAGTAGGGGCTCATAAACGTATTGTCCACGCAGACCAAAATTCCCTTAGCGTGGGCCTTTTTGCATAGCGCTGAGATGTCGGCCATCTTCAGCATCGGGTTGGTCGGACTTTCGATCCACAGCAGCTTGGTATTGGGTCTAATTGCGGCGTCGAGATTATCGGCTCGAGTCAGGTCGGCATAAGTGAATTCGTAATGATTCGGCTTGAGAACTTTGTCGAATAGGCGGAAGGTTCCGCCGTAGAGGTCGTCGCTGGCTACAATATGGTCGCCGGCTTTGAACATTTGCAAAATTACCATCGTAGCCGAAAGTCCTGAGGCGAATGCGAATCCATTGGTACCGCCCTCGAGGCTGGCGATGCAGGCCTCGTAAGCCTTGCGGGTCGGATTGTGACTGCGCGAATACTCGTAACCTTTGTGTACTCCCGGTGACTGCTGCACATATGTAGAAGTCAGGTAGACAGGAGTCATAATCGCACCGGTGGTCGGGTCCGGTTCTTGCCCGGCGTGGATTGCGCGCGTCTCAAATCCCAAGCTTTCATTTTTCATTATTTGATCTCTTTTTCAGGAACTTCGAAGTGGAGGGCCATCAAGACTTTATTAATTCGATCGATCGGATCCTTGCTGTCTTCAATTCCCGCTTGAGACATGCACTCGGCGACCACGGACTCGGTGGGGTGGTCCTTCATCAGCTCGTCCACCAGCATTTCTAATATGCGAAGCCGTTCCGCCGGTACCTGCATGACTCCTCCCTGCAAGATCTTGATCCTCCAATAATAGATGCTGGCCGGGCGTCAATTGCAATTGCCTGTGCCCCGTGCCACGGGCGTTTTTCCAGCTCAACTGCACGGCTCGCTCCGCGGAAACGATAATATCAGCGGGCGCATAGCCGACGTTGTGGCCATCGACCGCCAGCTCATGCCACTGCAGAGTGCGGATCGAGAGTTTGGCCTGAGGTTGCGCATTAGTCGGGCGGGGAGCTGCGCTGGATGCTGAAATGGCGAAGGATAGAGCGATCGCGGCGGCCACCAAGCGGCGGGAGGTGGCAATGGGCGCGAGGCGAATCTGTTGAGTGCGCGTTTTGAAGCGCGAAGACCACTGCCGGCGCTCCAAAAAGAGCGAAACTTTTCGTGCGAGTCGGCGGCGCCCGGTGGCACTCGACCCTCCCGATTGAAAAGCCGCCGGTTTATCAACAGGACGACCGAGGAGGAAGGACTCAATCTTGCGCAAAGAG
>JALHOQ010000044.1 GCA_022842925.1 Bdellovibrionales bacterium
CGCGCGGCCTTAGAATGAACTCTGTACGTACAGAGTTTTGCGGAGTCTTGAGTGGGTAATGGATCTACAGAGTATCAAGAAAATCCTGAAGTATCCCATGCTCACATTACCCAGCCGGACCGCGATCACAGTTGCATTTTTCCAGTTCGGCGAATCCGGATCCTTCTGCAAATATCCGAATCAGAATTGCTGGAATCAATACTTTATATTTACACCGCATCGCACTCAATCTTGTCTTCCCTCCCCAACATCGGTAAATCATTTTCACTTCACAGGAGGCAAAACTTGATTCAACCGCTCATTCCTCTCGCCGCTTCGGAACAAGCACTCCATCAAACAGCCGTGCGACTTTGTCACCAGCATCGCCAGCTCGAGTGGCAGATTATCGAGGCTCTGCAGCAAATCGATCGCCGGCGCCTATTCAAAAAGTTCGGTGCCACAAGTGTGTTTAAATATGCGATAGATATTTTGGGACTAAGCGAATCCGTCGCCTATAACTTTATCTCGGTTGCGCGAAAGGCGGACAAAGTACCTGCGCTTGCCGATGCCATAAAAAGTGAACAACTAAGCGCCAGCAAGGCGGGCCGGATTGTGGCGGCGCTCGATTCGCAGAATGCAGCGAAATTGATCGAATTTGCGCGAACGCATTCAGCCCGTGAGACCGATCGCGAAGTGGCGAGGATCAACCCCAAGGCTGTCCGCTGCGAGAGAGTGACTGAACTCGGAAGGGATTTGGTCGAAGTGCGCATTACAGTTTCTCGGGATGTATTTGAAAAATGGCAGCGCTGTCAGGATTTGGTCTCGCGCAAAAAGGGGAAGCGAGCGACTTTGAGTGAGACACTGAGTGCCGGCATGGATTCGTATGCCAAGCACAATGACCCGGTCGAGGCGGCCGAACGTGCTCTCGAACGCAAGGCCCGGAGCAAATCAGCAAACACGACGGAACTCTGTGCGTACAGAGTGGGGGCCAACCGGTTTCATAAACAGACGTCCGATCCAGTCACCCACCGCAAAAGTGCCAAACATCGGGGTCCTGCGCGCAGCCCCCTTACCGCCGAGCAAAGGCACTCCGTATTTCAACGAGACCAAGGACGTTGCACCTTTAAGGACCAACAGGGCCGCAGGTGCGAGAACCAAACCTGGCTCCATATTCACCATATCGTGCCGGTCACCCATGGCGGCGGCAATGAACCCACAAATCTTACTACACTCTGTTCGAGCCATCATGATTTGGCTCATCAGTTGAGTTTGCCGATTGAGGGGCAGGTGACATGGTTGAGATCACCTAGCGTACGATATAGATGAGTATGGGTGAGCATACGAAGCGTGAGGCCTCGGCGATCAAAGCATACCATTCAACTTTTGAATCTTGGTCTCGCGAGATTCGCCGTCCAGGCTCTACTTAGTATCTACACTCTTAATATGCGCCCGCGACAACTCGGTCACCATGCGGCCGCGAGGGGTCTTCTGCAACAAGCCCTCTTGCAGTAAGAAGGGCTCGTACACTTCTTCGAGCGTATCGGCTTCCTCGCTCAGCGCCGCCGACAGAGTGTCAATCCCCACCGGCCCGCCGGCAAACTTGTCGATGATTAAAGATAAAATCCGCCGGTCCATGTGATCTAAACCCAGCTGGTCGACTTCGAGTTCGTTTAAGGCGTACTCGGCCAGCTCACCGGTCACCACGCCATCGCCGCGCACATCGGCGTAGTCGCGCACGCGTTTCAACAACCGGTTTGCTACCCGCGGAGTTCCGCGCGAGCGCCGTGCGATGTGCGACCCACCTTCGGCAGTCAGATTCACGCCTAACAGCTCGGCCGAACGCGTAAGAATCGAAACCAGCGCATCCCGATCGTAAAAACTTAAACGCTCGACAATGCCGAAGCGATCACGAAACGGCGCTTTCAATAATCCCGCCCGTGTCGTCGCCCCCACCAAAGTGAACGGGCTCAATTGAAAACGCATGCTGCGCGCGCCAAGCCCCTCGCCGGTCACAATGTCGATGTAGAAATCTTCCATCGCTGAGTACAAGTACTCCTCGATATCGCGGCTCAAACGGTGAATCTCGTCGATAAAGAACACCGACCCCGGACGCAACGAGGTCAAAATCGCGGCCAAATCACCCTTGCGATGCAAAGCCGGACCGCTGGTGGATTTGAATTCGGCCTCTAAAGTGTTGGCCAAGATATGCGCCAACGTCGTTTTGCCCAACCCCGGAGGGCCGCAAAGCAAAGTGTGATCCAACGGTTCGCCACGCTTCTTAGCGGCTTCCGTAAACACCAAAAGCTTTTGCTTCACTTTGTCTTGACCGGGGAAATCCGCAAATACCTTTGGTCGCAGGCTCACCTCAACCGCCGCGTCTTCGCCGAGTTTCTCGGCCGTGACCGCGCTGTCGCGATTCTTCGCATCGCCGTCCACACGCTTGCGCGGGGGCTCACCGTTCAAAGCCTGATCCAATTCCGTGTCGCGTTCTATTTCCATTACATTATCCTCGTGCTGCACAGCCCTGCAAAAAGTCGACGGGCACCTTTTACGCCGTCAGGCCGGCTAGGCCTTGGCGCAATCCGCTTTCGAAATCGGTCTCTGCTGGCATTTGATCCACTACTCGCTCGACGTCGTTCAAACGGAAGCCCAAGTTAACCAGCGCCGAAACGATTTGGGAGCGGGCCGTAAAGCGACCCGAGGTCCCCGACTCCGACGCCCGCACGAGCTTCCCTTGCAAGGTCAAAACGATCTGCTCGGCGCTCTTTTTGCCAATCTTGGGCAGCTTCGACAGCGCACCGGCATTGGCGCCCTCGATCCACTCAATAATTTGCGCCGAGCGCGCGCCCGACAGAATCTGCATGGCCGATTTCGGACCGATGCCGTTCACTTTCAGCAAAGACAGAAACAGACCCCGCTCCTGCTCCGAAGAAAAACCGAACAGTTGCAAGGCATCTTCGCGTACATGCGTGTGCACCCAAACTTCGACCATGCTCTTGCCTTCGAGGTCGGTTAAAGTCTGCGCCGAACAGTGGACCTCGTACCCCACGCCCTGCACCAGTAAAATTAAGTGGTCCGTGAAAAAGCGGAGCGGACGACCTTGCAAATATCCAATCATAACGACTTCTCCATCGCGGCCCGAATGCGAGCCTGATTCTCAAATTCCCGGGCATGGGTCACGGCCAACGCCAAAGCGTCGGAGGCGTCAAAGCCCATCTCCTCACTCGAGCGCATGCTCAATACCGCGCGCACCACGAGCTGGACATGATCTTTCGACGCCGCCCCGGAACCTGTCACACATTTTTTAACAAATCGAGCCGCATACTCATGAACTTCGCTGCCGTGCTTCGCCGCCATCAATAGGCAAACACCGCGAGCATGGCCGAGCTTAAAAGCTGAGTCGGCATTTTTGCCGAAAAAAATCTTCTCCACCACGGTGTGCACGATTTTGTGGCGGGCAAAGACCGTGTCCAAGCCGACGGCCAAAGCCTCTAGGCGGCGCGCCAGGGACCAAGTCTCGTTTAGAACGATCACCCCGTGATCCACCGCCCGCAATTCGCCACCCACAAGATTCAAAACACCATATCCTGCGCGTCGGCTTCCCGGATCAAGCCCCAGAATCAAATGGCATCCCCCTTGATAAGCCCAGATTATGGTGCGACGATTTTAGAGATGCAAGACATCAACCCCGACCTGATCGAGAAATACCAGATTCTGCTACAGAAAGACCCGAAGTCGCAGGTTTTCGCGCCACTCACCGAAGCCTACCGAAAAATGGGCTTGATCGAAGAAGCGTTTCGCATCGCCGTGCGCGGCGTGCAGTTCAATCCGAACTTTGCCGGCGGACGCATAGCATTAGCGAAGGTTTTTCTCGATCGCGACAATCTGGCCGCGGCCATCGATGAGCTCGAGAAAAGTGTCGAACTCTCCTCCGACAATATTCTCGCCCACCAAACACTCGGCGACTGCTACCTACACTCTAAGCGACCAAAAGACGCATTGAAGAGTTTTAAGATGGTCCTTTTTCTCGCGCCTACAAATGAAAAGGCGGCAAAGGCCGTCAAGAAGCTCGAAGCCCTGACGGCCGACGAGTATGAAGAAGACCTGTTCGAAATGAAACCCCTGCCCCAGATGGGTCACCTCCGGGCCGAGCAGCCCGAGCGCTTAAAACCCATGGCGGGAGGCGCCGATGGCGGCTTGAGCCCCGAGTTGGATCGCATTCTCTCGCTGGTCGATGCCTATATTGTTCGCAACGACATCGAAAAGGCCCGACACGCGCTAACGGAAGCCGAGGGCTACTTCGGTCAGCACACCGAACTGGTGAAGCGACTCAAACTGGTGAATCAAAGGGCCATGGAGGCCGACGACGAACCCTCGCCGAGCCCGCTACCGCCGCCGAGTCGCCGCCGCGAGGCCCTCGAGCGCAAAATCACGTTTTTGCGCAATCTTTTGGTGCGCATCCAAGAGAAATCCCAGTTTACTTGAGCCCACATTTCCATTAGTACTTCTTCTTTCACAGAGGTAACCCATGTACGATTTGAGCGACTTTAAGAAGGGTCTTAAACTCCTGATTGACGGCGAACCCTACTCCGTCGTGGATTTTCAACACGTCAAACCCGGCAAGGGCAATCAGTTCACCCGCACCAAGCTCAAGCACCTGCTGAACGGTTCCAACCTCGAGCGTACGTTTAAGTCGGGCGAAAAATTTCCGGTTCCCGACGTCGCTTTCAAAGACATGGATTACCTCTACAAAGACGAAAACGGCTTTAATTTCATGGACCAAAGTTCGTATGAGCAGCTGTCGCTCGACCCGGACTTAATCGGCGACGCGGCCAACTACTTGGTCGAGAACCTGAAAGTCAAAGTCGTGTTCTTTAACGACCGCGCCTGCGGAATCGAAGTACCTAAGTCGGTGAACCTGCGCGTGACCAAGACCGACCCGGGCCATAAGGGCAACACCGTTACGAATACCTATAAACCGGCCACGCTCGAGAGCGGTTATATCGTACAAGTCCCCTTGCATATCGCCGAGGGTGACCTACTCAAAATCAACACCACAGACGGTTCCTACGTCGAGCGCGTAAACCTGAAGTAACGGACCTCATTTGCCGCGCTCGGTCAGGCCTCGCGGCAACACAAATTCCCTAGGACAATTAAAAGGATAGGCATTTTTTGCTCGGCGCCAAGTGACCTTGGCGCACATCAGGGGACCCGTGTCTTTAGAGTCGATCAACGAACTTGAATTGCGCCGCGTGCTGAAGAAGAGACCTTCAGCCGCCGATCTTTTACGTCATCTCGTTAAACATTTAATGAACCCATCTAAATCATGGGAAGAAAAACGAGTGATGTGGCTGTTTCTTTACCGGTGGGGAAAAGAAGGCACCCTCATCTACGCCATGATTGAAGCGCTGGGGTCAAAAGGGCGCGTTCCCTTTGATGTCTTGATTGAGATTTCGAGCGTGGCCCGCGCTCGCCCAAAAAAGTCGGCTCTCGAAGGTCTGCTGAAGGGCGTGCGCAAGCAGGAGGCAACGGACGAACTTCTCGCCGCCCGCGGCTGGGATAAGTGGGATCAACGTTTCAACCTGATTCGCAAAGAAATCCTCGATCGCAAAGTCGGCGAGACCCGCAAGGCAAAAGAGAATCTGCTCGAGAAATTTAATTTTCTGCGCAATCAGCGCCTGGTGGAGCAGGCCGGCCGTGTTCTCCGCCGTATGATCGAGCTCTATCCGCACGACAGGGAATTAAAAAAGATTAAAGCCGAATTCGACGAGCAGTGGGCCCGCGACGTACTTTCCTCGCACATGGCGTCGCTCACGAGCGACAAGTTCGATCGTACCGTCACTGCAATCTCGCAGCACGACGACGAGATGATGACCTGCTTTATCCAAGAGGGTAAAAAACTCGCTGAGAACAACCCGGAGATCGGAACCGACCTCGCCATCGCCTGTATGTTTATGAGCGAATATAAACGCGGACTTGAAATTTTGCAGTTCGCGCCGGAAACTCCGGCCAACGAATGGATGCGGGTGGAGTTTTTATTTTACGCCCGCCGGTTTGTGGAGGCCATGGAGCAGTTGAATCACCTTGAGATCCAATACGTAGACGATCCTGAGACCGCGTTCGCGGTGTCGTATCTCCGTGCCCGTTGCTTCAGGGAGCTGGGACAACAGGATGCCGCGCTTGAAATTCTCAAAAGCATCGCCCGCGTGCGACCGCACTACCGTTCGGCCCAGGCTCTGATCCAAGAGTGGACCGAAGGAGCCGGCTGGGAATGACCAAGCATTGGACGTTTCGTGTCGCTTTGCTGCTGGCCTTTTCTTTCCTGCTCGGATTTTCGTACAACTATCACCTGCCCAAACTTGAAGCCTTTTTACTGATTGAAGTCGAAAAGCTCACCGAAAAGCATTCGCCCATTCGGGTGCTGGCCGACAAGCTTCACTTTCACCTCTTTCCGCTCGGTGTGGTGCTGGAGGACGTGAGGCTCCTGCCTAAGGCTCCCGCGGATAAATTCATGGCGCCGGCCCGACTGAAGAGTGCGGGCGCGAGGCTCGCGCTCTTTCCCTTGCTGCGAGGAGAATTCCGTCTCGCGCAGCTCTTTATCCGCGACTCGGAGATCAACCTCTTCATCCGCTCGGAACTCCTTAAGAAGAAAAGCGACACCGCGCCGAGCGGACCCGCCAAGGTCGATTTTGAACTCATCTACAGTCTGCCGGTCGATGAGCTGCTTTTAGAGAATGTACAACTGCAAGCGAAGTTCGAGCCCGAGAACCTGGTGGTGCGCTTAAGCGGGCTGAATCTGATGGTCGAGAACCGCTTCCGCTCACTCTACATTGACCTCCAGGCGCCGAGCGTACTGCTGAAGCCTTCCGGCCCGGTGGCGCCGCTCGATCTGCAAGTGGAGGTGCGGACTCTGATCGAAGCCAAGGAGATGCAGCTCTCCGCACTCAAACTCAAGGCCGATGAAGGCTTTTTTGTCGCCAGTGGACGTTTCAACGGCGACCTCGGCACCGGCAAAATCGAGAATGGCGCCGTGAATGCGCGCGCCAAGTTCGCCTTTGCGGATTTTAATAAATGGGAACGCGTTTTTCGCCCTCTCCACCCCCAAATTCCCGCGCTAAAGGGGCGCGGGGAAATCGATGTGGGTTTAGAGGTTCGCAACACAGCGGTGCACAAGATCGATGGCGAGATCAAAACCGAAGAGCTGGTCATCGGCGGAAAATACGTGGTGGGAGAACTCAGTGGCCGCATCCGGTCGGATTTGAAGTCCATTCAGACCGAAAGTCTCACCATGAAAAATGACAGCGGCGTGGTTCGCTTAAAGAACGCGGATGTTCAACTGGAACCCATTCCGTCTTTCACCGCTACGGCCATCACCGAGAAAGTTCAGCTCGATCGCTTCCTTGAGAATATTTACGTGCGCGGCGTCCCGGTTGAGCTTCCGGTCGATAGCGAATCTCAGTGCCACGGAGTTTGGGCGGCGGATAAGAAGGAGATCGTGTGTAAGTCCAAACTCTCGGCCTCCCGTCTTTTCGTCCATGGCGGCAAGCCTAAAAAATCGGCCATCGTCGACGCGAATAACTTGCGAGCCGAGGGTGAAGTTAAAGTTACGACCAAACAAGTGGAGTATACCGGATTTCTTTTGGTCGGCGAGAAATCGCGCGCCACGAGCACGGGCAAAATCCATTACGATAACGGCTTTAAAATCGAATACGACGCACCACAGGTCTTAATGAGCGACCTAAAAAATCTCGCCGGTCTAAAATTCGAGGGCGAGCTTCAACTAAAAGGCTCTACTGAAGGGACGGCCAGCTGGGCCACCATCGACATGAACGTCAACGCCAAGGACTTCTGGCTCGAGGACTACCCCCTCGGCAATCTGAGCGGTAAGATGCTTTACAAAAAAGGCCACCTGCTTTTTCCGTCGCTACAAGGGCAATATCAAGTCACGCGTTTCAACGGCGATCTGGATATCGACCTGCTCAAGGATCGTCTCAACATCAAGGCCCAAGTGCCGTTTGCCGATCTAAAAGACATCCACAGCATGTTCCAGCGCAAGTATCAGCTGCCGGTCGAAGCCACGGGCACGGGTCAGGGAACCCTGGATGTCAGTGGCCCTTTTGACTTCCGGCAAATGTCGTACTCACTGAAGTCCAACTTCTTCCGCGGTGCTTTGGCCCGCGAAACCTATGATCAGCTGACCTTCAACGTGAAAAGCGTAGACGGTCTGATCACCAGCGAGAATATCCGCCTGACAAAGGCCAACGGCGCGGTCGAAATGAAGGGGCAGATTACCAAAGAAGGCAAAATCGACTCCGTAATCGTCGCTCGCTCGCTTCGCCTCGAACAATCCGAGAACGTGATCGACCTCGGATTCGACGTGCAGGGGTTAGCCGACGTCACGATGCTGGTCCGCGGAATGCTTCCCTCACCACATATCGAACTCAATGGCCGCTTCTCCAGAGTCATTCTCGCCGATCAACCGGCCGAGGATTCGATCTTCAAGCTCGCTTTTTTCGCGGACCGTCTCGAAGGTTCCGGGCAATTCTTAGGCACCAAGGTTTTTGGCGATTTCATAATTCCGTACGATGACAAAGCTCCGTTCTTGTTTCGTATGAAAGCCAAGCAGTGGGACTTCACCACGCTCTTTTCGATGGTTTCGCGTTCCGCTAAACAGCTCGATTTTGAAACTGCAGTCAGCATGAATGTGAATCTGCACTCGCCGCGCGGCGGGCTTTGGGCCGCCACCGGGCAAATGCAAGTGGATGAGTTTATGATCCGCAAAGGGGCCAGCCGAATGGCGGCCGATAAGCCCATGTATCTCACCATGCGCGAGGGCGTGGTCAACTCCTCGAACTTCGGCATCAGCTCGGGCGACAGCTATCTCAAGCTGGACGTGGCCGACCTGAGCCGCGACAAGCTAAATGCCAGTGTGAACGGCAAAATGGATCTAAGCCTGTTCGGGCTCTTCACTCCCTTTATCTCCGACTTGCGCGGCAATATGGCGATTTCTGTCGATCTCAAGGGAGCTCTGGCCGCGCCTAAGTTGAGCGGGTCGGCCTATCTCGACCGCGGCTACGCCAAGTTCGTGGACTTCCTCCACCCCTTCTCCAACGTCCGCGCGGACATTTTGTTCAACGACAATCAAATCCTCCTTAACAGCGTCCGTAGCGACTTCGCCGGCGGTCGTGTTTCAGGCGACGGCCGCGTCACGTTCTCCGCAGGAGCCCGCACCGTCGACGTAAAGGGCAACTTTAACGACGTAAAAATAAATGTGCCCGAAAATTTCCGCACTCAAGGTTCGGGCGCGGTCGCCATCCGCGGCAGTCAGTTCCCCTACGTTATGGACATCAACTACACGGTGTCCGGCGGCGAGATCACCTATGAATTCGGAGAAGACACGAGCGGCACCGCCTCGATTCAAGCCAGCGCCTACCTGCCGCGTTTCCTTTACCAAGAGGCGTTTCATCCCTTCACCTTCCTGGTCGATGTGAACTTAAAAAACCCGGTTCTGGTCAATAACCAGCTCGTCCACACGCCCATCACCGGGCAAATCAAGGCGGTCGGCACGCCCGACCGGCTGCTTCTAACCGGCACGCTGACGCCGCAACCGGGAGGGAAAGTTTTCTTTCGCTACCAACCGTTCGAAATCAACTCAGCCTTTGTCGAATACAACGGCAATCCGCCACAGAGTCCGCGGATCTATCTGTCGGCCGCGGCTCGGGTTGGCGAGAACGTGCAAGACGAACAGTCGCGTTCGACCGAACACCAGTACGATATCAACCTTCTGATTCAGGGGCGCGGCCCCAAGCCGGATATCTTGTTGAGCTCGCAACCGCCGCTCAGTCAACGCGAGATCGTTTCGTTGCTGGCCCTGGGGGTGACGTCCACCGATCTCGATCGCAAGACGGGTCAGACCCAGGCGGCGAACACCTCCACCGCTCTGGGTACAGCGCTGTTGCAAACGGCGGGCGGCAAAAAATTTAAGGAAACCTTCGGCGTGGATGTTAAGGTTTCCACCGCGACCACGCAAACCACGCAAGAAACCGCGAGTACTCCGAAAGTCACATTAAGCAAACAGTGGACACCGAAATTCGGCGCCTCAGCCAGCAGCACGCTGCAGACCAATCCGACCAACAATGTGAAGGTCGAGTACAAGATGAACAAGAATGTTTCGGCCGTCGGGACCTGGGAAGGCAAGGAATCGGTACAAGACAAGAAAGACGCCACCCAGAATATATTTGGACTGGATCTGGAATATAAAGTGAACTTTAAATGATGCGGATATGGACCCTTCTGATTCTAGCACTTCCGATTTGGGCGACGGCTCGCACCGTGCCCATGGCGGACGTGTCTAAAGAAGATGAGAATCTCCTGCGCAAAGAGTTGCCCGCACTGTTCACGGACAGCGCCGACCTCGCCACTTTCGACGAAGCCTTGCGGATTCTACTCAAGACCGGCCGCTACGAGAATGTTTATGTGGAAGAGCGCGGGGGCGTCTTGCAGCTCACAGGCAAACCTTTGCGCACCGTGGACCTCGTACAAATCATCGGCGCGCGTGAAGTGGACGACGCGATCTTAAGAGAGTTAGTCGAAATTAAGATCGGGGAACGCTTCGATCGCAAGAAAGCCGTGTCCGGCGGGGAGAAAATCAAAAACCATTATGGTGAGAAAGGATTTTTCAACGCCGTGGTGGAGATTGATTTCCAGACCACTCAAAACCGAAATTTGATCGTTAAGTACACCATACAAGAGAATGATCCCTGCCAAATTGCGGGCGTCTCGATCAATACTCCGAACGTCGATCTTAGAAAAGGTTTAGAGTCGCACTTCAAACGCCTGCTCAAGCGCAATCTGACGCTGGAACGCACGCAGCGTTTTATGGGCGATCTGAACGAGTACCTGGTCACCAACCGCTATCTTGCCACCGAAGTGCTCGGCCCCGAGATCAAGTACAACAAAGATCGAACTCAGGCCTTGATTCAGCTCGAGATCCGCGACCCCTACCGCTGGGAATTCTACTTTAGCGGCTTTAAACTGGAGACCGACACGGATCTTATCCGCGCGCTGGATTTAAAAAATAGAGAACGTAAAAATCTCGACCCGGCCAACGAGGGCGCCGAGCGCTTGCGTCGACACTATCTGGTCAAAGGCTTTCCCACTGTCCAGGTCGACACCAAGGTTGTAAATCCGGCCGGCGGCGCGCCGTTCTTAAAGCGCGTATACTTTAAAATTACCGAAGGCCCCAAGGTCCGCGTGGCCAAGATCGAGGTGCAGGGCCGTATCTCTCGCGCCTCCAAGTATTATCAGGATTTTATTTTGGCCAATAGCTCGCCCCTTGTGGAACGGGGCTATTACAATCGCAGCGACCTCGAGAACGGTTTTAAAAACTTAGTCACCGAACTTCGCAATCAAGGCTACCTGCGCGCCAAAGTTCTCTCGTCCCGCATTGAGTACAATACCGAACGCACCCAGGTGACGGTTCAGCTTTTGATCGAAGAAGGTCCGCAGACTCAAGTTCGGGCGCTCGATTTCGAGGGCAATAAGTTTTTCTCGAGCTTCGAACTCGCCCAAGTGACTGGGCTTAGAACCAACTCCGCACTGCGCCTCGCCCAGTTTGAGGGCAGCATCGAAAAGTTAAAGAGCTTTTACCAGAATGCGGGTTTTCTTGAAATGCGCCTTCTGAATGAAGGCGAAGACCTGATTCAATACAACGAAACGGGGTCGCAGGCGCGAATCCTGTTCCGGATTTATGAGGGCCCGCGCATCCGCATCAACAACATCGTGGTCGAAGGCAACGTAAAGACCAAAAGCCGCGTTATCTTAAAGGAAGCAGATTTCAAAATTGGGGACGTTCTCACTCCGACCATGCTCGAAGAGGCCACGGCTCGCCTCAACAAGATGAGCCTCTTCTCCCGGGTCGATATTCGCACGCTCGAGGAGAACACCAATATCGCCGAGCGCACTCTCGTGCTTTCGGTGAGCGAAGTCGATCCCGGCATTTTCCGCTTCGGCGTCGGCGTGAATAACGAACGTAATTTTACGGTGCGTGGATTCACCGGCCTGGGCTACAACAATTTAGGGGGCACGGGACGAGGTATATCGGGCCGCGTAGAATTAAAATCCAACGTCGGTCAGATCAATTACATCGAGAACGAAGTCGCCGCCGGCTATTTGGAGCCCTTCCTGTTTAATACTCTTACGCGCGGCCGGGTGAACGTTTCCCGAGCCGAGCGAGTGTTTGAGTTTGCGAGCCAAGATGAGTTCACTTCCATCACGGTCAGCAACCGAGTGGACTTTCTGGTGGAACGCGATCTCACGAAACGGACGAAGTTCACCTGGAAGGCGTGGAGTTTGGATTCGCGGCAGGACTTTGAGCGCTATGGCCGGCTTTTGCCCGAGGGCAATACGCCCTTTAACCCCGCCGCCGGAAAATCGCCACCCATCTCGGCCCAGGTCGCCTCTCTTGGCCCGGCTCTCGATATCGACTATCGAGATAGCGCGTTCTTGCCCACACGAGGCTCACTGACCCGATTCGTGGTGGACTATGCGCATCCCTCGATCGGCAGTTCGGATAATATCGAGTTCGTAAAAGCCGATAGCAACTTCACCTTTTACTCGCGATTGTTCTCACCCAAAATCATTTGGGCCAATTCAGTTCGCGGCGGATATCTTGCGAACTTAAGCGAGCGCGAGAACTCAGGTGTCCCCGTCTCCCACGCCTTCTTTCTGGGCGGAATTTACACCATTCGCGGCTTTGACCTCGCCTCGGATACCGAGCGAATTCCCAAGCAGGGTGACGACGGCTTTACCGTGTCCACCCGCTCGACTCAGCGCTTGATTAAAACGGATTCGCACTACTATCTGCTTAAGTCCGAAGTTCGCTTTCCCATTGCAGGCGATCATGGCGGAGTGCTGTTTTACGACGGAGGCGCGGTGAAGATCAGCGGTTTTAATTTCGCTCACACCTATCGGGATTCCGTTGGCTTCGGTTACCGCTACAATACGCCGGTCGGCCCGGTGGCCCTCGACTTCGCGTTCAAGCTCAAGGCCCTCCCGCGCGAAGACAAGTTCCGCTTCCATCTTTCTATCGGGACGTTTTAAGGAGCGCAGCCGTATAAATCGGGCCACAGCCTGCGGTGTCGGGCAAAATTATCCATCCGAAACGCGTGGCTTCGCCCTTTTCGTGCGCGAATTTTAAAACTTCGAACTGTCCTTCGCGGCTTTCGTGCAGACGCTCGATCACGTCGTCATTCTCGATTGGCGAGATGCTGCAGGTGGAGTACACGACTCTCCCTCCGGGCTTCACGCTGTCGAGAGCCGAGCACAGGAGCGAGTGCTGACGGATGGCCAAACGCTTGGAACCCTTAACCGACCAGCGCGCCAACTCTTTTGCTGAATGCAAAAGGTGGCGTTCCCCCGAACAGGGCGCATCGACCAGCACCCGGTCGAGTTGGCCCGGCAAGCGCTGGCCGAAGCGGGCGGCATCGGCTTTTCGCACCTCCACCCGAGTTAAAACTTCGGGCGGCAGGCAATCATGCAGAATGGCTTTAAGCCGCTGCACTCGACCCGGGGAGAGATCGCTGGCTAGAAATCGCGACTCGCCTTGGACCGAAAAAATCATCGCGAGAAGTTTTCCGCCGGGGGCCGCGCAAAAATCAGCGACCAGCTCTCCGGGCTGCACATCCAGGGCCCGAGCGGGAAATAGCGAAGCCTCATCCAGAGAATAGTCCTGGTAGCCCGCACCGAAAGGATTCTTGAGCAACACCTTGCCGGTGTCTTCGGCGGCGAGCGCCTCACGCAGACGCGACCAGCGCTCTCCATATATTTTATTGAAGTGCTCATTGAAGGTCATGAATCACAATCCTTAAGCCTAAATTTCATCCAGGGACAAGGATTTTCAGACACGGAATCATTACACGATCCTTACAATAAAATAACGGAGTGCCAGGATGGCACTCGACAGAAATCCAGGAGGATCTATGCGCCGGGGGCTTTGGTTCGCGCTCTCCCTTGTGGTCGGCGTTTTCGTATTTCACCAGGCCGTCGCGAAAATCGCGCCGTCCGTTATCTACGGCGACGATGACCGCATCGACTACTACCAGATTCCAGACGAGACGACTCTACGCCAAGCCGACGCTACAGTCGCGCTCGTGCGCTCGGCGAGCCTCGAGGCCTTGGGTGCGTCTACGACTCTCAAGACCTCGCCTTACGGCACGACAATGGGGCTTTGCGCGTCTGAGCCGTTTTACGCGCAAGAGACTCTGGCCTTTTGTTCGGGCAGCTTGATCGCGCCCGACGTGATTCTCACCGCCGGTCACTGTCTCCGCTCGGCGCAAACTTGCGAGTCGACTAAATTCGTATTCGGCTTTCGCGTCGGTGATCCTTTGACCCTGCCCCGCCAGGTGCCGAGTGAGCACGTATACTCGTGCAAACAGTTGATTCATACCGTGGCCGATCCCCAAGGCGAAGATTTCGCACTGGTGCGCCTGGATCGCGCGGTCACCCACGCGCGGCCGCTGCCCTATCGCACCGAAGGGCGCCTGAATGTGGGCGATGGACTTAAGGTTATGGGTCATCCTTCGGGTTTGCCTTTAAAGATCGCCGGTGGCGCCACGGTGCGATCGATGAAAGAGCAATTTCTGGTGGCGAACCTCGACACCTATGGCGGCAACTCGGGCTCGGCGGTATTGAACGCGGTGACCGGATTGGTTGAAGGGGTTTTGGTGCGCGGAGAGATGGATTACGTTTATCAGAACGGTTGCCGAGTCTCGAACCGCTGCTCGCCTGAAGCCTGTCGCGGTGAAGACGTGACTTTGTTTGAGCGCGTGCTACCCGTGCTACGCGCGGCGGGGCCTTGAGTTAACTCGGCCCTTGGGCCGAGTTGGGCGTTTGAGCCACTCGGCCCGCGAGCAAAGTCGGCTCAGTCGCGTGGCCCGCCAGTCAGAACTCCCCCCACTAAAACGTTCGAGAGAAGAAATTCGGCCAATCTTTTCGAACTCTGTACGTACAGAGTTGAAAATCATTTCGGTAAAAATAATCACGGGCGAACTTAGCCGGTATTTCAACCTAAGGACAATGTAAGAACTGGCCAGCCGCGCAGCGGTTGCGAATGGCTTGCGTGCCCATGGCGAAGACGCTGGGACCGTATTGGCCCTGCACGTCGGGCGCGGGCCCGCCGGCATTGGTGATTCGGTACTGGCCGGCTACAGCGCGATTGCCGCCGGGTTGTTGCGTGGAGGCGATCGAAATGACTGTTCCAGACGCAACTCCACCGCCACCTTGACTGGCGTTCACATTTCCACCCGCGCCACCGGTGGGCTGCTGAGTTCCCGCTCCCGCGATTCCAACGCCTGTCCCGACATTGACTGGAGCGCCACCGCCGGCACCACCACCGCCACCCGGATTTACAACCGGAACGGCGCCGCCGTTTCCAGGCGGTAGCACGGGCTGAACTCCGCCACCGGGATTGCCGGCCACAGGCTGGCCGCCTTGACCGGGCAGTACGGGAGGTGCCCCTCCGCCACCCACAAGGGCCGGGCCACCCTGCTGCTGACCGGCGCCGTTCTGCAGGGCCGTCAACACGCTCGGATCACCGAATATCAAAGGATCACCCGGACACTGATTCGCCTTTGCGGCCAAAATATCGGGCGAGTTCTGAGCCAGACACGCGGCTGGATTGGCTTGGCAAGCCGCGCTGGCCTGCTTTTGCAAGTCCTCGCAGGCCGGACACGCGTCGCGACCGCCAGCTCGGCAGTAGCCATACTGGGCCACGAACTTACAGAACGGAGTACGCACGCCCTGCCCGCTGCCGCCATAGGGCACACCGGGGCCGGTCAAACCCGGAGGCGAGACATTGCTGTTGCAATAACGATTTGAGAAGGCCACGCACCTTCTAACGCCACTGGGACTTACGTCTTCCATGGCATTTCGACATGAAGCCGAAAGAAGAACATCGCAATCCGGAAACATATAAGCGTCGTCCTTGCTGCAGTCGATCTGCCCGTTGGCTTGGAGCGCGCTCTGGTTCTGCGCGTTCTTGTCTTCTTCCTCTTTTTTCTTATTCATCATGCCCATGGCGGCCGCCGCTAAGCCCGCAAGCGCGCCCAGCGCCTGACTGGCATCGCCCATGCTCGCGCTCTGGGCCTGCATCTCACCACCGGCCTGCTCAAGTCCTTGCTCGCACTGCTTCTGTTCTTGTTTAGGGCACTTCTTGCACTGAGACTTCATGTCGGCGCATTTCCCCGCCGCCTCGCCCATCTTCTTACCTTGTTCGGCGTTGGCATTGCCGAGCGAGCTGGTGCCGCCGTACATGCCGGATCCAAGATCGCCGCCGCCATTCCAAGCCTCTTTGCCGCCTTGTTTGCATTTATCAATGATCTTCTGCGCGCAGCCGCCCTGGGCTTGAACATAAGGAGCATAAACACCAACAGCAATGGTCATGGCGATGAAATATTGAACTATACGCATACTATTTACCCGGCCTTGGTCCGCAGTTGGGAACCGCTTTGCTCGTGCACCAGTTGCGAATAGTCGTGCTGACAATTGAAATCACACTCGGACCCGGATTCGAAGCCACATCGCTCGCGACCGCGCTGGCCGTCGCGAATCCGCGACCGGCGCCCGCACCCGAGCCGGAGCCCGAATTTCGATTCCCAAACAGCGAATCCTCGAGGCTGGACGACGAAGAACCACCCGCGCCGCCGCTAGAGCCAGAATACCCGCCAGCGGCATCCACATTGAGGCCCGAAAGACCTTCGCGGTTTCCTTGCACATCAGGAATGGGAATATTGGGATCGAGCCGAGCCTGCGTGCTGCTTCCGCCGCCCACTCCGCCCCCACCACCGCCACCGCCGCCTGAACCTGTGCTGGCCGTAGCCAACCCCGCCGTGCTGGCCCGATAATTCTGACACTCCGGCGAGTTATCGCCGCTTAAACATTTTTTCTTTAAAGGGTCTTCTACCGAAGCCACGGCCGTACCGGTCGTCGGTTGACCCGCGCCCGGAATACAGTTCGGATTTACGGCGCCGAAGGAGGAACCGTTACACTCGTTATTGGCGAACGTTCCCGTGCTTCCACCCGATGCATCGCCCGGAAGCCGTGTCGGCGGCGTCTGATTATCCGCAGTCTTAGGTTCGGTCGGGGGAGATGGGGGAGGAGGAGGAGGAGGAGGAGGAGCTCCGCCACCCCCGCCTTCTTTTTTCTTATCGCCCTCGCCGCCGCCTTCTTGTTTTTTGTCCGCGCCTGAGGCATCACCCGTTTTTTGAGCGCCCTTGTTTGCGTCTTGGTTTTGTCCGCCGGCTCCTTTTAAAGCCTGTTTCTTCTTATCAATATCTTGTTTGCAACTCTCAAATTCTTTTTTAACCTGTAGTTTTTCGTTCGCAGGAGCTTTTGATTGGTCGCAGGCTTTCTCACATTGCTTTTCCTGCTCCTCGCACTCCTTCATCCCTTTCATTTCACGCTCATAGGCTGCCAAAGACTCCATGCTTAAAATTTCGGCCGAGCGGTGGTTTCCCGCGCCGCCAATTTCGCCCTGGCGTTTGGCTACAGCCGCGTCATTATCCGTCTTGGTTTGCTTTACAACGTCTTCACACTTCTTTTTAAGTTTTTGCGATTTTTGCTTACATTGGGCGAGCGTTGACGCCGCCCCTTGAATCGGAAATGCGGTTAGCGCAAGAACAACACCAATTACATAGGGAGAGAACCAGGACGGGGTAGTCATATCCCCAATTATGCCGCAACATTAGCCGCCTTAAGAGCGAATATGAGGCGCCGTCTCAACCTGAGACGAAACCGGACAATTCCGCCTCGACTTCGGTCCTAAATCTGCTATACAGCCGCCCTATGGAAAGACTAATACCGCTCCTCGGCCTTACGGTCCTGATCGGACTGGCCTGGGCCTGCTCGAATAACAAACGGCGCTTTCCCCTGCGGATTGTGGTTTGGGGCGTGGGCTTGCAGATCGTCTTCTGTCTGCTTGTTCTTGGCATTCCCGCGCTCGGCTTTTCGGGCCCGCTCATGTTCGTGTTTCAAGCCGCTAATGCCGCCGTGAATGCGACCATCGATTTTACGCTCGAAGGCAGCCGCTTTATGTTCGGCGATCTGCTCGACACCAAAAAATTCGGCTTTATCATGGCCTTTCAGGTCCTACCGACGATCATTTTTATCGGCGCCCTGATGTCGGTGCTCTATCACATCGGCCTTATGCAAAAGATCACCCACTTCTTCGCCGTGATCATGCAAAAAACCATGAAGACCTCGGGCGCAGAAACGCTGGCCGCCGCCGCCAATATTTTTGTCGGGCAAACGGAAGCACCGCTGATTATCAAACCGTTCGTGCGCGGAATGACTCGCAGTGAATTGCTCTGCGTGATGGTGGGTGGAATGGCCAACACCGCCGGCGGCGTACTGGCCGCTTATGTGGGGCTACTCCGCGATCGCAGTCCGGATATCGCGGGTCACTTACTCACTGCGAGCATATTGAGCGCTCCCGCCGCGCTCCTAGTGGCAAAGGTCATGTATCCGGAAACCGAGAAGCCCGAAACATTCGGCCGGATTCCCAAAGAGTCGAATAAGAGTCCGCATGAGAACGTGATCGATGCGGCCGCGAGTGGCGCCTCGGAAGGTTTAACATTAGCCTTGAACGTGGCCGCCATGTTGATTGCGTTTATCGCTCTGATCGCATTGGTGAATGCGATTTTGGGTGGAGCGGGAACCTACATCGGCTTCACCGAAACCAAACTCAGTCTGCAATACCTGCTGGGTTGGATGTTCGCACCTATTGCGTGGTTGATTGGAATTCCATCGCAGGACATCGTGCTCGCCGGATCCTTGCTCGGAGAGAAGACAGTTCTAAACGAGTTTGTCGCGTATCTTCACTTATCAGAAAAAGCGGGCCAGCTCAGTGATCGGGGATTTATTATTTTAAGCTCCGCACTCAGTGGCTTCGCCAATTTTTCTTCGATCGCCATTCAAATCGGTGGCATTGCGCCGCTGGCGCCCGAGCGTCGTGGCGATTTGGCGCGCCTTGGAATTCGCAGCGTAATTGGCGGTACCATAGCCACATTGATGACCGCGGCGGTCGTGGCCTTGTTTATTTGACAAAGGTAGGTTGAGCCTTTCTAATTTTCTCATGAACCAACGGATTGGCTCTCTACTCTTACTCGCGTTGCTGTCGCCCTTCGCTCACGCCAATATCTGCGGCAGCGATTTTCAAAACTTCAATCCCACCTCCAGCGGTATAGATTTCGTAACGGTTCATTCTAGCGAAACACTAAAACCCTGTTTGCTGAACATGGGTCTGTTCTTTAACTATGCCGCCAACACGCTGGCCTACAGCCAAACCTATCCGGGCAGCACGGCTCCGGCCGGTAGCAAAGCCGACGATCGCATTCTGGGCGCCGATCTGAGTGCGGGATTAGGGCTGACGCCGAACTGGGACTTCGGGATCGGCCTCCCTTTTATGTTGCACCAGGAAATTCACGATCCGTACGGAGTCTCGTACTACAACAAAAAAGGCCTGAATGAAATCAAGCTCAACACCAAGTACCGCTTTAACGGCGATGACTCCGGCGGTTTTGCCGGCGTGCTCTCGTTCAATTTCAATCTGATTCAAAACAATCCCTTCGCCGGGAGTGGCGCGGGTCCCACCACCAATTTTGAACTGATCGCGGACCGCAGCTTTGGCAAATGGGCCGTGGCGGCCAACATCGGCTACCGTTGGCGCCAGCCCGGCGACCGTATTCCCAATCAGCCGTTCTTGCCGTTACGTGATCAATACATTTACTCGGTGGCCGCTTCTTACCTGCTCCCGCGCGACACCAAAGCCATTTTTGAAATCGTAGGTTCGCGCGCGGCCGGCAATGTCAATTACGACACCGATCGCAGCCTAAATGCGCTCGAGTGGATCGCGGGCGTGAAGCATGACATTTCTCATAACATGGCCATTCACGTGGGCGGTGGCACCGAGATTGGCAACGCCATGGCCAGCCCGGATTGGCGCCTTTACACCGGTCTAAATTGGACCCTCGGTCCGGTTTGCGACACTGACAAAGGCTGGTTTAGGAAGGATGACTCCGATCACGAGGTGTATACTTTGAGTGCCGAAGTTCTATTCGCCCACGACTCCGATCGGCTACGCGAGAATTACACGACCCAAATCGACGGCCTGATCGCCGAGCTCAATAAAAAGGGCTTCAAACGAATCGAGATCGAAGGCCATACGGACTCTGTTGGCCCAGCCGCATATAACTTAAACTTAAGCGAACGGCGCGCGGCCTCGGTGAAGAGCTATCTGGTTGAGAAATTGAAAATCGCCGGTGACAAAATCACCACAGTCGGACTCGGCGAGAGCCGGCCCATCGCCGACAACGGAAACTTCCAGGGACGCCAGAAAAACCGGCGCGTCGAATTTAAGGTTTGGCGGTGAGGGATTCAAAACTCTGTACGTACAGAGTTTTAAAGCTAGGCAATTGACGTCGGGTTTTTGACGAGCGGAACGAAGCGAACGGCGAAGTTTCTCTTCTCCACCAAGTCCCCATTTTCTTTGACCAGTAATTTCAAAACCTGGCGGTCTTCACCGACTGGAATCACTAGGCGGCCGCCTTCGGCCAATTGTTCGATCAACCTCGGTGGAATCTCCGGCGGGGCGGCCGCGACCAGAATCACGTCAAAGGGCGCCTTCTCGGGCCAGCCCTCCCAGCCGTCGCAGACTCTCAGCTGCACATTCGATACACCAACCGCGTCGAGAACTTTTTCAGCTCGCGCCGAAAGCTCCGCGACGATTTCGACCGAGTAAACCTGGTCGGCGAGCTGCGCCAGCACGGCTGTTTGATAGCCGCAACCCGTGCCGACTTCCAAAACGCGATCCCCACGAGCGACGTCGGCCAGCTCGGTCATCAACGCCACAATATAGGGTTGAGAGATGGTTTGCCCGTAGCCAATCGGAATCGGCCGATCCTCATAAGCGATGCCCCTGGACTCAGGATTTACGAATTCCTCGCGGGGAACTACGCGAATGGCGCGAAGCACCTCCGGATTGCGAATCCCTCTCTCCACGAGCTGGTCTTTCAATTTATCTTCGGGAAAATAAACTGTCATAAACACAGTGATTTTAGCCCTTCCCGCGTGTCATGTACAGCGACACAATGTCCCCGTGCGCGAGCGAGTCCCGACGCAAAATGTCCCACAAAAGAGCCGCCAAGCTGGAAAGCTGTTCCGGTTCCTTGGCACGCGCGCTGCAATTTCGATAGCCGAACAATTTTCAGGAGGAACCTTATGTCCGTTCGCATCGCAGTTCTCGCACTCGCCTTAACCGCCATCGGTTGTGCCACCACGGCTGACAAAAATGTGGAAGCTAAAGCCCAGGCTCAAGTGGGCACTGAAACTCCCACTCATGCCGCCGCAGCCGGACGCATGGCCATACTGAAGTCCAGCGCACTGACCGAGGAACAAAAGGAGAAATTCACGCAGATTATGGATAAGGCTCAGCTGAACACAATGACCATTCGCGAAGAACAAGGTCAACTCAAGGCCGCTCTCTTTAAGGATCTCGCTTCAGGAAACTTCAATCACAAAGAGGTCGCCACTTATAAGTCTAAACTCCAGACACTTGAGAAAAGGAAACTGGACCTGATGTTTAAAAGTCTCGATGAAGTTCGCTCGGTTCTGGGCAAGAACCAATTGGACCCAGAAGTCATGGAACATCTTCGCGAAAGTTTTGCGACCAAATAGCTATTTTTTTGCCTTACCCTGGGCGGCGACCGCCGCCTGGGCAAGCGCGATTTCTTCGGGGTCCCCCAGATAGCGTTTGCTCTTAAAGCTCAGATCGTCGCCGAGCGTGTAAACGAGCGGTGTGCCGGTCGGGATGTTTAGTTCCATAATCTGATCGGCCGAGATCCCCTCCAGGTGTTGCACCAAGGCCCGAAGAGAATTGCCATGGGCCACAATCATCACGCGCTGCCCTTCTTGCACGAGCGGCGCGATTGCTGCGTTCCATAACGGTAGCATTCGATCCCGAGTCGTCTTTAAGGTTTCTCCGCGCGGAAAGTCTTTTTCGCTTAAAGTCTGAAAGCGCGGCTCCCGAGCTTGCTTTTCGAAATCGGCGTCCGTCAGAGGCGGTGGTGGCGTATCGTAGCTTCGACGCCAGATTTTCACCTGCTCCTCACCGTACTTGGCGGCGGTTTCTG
>JALHOQ010000045.1 GCA_022842925.1 Bdellovibrionales bacterium
GTCGGGTTGACTAGCAGCCTAAAGATTTCCTCTGGCCCTGCGGAATTTCGTTCACACCCAGAGCAGAATGCCGTCGAATACCTCTACTATCAGATCTACAAAACCGGAGATTCGCAGTCCCATGAAAAAATGGGTTATTACCTGAAACAGTTTTTTTCGCGCGTCTATCCGCAGGTCGAGCTGCGCTCGGAATTTGTGCCTGAGCAACCGAATCGATCTGCAGATTACCGCTTGCTGCTTACGACCACCGACGCCGATCTCGCGCGGCGATTGCTCCACGACGGTTTTTGGAATCCCACTTTGACCGAAAACTCAGACGGTCGGAGCCTGACCCTGACCTACAGCACCCGTCGAATTGGCGTTCGCCCCAGTTATATTCCCTACATTGACTACGACGATGTGCAGGCCTTTTTGCCCGGAGAAACAGCGCCGGACATGGGCCTTGCGGCCAAGCACTTCATTATCTCCGGCAGTAAACTGGGAAAATTAAAAAATGGGCCGCCCAACGTTGAAATCGAGATCCGAGCCAATATCCGCTTTACCACGCCCTTCGCAAGCGCCCACCATAGCCGTGGGTTTCATGTGCGCCAGCTAACGGCCGCGCTATTCGCTGCGCAAGTGGAACACTATCAGCTCAAAAAAGGTCTCAGCCAAAAAGACAAGGTGTGTGAGCTGCTTAAGGAAGCCAATCAATATGCAGCGGTGACTCAAGGTGCGCTTCAAAATATTCCGGGGCTCCTGCTCAAGGCTCAGCCTGAGCAAATCGCTCCTCTTAAAACGTGGATCGAAAAAATGATCAACGTAGCCAGCGATGTGGCTCAGAGCGCGGGCTGCGAGTCTTGGCATCAATCCCGCAGTGCCAAAGGGAATGTCGCGAATTCGAATTAAATCAGGTCTGAGCGCCTGCATGGCTGGCGTTTTTTCATGCTTGGTTTCATTTCCGGCCTGGGCAGGTTTGCCGTACACCGAATGTGAAAGTTATTTGCGATCTGGATGGTTTAGGTTTGACAGTAATTTGAAAATGCCTGGGGGGCCGCTGCGGGGGAGACCCCTGGCCGACGCCACTCCGTCTCCAGCGCTTCGTGTTTTAACGGCAATGGAACGGAATATTTTTGTCGAGACCGTACCGGATAGTGTTTGGGCCGTTTCCAATTTTATTACTCAGTCGGGGCCCTCGCTGGCCTGGATCCCTAAAGTAGCACCGAAAAAGCTGACTCTCGTTCGCGAGCAAGAGCCGAGTGGCTCTTGGCATCTTATGCTCCGGCTGCAATTTCCCAAAGGGAGCCCTATTCTTTACTGGCCGCAAAATTCAGACGGACTGCTGGGCCCGCCCGGTGAGATGACAGATGTTTTAATCGACTTTGGCGCCCACCGCTTAAAGGGCGAAGAACGAAAACCATACGGGTACTTCAAAGGACTCGTCGGCCTCTATGCCTTGCAATCCAGAATGGGCAGTACCGCGTTTAAAGTCCGAATGGTACGCAAGGATAAGAGGGAAATTTTTGAGTACCCGCTGGGCATGCCCTCCGCAATTAAGCTGCGCCTACTGGAGTTGTTCCTTGAGCGCACGGGCGAAATCAATGGCGGAGAAATGTACCATACGATCACGAACAATTGCGTAACCGTTTTTCAAATTCTACTTGAGGCCTCCGGATTTCTCGAATGCCTATCCACCCGTTCGGAGAGGATGCTTCATGGAGCTGTTTCATGGATTCCGAGCGGGCTTGTATGGTCTCTTCGCAACCGAGGCGTGGCTGTGGGAACGAAGCCCCACGTCTTGAAAGTGGAATGAGATCCTTCCTAACGGCATTTCTTTTTTTGTTTTGCACGGGACCGGCTCTCGCATCCGCACCGCAGACCTACGATGTGATTGTAGTCGGCGCGGGCGCGGCGGGTTTGCATACAGCCGGAATTCTGAAAGCGCGCGGGTTAAACGTTCTTTGTCTCGAGGCTCGCGACCGCGTGGGCGGGAGAGTTTTCAGTCAGCCTATCGGTGATGGGCAGTATGTTGAATTGGGCGCCCAATGGATGGCGTTCGAAGGACAACACCGCCTGCAAAGGTTGGTCGCGGAATCCGGAATTCACCCCCAAACCCACTCACAATTGGGCAAGGATCTCGCCCTTTCACGGGGTGGGACGCGAACGCTTAAGCCAGGCGCACTGGATATGTCCGTCTTAGCTCAACTCGATACCCTTCAGGTCTATTTGAGGCTGAATCGGATTCTCCGACGGGTTTCAGTGGCCGAGCCGTGGCGGTCTGCCGATCTCGATCGTGTTTCCGCTGCGGATTGGGTTCAGGGCGCGGCGTGGACCAAGGAGAGTCGGGACTTCTGGACTCATGTCATAAATCAGGAAACGTGTTGTGACTCGCGGACGCTTTCGATGCTGGAGCTGGCGCAGAATATGGCGACGGCCGGAGAGGTGGAACGCCTCGACCGGGCCGAGCACTATTATTTTCCCCAAGGTCTCGGAGCCCTTTTTAGAAAAATGGCCGCGGACCTAGGCGATAGTTTAAAAACAGGACAGAGAGTTCTCGCCGTTTCTGAAAACGAGAGCCGAGTCACGGTGACCACGGACGGAAATTCCTATGTCGCGAGATACGTCGTCTTGGCCCTTCCTCCTCAGTTAATGGGAGAGTTGGGAATTCCCTCGCATTTAGCGGGCGTGGCGGACCGCATGCTGGAAGGGCGAGCGGTCAAAATGATCGCCGTCTACGATTCACCCTGGTGGCGTGACAAGGGTTTTAGTGGAAGAGTGACCTCACGCGATGGTCAGTTGGATCTGGTTGTCGACTCCTCACACGAGCGAACCGGCAAGGGAATCCTGGTGGGGTTAGTCTCCGGCCCGCGATCGCAGGCGATCGGCGAGCGCTCGCTCGCCGACAAGCAAGAAATTTTTAAGAAGCACATACATGCCGCGTTTGGTGAGTGGCGCGAGCCGCTCCAGTTCTACTCTCACGATTGGACCGGCGACGTCTTCACTCGGGGAGGCTATGCCTCGCACCGGCCGCTTGGCGAGTGGACGAAGTCGCAAGACGCTTTGATCAGTCCGAGCGGACACCTCCTGTTCGCGGGCACAGAGACTGCGCGGGAGTGGCGCGGATTTATCGAAGGCGCGCTCGAGTCGGCGGAGCGGGCCGCCGCGGAATGTGAAAGTCTTCTGCGTTAGGGCCTGAACCTTGCCCGGGCAAAGTTCCGCGGGCCGGGCGGGACACGAACCACCTTTTGTATTGACGCAATGGAGCTACCGAAGCGGTAGTTCCAGTGCGTTAACATGCGGGTATGAGTACTGAGGCGCTAGCGAATCTTATTCTAATTATCCACTTCGTCTACGTGCTGGCGGTGATCGTCCCGGTGCCGCTTATTCCCATCGGCTATCACTTTCAGTGGCGTTGGATTAGAGCCTTTCGCGTGCGCGCCATTCATGCCGGAATGATGGGGTTTGTTCTGCTTGAAGTGCTAGCGGGAATAGTCTGCCCGCTCACTTGGCTCGAAAACGCGCTGCTCGAAGCAGCGGGTAAGGAAGGCTATCAGGACTCTTTTATCGGTCATTGGATCACTCATTGGATCACTCAGATCATGTATTGGAACGCCCCGGCCTGGGTTTTTGTTTTGGGCTACGCAGTCTTTTTCGCACTGATTGTTTTTCTATGGCGAAAATATCCGCCCCGAAAATAAGGCAGAGTCAACTTTGCCCGAGCAAAGCCCACAACTCGGCCCGGGCCGAGTTCGAACCTCCTGGACAGCCCCCTAAGATCAAGCTACGAATGCCCACTCATCGGGAGGGGAAATGAGAACGTTTTGGTGTTTGGTTTTTGCAGTCACACTTTTTGGTCCAGGGATTTCTTTCGCTGCTTCAGACATTCGGATTCTCGAGCTGAGCACGCCGTTTGGCCGATCGAAGCTTTATGTGCCCAATGACGGTCAAGCTCATTCCGGAATCGTGATGTTGCACGGGAGCGAAGGGGGCTCGCTTCCCTATGCCGCGCTCGAGGCCCAGTTCTTAGCTTCCCATGGTTACGCCGTCTTGGCGTTCTGCTGGTACAATTGCGGAAAAAATCCGATTACGGCGCCTTTCGATCCTTTGGAGAACGTTGAACTACGAAAAACGATTGAGGCGATTCGCTGGCTCAAAAATTCGCCGCATGTCCAAGGCGGAAAAATGGCGGTGCTTGGCTGGTCGCGGGGAGGGGAGCAGGCCGTCTTGCTGGGGTCCATTCCTGATTCTATAGAACTGATCGACGCGATAGCCGTGCATACGCCGTCGGATAAAGTGGTGAGCGGATTTTCTTGGACCGGCCTGGATCGACGTTGCTGGATTTGCACGTCGCTCGATCTCAAGTGCTTTAATTCGTCAAATGATCCGGGTCAGTGGGACTGGTCTAATATTAGGTGGAACCTTTTCTGTGGCCCGCGCCCCAAACTGCCTCGCGACACTCAGTCGTGGATATTGGATGGCGTACCTTTCGAAGTCGATAAAACGATTGAGATCGAAGATTTTGGCAAACCCGTTTTTATCACCGTAGGCGATAAGGACGAACTTTGGGACTATATGAAATCGGTTCGGATCAAAGAAAGACTCGAGGAGTTTGGCCAACCGGTTGAGCTGCATGTGTTTCCCGGGGAGTATCATAACTTCTCAAGCGAGAACGAGAATAAGCGGCACCGGTTGTTGCTCAGTTTTTTGCAGCGGGTTCTTTGAGGGTGAGGGTTGAGATCGATCTAAAAAATGTTTAGCATCAGGCGATGTCTGTAAAGATCTCTGCAAAATATCAAATTATTATCCCGGAGGCCGTGCGATCCGCACTCGGTCTTAAGCCGGGAACGGAAGTGGATGTGATCGCCAAAGGCGGCATTGGCTATATAGTCCCCATCCGGTCTTTACAGGTAATCGGCAAGCAAGTCCGCCTTGCTCGGGCAAAGTGGGGCGGCGGATATTCGAGGACTTTTAACTCATGAGGGCGAACCTCGGAACGCCGTGCCGACGGTCGCTAGCGTGGATAGGGTATATCCCGATTTTGTGACGAGCACCCCCCCCCAGCACCCAACTCGGCCCGGGCCGAGTTGGCTCTCCTCGCCCCGCTTTCCGCCCTTGACGCGGGGCCACCTTAGCGACTACAACCACCCCAGTTGAGGGTTCAAACCGACCCTCGGGATGACCTGCAATATGCTAAACGACCTCCAACAGATACTGGGCTATACCTTTAAAAATACGGACCTTCTCCGTATTGCCCTCACCCATAGAAGCTTCCATTTTGAAAATAAAGAGAGCTCCATCGGCCATTTCGAGCGCCTGGAGTTCCTTGGCGACGCCGTTCTCGACTTGATTCTGTCGGAAGCCCTGATGGTCCAATACCCGGATGTCGACGAGGGCACGCTGAGCAAGTGGCGGGCCTCGCTGGTCAATGAGCAGTCGCTTTGCGACATCGCCAAAAACCTTCAGCTGGCCCGCTTTCTCTATCTCGGCCGCTCCGAGACCCAAAATCGCGAGCAAGCTTCGCATCGGCCACGCATGCTCGCTTCGGCCTTCGAGGCCGTGGTCGCCGCTGTCTATCAAGATGCCGGACTCGAGACCGTGCGAACGTTTATCGCGCGCGAGTTTCAGCCCCTGATTGAGCGCCTCGACAAGAACATTGAATTCGCTCTCGACTACAAAACTCGACTGCAGGAGTACGCCCAGCGCCGCTGGAAAACTCTGCCCGAGTACCGACTCGCCGGTAGCACAGGACCGGAACATCAAAAAATTTTCCGCTACGAGGTCTATATCGGCGACCAAGTACTCGGAACAGGCGAAGGCAATTCGCGTAAAGCCGCCGAACAAGAAGCGGCCAAAGCAGCCCTAAGCCAAATCGAAGGAGACAAAGCATGAACTACCGCGCCGGATTTATCGGCCTGATCGGACTGCCGAATTCAGGTAAGAGCACCCTTCTCAATCACCTCGTGGGCGAAAAAGTTTCGATCGTCACCGCGAAACCGCAGACCACGCGCCGCCGGGTGATCGGAATCGTAAACAAGGAGTCCATGCAAGGCATTTTTGTCGATGCGCCAGGAGTGGTAAAAGCCCATGCCGGGCTGAACCTTTTTCTGCGCGACGAAGCCATGGATGTAATCACGCAAAGTGATGTGCTGATCGCGGTACTGAATATCGATGAAGAGCGAGTCGAGAACTTAGACGAGATCATCAAACTCGCTCAAGAGAGCCGGAAGCCCTGGCTCGCGGTGATTCATAAAACCGATCTCGCGGCTTATATTCACCGCCCGCAAATTTTGCGCGATCGCCTCGAAAAAATGGGCGTGCCGGTTGTGGCGGGCTCGTCGCTCAAAGAGAACGAGATCGCAGCTCTTACCGAACTGGTGCTGGCCGGCATCGAGCCCCTCCTGCCAGCAGCCAAGGGCCCTCTCTATGATGAGGATCTTTATACCACCAGCAATTTGCGTGACCTCTGCGCCGAGATTATTCGCGAGCGCTGCTTCGAAAACCTGCATCAAGAAATTCCGTTTGGCTTGGCGGTGAAGATTGTCCGTTTTGTCGAAGACGACGGCCCCGCCGTGCAGATCGCCGCCGAGATTATTGTCGCGAAAGAAAATCACCAGCCAATCGTGATCGGCCGCGACGCCCAACTGATCAAAAAAATTGGTACCGAGGCGCGCAAAGAAATCGTCAACCTTCTCGGTCGCAAAGTGTTTTTAGATCTCAAAGTCGCGACCAAAAAGAACTGGCAGAAAAATCCTCTTTTCATGAAGGACCTTGGCTATGTCGTCCATCCCGCTTAAGAGAGTCGCGTTGGTCGGCCGCCCGAACGTGGGCAAGTCGACCCTGTTTAACCGGTTGACCCGGTCGCGCAAGGCCGTCGTAAAGGACGAGCGCGGTGTGACCCGCGATATTCAAATCGAGCCCACCGAGTGGTGGGGAAAATCCTTTGAAGTCGTGGATACCGGGGGACTGACCGAGGAAAAGCAGGGCTTTTCACCGCTGATCCGCCAAGCGGTCACCGAGTATCTTCACGCGGTCGATATGATCGTGTTGATAGTCGATGGCCGCGACGGACTACTGCCCGAGGACAAGGTGGCTTATCGCATCGCCAAGCAAAGCGGAAAGCCCATGCTGGTGGTGGTGAACAAGTGCGATAAAACTCTTGAGGCCGAAACCTATCTGCCTGATTTCTTTGAACTCGGCACCGACTTGCTGCCGACTGCGTTCGAGCGGGATTACAATATCGACACGATCGTCGAGTGGATTATCGCCAACCTCGACAACCAAACTAGCGAGGCCCGCTCCGGCTTCCGTCTGGCCATCGTCGGTAAACCGAACGCCGGCAAGAGTTCGCTCGCCAATCATCTGCTAGGGATGAACCGCATGTTGGTGTCAGAGATCGCTGGCACTACGGTCGACGCGATCGAGGCGGAGTTTAAATATGGCGACAAAGAATATATCCTGGTCGACACCGCCGGTCTGCGCCGCGCCGGTAAACAGAGGGACGGAGTTGAAACTCTGTCGACATTCAAAACTCGCGACGCCATCCATCGGGCCGATCTCGTCTTACTTGTGATCGATGCCACCGTGGGCCCCAGCAATCAAGATTCTCGCATTATCGAATATTGCGTTGATCGCCATAAAACACTGATCGTGGTGGCCAATAAAATGGACGCGGCGAAAGAGCTTTACGATGCGCCCCGTGAATGGTTTCGCGACCGGGTTGAGCGCGAGTTCCACTTCTTTACCGACGTGCCCGTCGTTTATACCAGCGCGCGCACGGGTTCCGGCATCGATGCGCTCTTTGCCAAGGTCGAAGATATTCGCGAAAAGCTTGCCACCAAGATCACCACATCCCAGCTCAATAAGTTCTTTACCGAGGTGATCAAAATGGCGCCCTCGCCCGTGTTCGGCACCGAGAACGTAAAGTTTTATTACCTCACTCAAACCAACCAAGCGCCGCCGAGCTTCATCGCCTTCGCCAATCATCCCGAGGGTGTTACGCCGTCCTACCGACGCTTTCTGGTTAAAAAAATCCAGGAGAACTGGAATATGAAGGGCATCCCCATGCGCATCTTTGTGATGAAAAAGGGTGGAGATTAAGAGTGCCGGGCCCTAAGACCGTCGTATTCGGAACGCGCCTGGGATTTTATCTCGCGGCGATCGGTTCGGCCTTCGGTCTAGGTAATCTTTGGCGTTTTCCCTATGTGGTGGCTGAAAACGGCGGGGGGGCTTTTGTGTTGCTCTATCTCGCCCTGGTCTTTTTGCTCGGTATGCCCATCATGATCGCCGAACTTGCACTGGGCAAAATCAGCAAGGGCAGCCTGTCACCGGCGTTAAGCAAGCTGATTGGCGAACGCTATATGGTGCGCGATATTCGCGAGAAGAGCGCGGTGCTGCCGCCCTTGGTGAAATGGTTTATGCGTCACCTCGGAACGCTGAGCATGATGATCACCGTAGTCGTGCTGGCATATTACGCCGTGATCAGCGGTTGGGTTTTACACTTCTTTATGCAGCTCGTGGTGTCACTGTTTAATCCGGCACACTTTGAGCCGGGTGGCGCGCTTGCGGTTTTGCTTAAAAACGGCTGGTTGCAGCTGCTTTTGACCTCCGTTCATCTTATGACCGTGGCCGTGATCGTGGCCAAAGACCTAGAGTTCGGCCTTGAAAAGTGGGTCGGTTATGTCATGCCGATGTTTGGCGTACTTCTTCTCGTTTTGGCCTTCCACTCCCTTCGGCTCGATACGGCGACCGAGGCTTTGCGTTTTCTGTTTTATCCTGATTTTTCTAAACTCACGCTCGCGTCGCTCGGACAGGCCATCGGGCACGTGTTTTTCACGCTCAGTGTGGGCTTTGGCACGATGGTGACTTTTGGCAGTTATTTGCGCGAGAAGGTTTATATTCCCATGGCGGGATTTCGTGTCAGCATGATGGATTCGGTCATATCTTTATGGGCGGGCGTGATGATCTTTCCGCTCGTCATCATCGGCGGTCAGCAGTTCGCGGGTCCTGAGCTCTTGTTTCAAACCGTTCCGCATCTTCTAGAAGGATTGCCGTGGGGTTTGTGGTTCGGCGTGGCTTTTTTCTTGTGCCTTTATTTGGCCTCGCTCGGCGCCAGCATTGGCCTGTTTGAGACCGTCGTAGCCAATTGGCGTGAGGTGCGGCGGGTGCCCCGGCCGCGGGCGGCGTCCACCATCGCGATTCTTTGCTTTATAATCTCGGTCGGCCCCGCGCTTTCGACCAATGTTCTCAGTGACGTGAAAATCGGCGAGCGCAATCTTTTACAGTTCTTCGACAGCGCGTTGATCAACTGGTGCCTGCCAATTACGGCACTTTTGATTTCGCAGGCAGTGATTTGGACGCTGAAGCATGAACTGGTCGAAGCCGAGTTTGTTTCGGAAGAGCAGCCATCGGGCCGAAAGATTTATCGGCACTGGGTTTTCTTGCTGCGCTTTATTGTGACGCCGGTCGTGGTGGCGGGATTGGTTTTACAGCTGATTTCGCTTTTTTAGCTGCGGGTGGTGGGCGCGGACGCTTGGCCGGTCGATCCTTGGGCGGGGTTCGCGCCGGCTCTTTCCATAGACCTTCAAAAACAGCGGCCTTGTCATTGCAGCGAGTACCGGCGAAGCACGACAGATAAGTTTTAACCAGGGTCTGCCCTTTATAAACTGAAAGACTATAGGGTCGATTGAACCGCTTGAGCCGCACCCAGTGGACGAACGATTCAGCGAAGTCCTCATGAAAATCGGTGGCCGAAAAAAGCGTCGGGTAGTTTGTTCTTTCGAGCCAGTCATAGACCTCGGGGATCTTGGCGTTCAAATTGGCCGGCGATTTGTAGAAATCAAGCTTCACTCCGGTGGGGAAGCCTCCGAACTTATCGGCTCGATACTGCGGCGCAATCCAGGACAGGTTCAAGAAGGCATAGCGAGACCAGTCAGCGGCTGGGGTCGTATCCCGGTTCGGCACATATCGAGTGAAAAGCGCCAATACGTGGCCGATCTCATGCAGCAGTACATACTGCATAGTCTCCGGCGCGCGGTCTTTGGCGTCGGCGATCAGCTTTACGTGAACGGAATATTCACCGGTCTGAAAAATTCCGGCGTCCCGCTGAGTGGCCCAATCATTCGGTTTCACCTTAACCCGGTCCACGTCGAGCGCGATAAAGGCCGCGACCAATTTGCCGCTCGCATCGCGCACCGGATAGGTCTGCGCGTCGGCACCGAGATTCTTGACGGCGACAATTCCCGCCAGACGTTCTTTAAGAACTTCCTTAAGCTCCTCAGGGAATTTACTCAGCGTGGTCTTGACTACGCGAGCAAAGCCGCCCTTGATCTCGGCGGCCTGGGGCGCGGGCCGATCGCGAAGCGCATTCTCGAAGGTTAAATATTCGAGCACCAGCGGGGAGGCGGGCTCCACACGCTTGGGAAAGGGTCGAGTCAACCGCACCTTCCACATCTCGGGCTGCGCGACCACATGGTTTTTCAATTTAAGTCGGGCCTCATCGGCCGTTAGAGCGACCGCAAGGCTCGGAAGGAAAATTAGAAGTGGTAGAAGCTTAAAAGTTGACGCCGATAATGCCAAGGGCCGTCCAGATGTCGCCGTTCGGGTACTTGTTGGTCCGCTCGTCGGAGTTAAAGCGAATTTCAGTATTCTCGTTCTGGAAGTTGACCAACTGGTACATGGCCTGGCCGCCGAAGTACATTTTGTTCCGCAGCATTGGTAACTCAATTCCCACACCGAAATCAAATCCCATGGCCCCCTCGCGACCGAAGCCTGGCAGCACATCACCATTTGGATCTTGTAGGGAAGTCGTTCGGTCCACGCGCGCAAACCCGGCGATAAAATAGGGATTAAACTTGGCGAGGCCCTTGGTCACATTCTGCGTGTTCACATAGTATTTTACATCGAGGCCAAACGTGGTGATGGAGACATTTCCACGCGCCGAGAGACCAGAGGAGGGACCGGTCACGCGAAAGGTGTGGTCCGAAGTCAAAAAGCTGAACTGCAGGGCAAAGCGCAGATCGAAAAAATAGCTTAGGTAAAGGCCGAAGGCCGTTGCTGGGCGGTACATTCCGCCCAAGCCTTCGGTAAAACCGCGAAAGCCCCCGGTGAATCCAACCGTAACGAAGCGCCCGTTCCGAAAAAAATTGATATCCGCTTCTTCATCCTGAGCTTCGTCGAACTCGGAGTAATCGGCAAAAGGGTCATAGGTGTCGTCGGCTTCGAATTGAGCCACTCGCAGCCCGGGGAGATTCAGCTCCTCGGCCGCGACCGGTAGGCCTAAGGTGAAAATGGTCAATATTGCAGCAATTCCCAGTACCTTCATTCCGTCGCATCCCCTCAGATTAATTAAGCCATAACTCCTAGGGGAGTACCAAAAGGAATCAACGGCGTATCGACTTGAGACAGGCCTCAAGTGTTGTATTCGATTCGGGGTTTTGGTATTCGATAGGCCATTCTAATCAGGAGTGTCCGTGGCCATCGATTACAAGCAGGCCGGGGTCGACGTAGAGGCAGGAGATGCCCTCGTAGACTGGCTGAAGGCATCGGCTCCAGCGAAATGGCCCCATCAGGATCGACTAGTCGAGGGTGTGGGTGGATTTGCAGCCCTGTTCCGGGCGGATTTCAAAGAGATGCAAGAGCCCTGTCTCGTCAGTTGCACGGACGGGGTCGGGACCAAGGTCAAGCTCGCCGTCCATTTTGAAAGCTACAAAGAGGTCGCCCAGGATCTTGTAGCGATGTGCGTTAATGACTTGGTTTGCTGTGGAGCCAAACCACTTTTCTTTCTCGATTACTATGCCTCCGGGCGTTTGCGTTTAGATGCAGCTAAGAACTTTCTCGGCGGCGTTCAGGCCGCTTGTGTGGAGTCGAATTGCGCTTTGATCGGTGGCGAGACCGCCGAGATGCCGGGAGTTTACGAGGGCAACGACTTTGATGCCGCCGGATTCGCCGTGGGCGTGGTCGATCGCAAAGCGGCGTTGGGGCCGAATCGAGTCGAGCCGGGAATGGCTCTTCTCGGGCTTTCGAGTTCCGGCTTTCATAGCAATGGATTTTCTTTGCTCCGCAAGGTGTTTGCCGCCGACCTCGATCGCTGGCGCAGTGAGCTGCTCAAGCCGACCGCACTCTATGTGAAGGTTGTGGAAGCGGCGCAGATGAAGGGCGGAGTAAGTGCGATCGCCCATATCACGGGCAGTGGAATGGATAATCTTCCGCGCATCCTGCCACCGGGGACCTTTGCCAAGGTGAAATCGTGGCCGGTTCCGGCTCCGTTTCTTGAAGTCAAAAAACGCAGCGGTATGACTTGGCTGCAAATGCTGAAAACGCTCAATTGTGGTGTCGGTATGGTGTGGATTGTGGCGCCGGAAGCAGTGGCCGAGTTGAAACAGGTGATCGTCGATCACGGCTTTCGCGCCTTTGAAATGGGAGTTGTAGAAGCGGGCGAACGCCCGGACGGGTGGGAGTTAGCGGACCCGACTTGGGAGGGGTTAGATTTATGAACCCTTGGGCCGTAAATATAGTAACGGCCTTCGGGCGCGGAGAAGCGTTGGCTCTGGCCTTGATCGACAAAGGATTTGAAGTCACGGTTTTTGACCTGACGGAAGCCTTTCCCGCGCCCTATCGGCGTGGTACCGGACCCTTCCCTATCCCGCAATCCGACGCTCTCGAAAATCACGCTTTGTTTTTTGATGAAGCTCAGGCGCTGCCGCGCGGGCTTGCCGTGTGGTTAAACCATGGACCAGTGGAGTTCTCGGGCCCCATGGCGCACTTTTATGTCGAGCACGATGCCGCATTCCGCTTGGCCGTGCAAAACCAGGAGTCGCCGCAATTTGAAACCGATTGGTTGCGCCGATTTCTGCGCCAGTTCGTCTCCGCGTTTCACCATGAGCCGTGGATGATCGAAAGCGGGGCGCCTTTCCCGGTTTCGAAACCGCTGTATTTGGTCTCGCGCTCGAAAGACGCGGTTGTAATGGGATTCGATCGCCTGCAAGGCAAAGGGAACTATCAGCGCTGTCAAAAACTGCATGACGTGCAGATTGAATCGGCCCGATTGACCGAAATGGAAATCGAAGCCGGAAAGCCGATCGCCGTGCGCGCGCCCCAATGGATCTGGTGTTTGTCTTCGCAAGAAACCGAATACTTGAGCCCCTCCGTAGCCGAGGCCTTGTTTTCGCGCGATATCCGCAGACCCGAGTGGCGGTGGCTGAGTTTGAAGGGACAAGTCGAGCGCGGGCCTTGGAGTGATGGCTTTCCCAGATACAGCGTGGCCGTGATTGATTCTCATCTCCCCTGGGTTTACGCCAATATGTTCGTGCTCGAGTGGCGGGACAAAGATCAGTTTGAGATTTGGTTAAAGGCCCCCGCCGAGTCGGTTACGAATGTCGAACGGCGAACGGTTTGGGCCAAGGAAATTGAGCAGCATTTGAATCGACGCTTGAATCTGGGTAAGTGGCACGTGGAAGCCGAAAACTATGGCGTATGCCCTCACTCACCGGTCTTTCCCACTGCTATGAAGGAATGGAAAGAGCCGTCCTGGCGCAATTGGGATTGGATTGCGCCGGAGACCACGTCTCGCCTTGATCTTGGAGCGCGCTTTGAGCGCGAGGCCCAGAGTTTTCAGCGCCTGGTCGGTTGGCGCAATGAACAGTTGAAAAAGCAAGGAGCCCGCAGTGATCAAGCGCTACACACGCCCTGAGATGGGTGAACTCTGGACGGCCGAGGCCCGCTTCCAATGCTTATTGGAAGTCGAGACCGCGGTCGCGAAGGCGCAGGCTCAGCTCAAAATCATTCCCGAAAAAGCCTATAAAGATATTAAATCCAAGGGCCGCTTTTCGGTTGCGCGGATCGATGAAATCGAAAAAACCACCAAACATGATGTGATCGCTTTTGTGTCGTGCATGGCCGAGAACGTGGGCGAAAGTGGCCGTTATATCCACTACGGCATGACCTCGAGCGATGTGCTCGATACGGCCTTAAGCGTACAAGTGAAAAAGGCCGGGCAAGTCTTAAGCACCGGCTTCGATCGCGTCGATGCGGCGCTGAGTGAGAAGGTAAAACGGCATGCACACACGCTATGCCCGGGCCGCACACATGGCATGCATGCCGAGGTCACGACCTTCGGGTTTAAGATGGCCGGCTACTTGGCCGAGTTTCGTCGGGCGCGAGCACGGGTTGAGCGCGCCCTCGAGCAAATGTTAATTGTAAAGACGAGCGGTGCGGTGGGCACCTATTCCACCCAGTCACCTGAAGTGGAAGCTTTAGTCGGTGAGGAGTTGGGCTTGGTTCCCGAAACTCTTGCCACTCAGGTCATACCGCGCGATCGCCATGCCGAACTGATGTGGGCATTGGCCATGGCCGGCGCCGCGATTGAACGGCTCTGCGTGGAACTGAGACACTTGCAACGGACGGAAGTCGGCGAGGTGGTTGAAAGCTTTAGCAAAGGGCAAAAAGGTTCAAGCGCGATGCCGCATAAAAAGAATCCGATCAGTGCTGAAAACCTGACCGGAATTGCTCGGCTCCTCCGCGGCAACGCCGGCGCCGCCATGGAGAACGTGGCCCTCTGGCACGAGCGCGATATTTCTCATAGCTCAGTGGAGCGCGTGATTTTTCCTGATACCTTTATTGCCGCGGACTATGCCCTGCACCGGCTGGCGGATTTGATCGAAGGGCTTTATGTGGATGCTGAGCGCATGGGGAAAAATATCGAGTTGTCTCAGGGCGTGCTGTTCTCGAGCCAAGTGTTGTTGGCCATGATTGATAAGGGGCTCACGCGCGAAGAGGCTTATAAAATCGTGCAACGCGTGTCACACGGTCTTGCGCCTGGCGACACTCTCGAGCGCGAGCTTCTCGCCGACAAAGAGGCCTCTCGCTATGTCGATAAGAAAGTTTTGCAACAGATCTTCTCTGGTGAGAGACAAAAAAAACGGATCGATGGCGTTTTAGAAAAGTTCATTCGAATGAATCGAGGAAGGACCAAAGGTCGTGAAGGAAAAAATGAAGGGCGAACTGCTGTACGAGGGAAAAGCTAAGCGGATGTATTCCATTCCCGGTCGCGATGACGTGATTTGGGTTGAGTACAAGGACTCTCTGACCGCGTTCAATGCGCAAAAGAAGTCGAGCTTCGGCGGCAAAGGCGCGATCAACGCGCAAATCACGTCGCTGCTCTACCGAAAGCTGACGAGTTTCGGAATACCAACTCACTTTGTGGAAGACATCAGTCAACACGAAATGATTTGTAGTAAGGTGACCATTATTCCGCTGGAAGTGGTCACGCGGAACAGACTGGCCGGATCGACGGCCAAGAAGCTTGGGAAAGAAGAGGGCTCGCCGCTCAAGGCCCCGCTCGTTGAATTTTATTACAAGGATGACGCCCTCGGTGACCCGTTCTTAAGCGACGACCAAGCGCTGATGATGGGAGCCGTCGCGACTAAAGCGGAATTGGACGAACTCCGCGCCTCGGCCTTGCGGATCAATAAAGTCTTGCAGGAGATTTTTCTAACCGCCGGGCTGGAGCTGATCGACTTCAAGCTTGAGTTCGGTCGCGACGGGCGCGGCACGCTGCTGCTCGCCGATGAAATTTCACCGGACACCTGCCGTCTGTGGGACCGTAAGACGGGTGAAAAAATGGATAAAGACCGCTTTCGCCGCGACTTAGGGAAGGTGGAAGAAAGCTATCAAGAAGTTTTACAGCGCTTAAAAGGAGCTGCAGTATGAAAATTGGCGTTAAGATTCTGCCGAAGAATGAAGTTCTCGATACTCAGGGGCGCGCCGTAGAAGGTACGCTCCGCGCGCACAAGCGCGAGGTGAGCCAGTGCCGGGTCGGCAAGTATGTGCAGCTCGAAATTGGCGAGAACGATGAAAGCAAAGCTCTGGCCAAAGCGAAAGAGATCACCGAATTCGTTTTGTACAATCCCTTGATCGAAACCTATGAGCTGGAAGTGGTGAAGCAGTGAAGAAGATCGGGGTCTTAAGATTCTTAGGAACCAACTGCGACCGCGACGTCTGGCAGGCGGTCGAGGACGTAGGCTTAAAGCCCGAATGGCTGTGGTACGAGGACCAGTTTCAAGTCGCCGACTATTCGGCCTATGTGGTGCCCGGAGGTTTCTCTTACGGAGACTATCTTCGCTGTGGGGCCCTGGCGGCCAAGGCTCCGGTGATGAAATCTTTAGGCGAAGCCGCGGCTAAGGGCTATCCGGTGCTTGGGATCTGCAATGGCTTTCAGATTCTGTGCGAAACCAAACTCCTGCCCGGAGCTCTGGTGCGCAATGAAAAGCGCAAATTTGTGGACCGCTGGGTGAGTTTGAATCCGCAGACCCAAACGAAGTGGAACGCCAAGGCTCGCGCCGTGATCAAACTTCCGGTGGCGCATGGTGAGGGTCGATACTACGCCGAGACTGAAGAGTTGAAGGCGCTCTGGGATCAGGAACAAGTGTGGATGACCTACGTTGAGAATCCGAATGGAGCCCTCGAAGATATCGCCGGAGTTTGCAATAAACAGAAAAATGTTTGCGGGCTGATGCCGCATCCAGAGCGCGCCATGGCGGACTGGATGGGCGGCGCCGATGGCCGCGTGATTATGGAGAGTTTGCTTGGATAATTTAGCCGATAAGCTGAAAAAATACCGTTTGTCGAAAGACGAATATGCGCGGATCGAAAGTGTCCTCGGCCGCGCGCCGCAAGGGGTGGAGTGGGCGTTGTTCTCCGCTCTGTGGAGCGAGCACTGCTCTTATAAAAGCTCGCGCGTCCATCTAAAGAAATTTGCCTTTAACTCGCCCAGGGTGCTGCAGGCGATGGGAGAGAACGCTGGCGTGATCGATATCGGTCATGGCGAAAAGGTGGCGTTTAAAATGGAAAGCCACAATCACCCGAGCTTTATCGAGCCCTATCAGGGGGCGGCAACCGGTGTCGGCGGGATTTTGCGCGATATCTTCACCATGGGCGCACGCCCCATCGCGCTCGCCAACTTTTTATGCTTCGGCCGGCCTGAGGCGCCACGAATGCCGCAGTTGGTGGAAGGCGTGGTGGCCGGGATTTCGGGCTATGGCAACTGCGTGGGAGTGCCCACAATCACCGGGCAAACCGAGTTCCATGACAGCTACAACAACAATATTTTAGTTAACGCTCTGGCGGTCGGTCTGTTTTGTGAAGGGGACCCCGTTGTCACCTCGGTGGCCAAAGGCAATGGCAATTACGTAGTTTATGTCGGCGCCAAAACGGGCCGCGATGGCGTTCACGGTGCCAGCATGGCGAGCGAGAGCTTCGCCAGCGACAGCGAAAGCAAGCGCCCGACCGTTCAGATCGGCGATCCGTTTTTTGAAAAGCTCTTGATTGAAAGCTGCCTCGACGTCATGAAGCAAGATTTGGTCGTCGCCATTCAGGATATGGGCGCGGCCGGGCTGACTAGTTCTTCGTTTGAAATGGCGGCCAAGGGTGGGGTGGGCTTTAAAATTCATCTCGACCGAGTCCCGCTGCGCGACACCTCGGTGGGACCGGAGGAAATTCTCCTCTCCGAAAGCCAAGAGCGCATGCTGCTGATTTGCGAGCCGGCGAAGTTCGAGGCTGTCAAGAAGGTGTTCCATCACTGGGGCTTGGATGCGTCGGTACTGGGCGAAGTTTATGATGGTCCGGAAGTGGAGCTGTACTGGAAGGGCGATCTGATCTGCAAAATGGATCCCAAGATCCTCACCGACAACGCTCCCGTGTACAATCGGCCCTATCAGAAGTGGGCGCCTAAGAAACAGACGGCCGAGCTGAAAGCGAAAGATTTAAATCTGATCGACGTTCTGTCGTCGGTGGAGGGCACCTCCCGGCGCTGGATCTATCAACAGTATGATCAGCGCGTGGGCGCGAAAACGGCCCGCGATTGCGACGATTCGGTTTCCGTGCAACGGTTGCCCTCAGGCCGGGGCTTCGGCCTTGTGCTGGGGTGCCGTCCGCATGTGATGCGAGTGGACGCGCAAGTCGGCGGTTATGACTCTGGATTTTATCCGGCGTTGGAACTGGCCGCAAAGGGCTTTCGACCGCTGGCGATGACGGATTGTCTCAACTTCGGTAACCCCGAAAAAGAAGAGATCATGAGCGAGTTCGTCGCCGCCGTCGAGGCGCTGGCCGAAACGGCGAAAATTTTGGATTCACCGGTGATCAGTGGCAACGTCAGTTTTTATAATGAAACCTTAAACCAAAACATTACCTCCACGCCCTCGACTGGGCTCGTGGGATTACGTGAATCGGTGGAAAATATTCCACGTAGCCACTTCACCCATAAAGGTGACGCGATCTATCTGTGGCGTTTGCCGCAGGTGGAACTGGTGGGCGATCAACTGGGGCGCACGCCGCAGTTCAAGGGTGCGATCGACGCGCAAAAGGCGGCCCGCTTTGTGGATGCAGTCCGCGTGGCCGTGCAGAACCCTTCAATCAATTCCTCCCGAGTGAACGGTAAGTTCGGTCTCGGATATACTCTGGCCCGGATGTGTACGGAAACGCTGGGAGCGGCAGTAGACGCCGTGGCTGGCGGCTTTTGGACCGAGCGGCTGTATGAAGTCGTTCTAGCCGGACCGGAGAGTGTAATGGAGCCGTTGCAGAAGGCCGCATCGACTTGCGGTTCGGAGCTTGTTAAGATCGGTACGGTTACTGAGGGTACTCTGCAATTAGGGCCGCAAAAGCATTCCCTCAATGAATTGAACAAGGCCTATAACACCGGATGGAGTCAGAATTTTGCACAGCTGGCGTGAAGAGTGCGCAGTATTTGGAGCCTGGGGCGACCCGGAAGCGGCGCGGATGACCTATCTCGGTCTCTATGCCATGCAACACCGTGGACAAGAGGGGTCGGGAATCATTTCCCTGCATGATGGGCAGCATATTGTCCATAAGGGCGAAGGCTTGGTCGGCGATGTCTTTCGGGAGTCGGATCTGATTCGGCTCGTGGGCAACGCCGCGATCGGGCACAACCGCTACTCCACAACGGGCTCCAGTCAGTTGCACAACGTGCAGCCGCTGTCGGCTCATCTTTTAAATGGCCCGGTCGCGCTCGCTCATAACGGCAATATCGTGAACAGCGATCAACTGCGCACAGAGTTGAAAAAAGACGGCGCCATTTTTCAAGGCACCAACGATACGGAGTGCCTGCTGCACATGCTGGCGCGCCTCCGTTCAAGTGACATCATGGTTTGTTTGAAAGAGGCGTTGCCACGATTGGTGGGAGCATACTCTTTCGTGCTGATGACTCATGATCGTCTGATCGCGGCCCGAGACCCTTATGGTTTTCGGCCCTTGGTGTTGGGTCGCCGGCCTCTAGGAGACGGTACATCCAGTTGGGTGGTGGCGTCCGAGACCTGTGCCTTTGATTTGATCGGCGCCAAGTTCGTGCGCGAGATCGAGCCCGGTGAAATTGTTTGGATTGATCATGAGGGCGAGCACCGGGACCGCGTTCCGGGAGAAGGCAAGCGGTTGGCCAAATGCGTTTTTGAACATGTTTACTTCGCTCGGCCCGATAGTCAGGTTTTTGGCTTAAGTGTTTATGAATCGCGCAAGCGCATGGGCGAAAATTTGGCCCAGGAGAGCCCGACCGACGCGGATATCGTAGTGCCAGTTCCCGATAGCGGGGTGCCCGCCGCCCTTGGTTTTTCGCGCGCGAGCGGAATTCCGTTTGAGCTCGGTATTATTCGCAATCACTATATTGGCCGCACATTTATTCAGCCGTCACAAAGCATTCGCAGTTTCGGGGTGAAGATCAAACTCAATCCCCAGAGCGAGGTTTTAAAGGGCAAACGCGTAATCGTGGTGGATGACTCGCTGGTGCGCGGGACTACGAGCCAGAAGATTATTCGCTTGGTGCGCCAGGCGGGGGCGAAAGAGGTGCACTTTCGCATCGCTTCGCCGCCCACAACCGGGCCGTGCTACTACGGAGTAGACACTCCGGGAAAATCACAGCTGATTGCATCGCAACACACGATCGAAGAGATTCGCGAGTTTATTGACGCAGATTCCCTGGCCTACCTGTCGGTGGAAGGAATGATGCGCGCGGTGCGCGGCTCCGCAAAAGAGTTTTGCGCCGCATGTTTTGATGGCAACTATCCAACGCCTTTGGCGGAATAAAATGTACGCCGTTCCTTTTGACGATTTGCCATGTCATTAGGGGACCGCTAGCAAAAGGGGAACTATGGAGTTTCTTGAGAAACCAAATGAATTCACTCTTAATATTTCGGATCAAACGGCCGCTGGCGCCGATTTGATCAAAAAAAATCTGGTCGATTACGTGGAGAAACATGTCGGTCCCAGTACATACCGAGAGTTGGTCGTCACGCTGAACGACGCGAACGGAAACATGATCGGCGGGCTCCATGGCCAAAGCAATTGGCAGTGGCTCTTTGTGCAGCGGGTTTTTGTTAGCGAGGACTACCGGTACAAAGGCATCGGCAGCCAATTGATGAAGGCCGCTGAGAATGAGGCACGCCGCCGTGCTTGCGTCGGCGTGTGGCTCGATACCTTTAGCTTTCAGTCTCCCGATTTTTACAAGAAACTGGGCTATCAGCAGTTCGGCTCCATTCCCGACTATCCATGGGGCCATCAGCGGCATTTTTTCTTTAAAAAATTTCGTTAGTGACAGAGCTCTTTAATGGCTCGTTCATAGGAATTGTGATCGCCGGCGAATAACACGGTTTCGCGGTCTAGCGCCAATAAGAGCCTCTGTCCGTCGCCGCCATCAACTTTAAAGCAGTTTTTGCCTCTGCGTTCGAGTAACTGTTTGCTGTAGTTCTTCGCCGCTTTCTTGGCTGAATTTTCGCTTATGGACTTTATGATTTGTTTGGCCGCGGCTTTCCCGATTTGCATTCCAACTCCGGCCAGTATCGCGATCACGGGGGCGGGCAACATTTCCTGCCCCACTATGTCGCCGCCGGGATTTGGGGGTTGTAAGGGGCCTGAACCAACTAAAGCCCCGAAGTCGCGCGCAGGAGGTGCTGGAGCTAGGAAGGTGGCACCGTCTGACATTGCAACTTCTTGTGCAAGGGCCGAGGGGATTAAGCAGGTCGCAAACGCCGTAGCGATCAAGTAGTGATACATTTCGAATTAACCTCTCGTGATGAGCATTTAAGACAAGTAAATTGAGGAGCAAGCACCGTACCGCACCAGTGAAGCGTTCCGGGCGGATATTGAATCAAGCTTTAGACAGTCACCAAAAACCTTAGACAGCTACTGAGCTCCAGCTCGAATATACGCGTCTCAAAATGGCACACTCACTGCTCAGCTAGAAGGTATGTGTGTTAGGTGGAATGTTTGGTTGGCCTGCGCCCTATTTGCATTACCCGCGCTTGGTCAGAATCATGAAGTCGAAATTGCAGGTAAGACTCTATCTTGTGGCTCTGCCCGAATTTATCAGGATCGTTCGCTCCCGAATATGGGAGTCGCGATTCCCACGTTAAACAGAATCGTTCTCAATCCCGACGAAATGAGCCGAGAGAGAAAAGAAGTGCGCTGGTTTATTTTTTATCACGAATGTGGCCATATTCAGGGTCACCTGAATGAAAAGAAAGCCGACGCTTATGCTGTCGAACGAGCGTCCAAAGAGGGTTGGCTCACCCAGGATGTCTTAGCGCAGATTTGCCGCTCTTACGGGCCTATGAACGCTCCGGCCACATCCACGCATCCCGCGCCACGAGATCGCTGCAATGCCGTGATGGCCGTGGCCGCGCGCCATCAGCGTCCATCGGGTGATCCCTCGGTCGGAACGATGGTCACACTGGGCCCAAAGCCCGAGACCCCGAAGCGGACGCCGGCCTCTCCTGCTCCGAATCCCGGCAGTTCTGGAACCCAATTTATTTTGGGTGGAATACCTCTGGCGACGCGCTAAGCGACGTCGAAGCTGTACTGGAGGCCCAAGCCCATGACTCGGACCTGGTCTCCGCTCTTAAGTGGCCCTACGCCTTCGGGCGTTCCTGTAAAGAGCAAATCGCCATCGCAAATCGGAAACCATTTCTTGGCTTCGACGAGCAAAGCTTCCGGCTTCCAGCGCATATCATGGCCCACGCCCTCCTGCCGGACTTGTCCATTGACCGAAATCGAGAACGGTTTGGTCATCACCTCTTCCAGGTTCCCGAGGTCGCGCCACGGTCCTAAAATCGCCGCATTTTTAAAAACCTTACCCGGTCTTTAT
>JALHOQ010000046.1 GCA_022842925.1 Bdellovibrionales bacterium
TCAACGCAGTCAACGCAGTCAACGCAGTCAACGCAGTCAACGCAGTCAACGCAGTCAACGCAGTCAACGCAGTCAACGCAGTCAACGCAGTCAACGCAGTCAACGCAAAATGCAAACTTACCGTCTCCGCGGGTGTCGAATCCAGCGCCGCGGGCGCAGCTACTCGGCCCGGGCAATGTTCGAAAACCGCTACCCAGTTCGACTCGTCACCGGCTCCATCTCAAATTCAATGGGCAATGTTCTCACCGGCAGGCGAACGGTGAGCGTTGTCGGGAGAGGCGCTTTCTCGAAATCCACCATATACAGCCACATAGTATAGGCGGCGCGGACACCGTTGAGAATCTAGTCATCCTTTGCGCCAGTCACCATAAGGCTCGGCATCTATAAATCGCATGCCGAGCGAAGTTCGGTATTTCGCATAGTGTTCGTCGTGTGATTCGGAGCCGGGTGTGGCGATGAAGCGGCGGCGCGGCCGCCGTGGGGTGGCAGTGGCGATACGTCGGCGGCGATGCGATAGTGATGGTGATAGTGATAGTGATAGTGATAGTGATGGTGATGGTGATGGTGATGGCGGCGAGGGTCGCGGTGTATGAAAGCGGCGATATCCGAGATAAAAGCGCTTAGTGTAAAACGTCGGTGGCTGTGCGTGAGGGCGGCGGCGGGGCGGCTTCCAGCTCCAGCCACGCTTGCTGCAACTCTGTCGGCGCGTGCGTGCGCTCGACAAACGAAAAATAGCGCTTCAAATCCGACATCGCCTCTTTTACAAACCCTAGCTTTTGGCGCAGCAAGGCCCTTTGGCCGAGAATGGCCGTGTTGGTGTCGTCGATCTGCAACAGCAAATCATAAATCACATGCAGCTGCGGCAGGTTCTGTGACGTCTCGAACGCCCCCCTCAGCAACTCCAAATACTGAATCATCAGCTGCTTGGCGCTCCACACTTCCAAATTCGAAGCCGAGCGATTCAAAACCTGAATCAACTCCTGATCCGTCAGCGCCCGACCTTCATTGTACAAATCCAAATAGATCGTTTTCCCGCTGCGCACCCACTTCAGCAAAAAGTGATGGCGCGCCTGAATCAAAGCCAACGGCAAGTCCAACACCTGTGCCAAATGCAGAATCAAAAACACCACCGGCAGCGGGTGACCGCGGCGATCGTCGAGCACATTTTTAATCAAAAGATCTTTGTCGAAAATTTCTTGCGTGCGATTGGACGTGATATGAAAGCTCTTGTTCTCAAAAATCAGCTTGCGGAGAGTTTCCCACCGTTCCGCCTCATTCTGATTTTCGCAGGCCTTTAAGACCTCATAGCCCAGAAACTGAATATGCCGGAAGCACGTCTCCACGCTCTCCTTAGGCCACAAAATTGAATTGATTCCGATGCACAAAGGCACCATGGCGCCAAAGTCTTCGTTGCGAAGGAGCTTCAGCTCCAGCACGAGCTTTTCCCAAGTGAAGCGGGTCTCAAAGGTCATACACGGTCAGTTAAACCATTCTCTGAAAATACTTCAAGGAGCCGTGAACTTTTCTGGGGCTCTGCGTTGCCTCTTTGACATAACTAGTCGCCCGCTCGACCATTGAGGAATGTCGAGCCCGACACAAGACAAACTCCTCGCCCGAATCGCCGAGTTGGAAGTGGAGCTCAGAGAACGCCAGAGCGACTTGAAACGCTTTCGCGACGAGCTTTCCAAAGCCAACATCCGCCTTGAGGGCCTTATCACCCGACTCGAGACCGAGTTGAAGCTCGCGCACGTGATTCAAAAGGTCCTGGTTCCGACCGAATTTCCGCATATCAACGGCTTCGAATTCTCAACCAAGTTCGTTCCGAGCCATATTAGCGGCGGCGACTACTTTGACATCTTTGAACATGATGATCGCTTCCGCTTCGGCGTGATCCTTTCGAGCAGCAGTGGGCATACTATGTCCGCGTTGTTGCTCAGCGTGTTGTTGCGCATGACCGGGCAGCTCGAAGCCCGCCGGGGCTCCGAACCTCACCAAGTCCTGCACGAGATGGCCGATCAGCTGAACGAAAACATCGCCGACAACGATCAAGCCGATCTTTTCTACGCCCTCATCGACCGACGCAACTACGACATGCGCTTCGTAAAGGCCGGACAGGTCGTGGCGCTCCACCACAATTTTATCACTGGGGAGGTGCAGAGCCTGGACTCTAGCCTAGGTCCCTTGGGTAAAGCCTTTGCTTCTCCGGAACAATCCCATTCTTTGATGCTCAATCCCCGCGACCGCGTGGTTCTTTGCACCCGCGGCGTCATCGAGGCGCAGAACGGCGCCGGAGAGAGTTACGGCGTCGAGCGCGTGACTCGCAGTTTCTTAAGCGCGCCCAAGCGGGGAGTGCACGAACTGCGCAATCACATTTTGTACGAAGTGCAGAAATTCGCTGGGCACAGTGAGCCCGCACGGGACCAGACCGTGGTCGTTTTCGAAGTAAAAGATAAAGTGATCAAGCTGGCCAAGAGCTAATCTTTTCGCTACCATGGGGATTCGTATTTCCCTCCGAAAGGAATCCCCTATGGCAGCACCAGTGGAAGTTTACGCGGGCGCGGTTGATAAAGGTCTCGAAGGCGTGGTCTCCTGCACCACCGGAATCTCCTCTATCGTCGGCGCGTCCTTGAATTACCGCGGCTATGTGATCGAAGATCTCGCCGCCCACTCCACCTTCGAGGAAACAGCTTTTTTACTCTGGGAAGATCGCCTGCCCAAGGCCGGTGAACTCGAGAAATTTAAAAAAGATCTCGGCGAGCATATGTCGCTCACCCCTGAACAGATTCAAATGTTGAAGCAGCTGCCGACTAAGAATGTACATCCGATGGCCTGGCTTAGGACTGCGGTGTCGATGCTGGCCCTGTGGGATGGCGATGCGAATTTGTCAGACCCGGCCGCCCAGAAGCGTGTGGCTCTGCGTCTGACTGCTAAGATGGGACCTCTCGTTACGCTTTTTGATCGCAATCGCAACGGCAAAGACTTCGTAAAGCCGAAACCGGAAAAAGGCTTGGGCTGGAACTTTCTATATATGTTGAAGGGTGAAGAGCCCGACGAGCAAATGGCCAAGGACTTCGATACCTGTTTGGTTCTTCATGCCGATCACGAATTGAACTGCTCGGCGTTCGCCTCGCGTGTGACGGCATCGTCTTTGAGCGATGTTTACTCGGCCGTAGTGAGCGCCATTTCGGCGCTCAAGGGCCCGCTCCACGGGGGCGCCAACGAACAGGTGATGCTGATGCTCAAAGAGATCGGCGATTTGAAGGCCGCCCGCGAGTGGATCAAAGACGCGTTAAGCGGCAAGAAGAAAGTCATGGGCTTCGGTCACCGGGTTTACAAAAATGGCGATCCCCGCGCGAAGGTTCTTTCGCAGCTGAGTGAGAAGTGGACCGCCCGCACCGGCCAGCCGCACTGGTATCAGATGTCGAAAGAGATCGACGATGTGATGCAGAAGGAAAAAGGCTTACTCCCGAACGTGGACTTCTATTCGGCCACCGTCTACTACGCGATGGGAATTCCGATCGACGTGTACACGCCGATCTTTGCGGTGTCTCGCGTATCGGGATGGCTGGCTCATATCTTTGAGCAGTACTCGAAAAACCGAATCTATCGCCCGCGCGGTCAGTGGACCGGTAAAGAGGGTCTAACCTGGACGGCACCCGAGAAGCGCTGATTCCCAAAGCCAAGCTGTTCTCAAACCGAGCCGGATTTGGCCATGTCTCAAACTGAGACAGCGGTCGGCTACCATTTCGACAAAACCGATTTGATTCAATAGACCTTCGCCCTGTGCCGAGAAGGTACTTGTAAGGGGTAATTTGCCATGCAACGAGTACTCTTAAGCTGCAAATCGATCGAGGATGCTCGCTTCCTCAAAAACTATATCGAAACCGAACTTCCTTACGAGGTCATGCTGGCGTTTAACCCGAATGATATCCAGGCCGCATTAAAGGCTAAAAATATTCACCTCTTGATGATGCAAACAGGCAACCTGGCGAAGCAAGACATTCAGTATGCGCTACAGATTCGTGACGAGGGCTTTAACTATCCCATGATGATGATCACAGACAGTCTCGGTGAATTGCGCATCGAGGAGCTGGCGGAGAAACAAAAGATCTATTTTTTAGAACGCCCCTTTGAATTGAAGGCGTTTAAGGGTCTCGCCCGCAAACTTATGGTGTCGAAATCCGTGCCGCAGCAGGTGTTCCGCCGCTATCGCACCAATATCACCGCCACCATCGAAACCTTTATCAGCGGCGAAAAATATGACACGCATATGTTTAATCTTTCGCGCGGCGGTGCCTACTTCGAACTGACTAAAAAGCCGGTTATGGGCGTCGGCGATTTGTTACGCCTCAAAGTTCATGTGGCCGAAAAAGAACGCGAACACAACATCCACGGCCGCATCGTATGGACCACCCACAAGGGTCATGCCGCCGGCGGCTACGGCGTCGGCGTCAAGTTTATGAAGTCGACCGACATCTACCGCAACCTTCTCGATAAGGTTTAAACTCAGGTACCAGGTTCTTTTTGCAGAAGCGTCGCGCCATTGATAGCGTGATGTCATGAATTTCAAAGTCGAAGAAACCCAGTCCCACTTAGCTCTTCGCTTTCGCGCCGATGATTCGGCCAATGCGCTCAGCTTAGCCGCGGCTCGCGAACTCGCGGGTCTAACCAAGAAATTTAAAAAGTGGGATCGCCCGGTTGTTGTGACCAGCGATCATCCGCGCGTATTTTGTTCGGGCGGAAACCTGACCGATTACAAAAAGCTTAAAACCAAAGCGAGTGGTCTTAAGGTGAATCGCGAAATCACCAAATGTCTGAATGATTTTGCGGCCTGGCCCGCCGTCAAGCTCGCGATGATCAATGGAGATGTGCTGGGTGGCGGAATGGAATGGCTGGCTCGCTTCGATTTTCGCTGGAGCACGCCCGGTGCGGTTTTTGCCTTTTGGCAGAGGCGGATCGGCCTGTCGACCGGTTGGGGCGGTGGCACCGTTTGGGCGTGGAAGATTGGAGAGGAGAGGCTCCGACAGCAGCTGTTGAAGGCTCATCCAATCTCTGCCTATGAGGCGATGAAACTGGGTCTAGTGGATCGAATTTTGACCGAATGGCGAATACAGCCGGAATTGACTCAAGCCTGTCGCGATTGGTCGACAAGTGCGGTGAGCCGAATTCGGAACTGGTCGGCGAAAGATGAAACTCGCATTTTCGAAAAGCTCTGGCTGGCGCCGGATCACGCCCGTATTCTCGAGTCCTGGCGCCGATAGTGCGGCGCTTCGGAAAAAAGAACCTGGTACCTTAAGCCATTTCGACGAGTTCGCGGATGGCCTTGCGGATGCCGGTGAAGACCTGATGCGGTTTGGCTTGGCCGAACATGTACGCCGGCGTGGTGACGATTCGGTTTTCGCGATCGGTGACAAAGTCGTCGACATTGCACTCCTCCAGTACGGCGCCGGTTTTGGCGATTTCGCTGGAGGTAATGCTATCGTTTTTGCCTAAGGTGATCGTGATTTTTTGCGAGCCCAGCACACGGGCCAATAGCGCCGGCGCGATGCAAATGCCGCCGATCGGCTTTTCGGCCTGATAAAATTCGCGAACGGCGCGCTCGACATCCGGCTGCACTTCGCATTTGGCGCCGTTCTGAGCCCAGGTGCAGAGGTGCATAGCGGCGCCGAAGCCGCCCGGCAAAATCAAGCCGTCAAAGTCGGCGGCTTTGAGATCTTTTATATCGTGCAGGTCGCCCCGAGCGATGCGAGCGGCCTCCGCATAAGTGTTGCGGATTTCACCGGTGCGCTCATGCAGACCGACCAGAGGATTGACGACGCCGAACTGCATATCGGGGGCATACACCCGGTACTCAGCTCCGGCTTCCGACAAGGCGATCAAGGTGCTCACGGCTTCGGTGATTTCGGTGCCGTCGCGGTGACCGCATCCGGCAATAACGACTGCGAATTTTTTCATAGGCCCCACTGATAGCAAAGGGCTTCGCGCGTGTCTACTTCTGAACGTCTTCGAGATTTACACAGTCGCGAACGAAAACCGTGCGTCCGGTGATTAAAACCTGAGTCGCCACACAGTTGCTAATCAGCAGGCCGGTAAAGCGATCCATGCTGCCATCGGGGCCGTAGGGGAGATAGGGCGTAGTCGTACTAAAGCTGAGGTCGAACGCCAATTTGCGGAATTCCGTTTCACTGTACCAATCAACCATATCGTAGCGCACATGGCGGGCGGCGATTTTACAGCCGGGAAGACCGCCGCAGTCCGGTCGGTTGCGCACTAAATAGGGCGGATCGATCAGCTCGGACACTTGACTCAGACGGTGGTAGCTTCGGCGGATTGGCTTGGCGCGAATGGACGCGGGAGCGCTGCTGACATGAAGCGCGGCCAATGCGGCGGCCGATTTTTCAAGGATGAGCGGAGCCTCTTTGACCACGGTTTCGAAGGTTCCATCTTCTAAGCGCGTCGATTGTATGACCTCGAGTGTGTATTTAACCTCATTGGGATTCTTCGGGTCCTCAGTTTTAGCGACGACTTTTACCTTGGAGGCGCCGAGCGAAATGGTGGCTTCGTCGTTCTCGAGACGGCGATTAATTGAGTACGTCACGTACTGGCCCACAGCAATGCCGTTAAAAGAGACGCCGCTCACCGCTTTGCTGAGGGCGAGATCGATCTGATCTTCGGTGTATTCCGGCCCAAGGTCGGCGGGCTCCTCCTTGGCCTTGATACATCCGGCGAGAATCAGTGTTACGGCCACCGGTAGACTCAATGCGACCAAGAGGTGCAGCATGCGCCACACCCAAAGCTGACCATCAGGTTGCAATGTCATACGGAATCCCAACCCCAGATCCACATGTTAATTGGAAACACTTTTTCAAATGCCGCCGCCGTGGCCGGATCAAAGGTTTTGAGGTCCGACGCCTTTAAGGGCCCGAAAACCAGGCGCACGAGGTCGGATTCGATATCGGTACGAAAGATCTCCTCGCGATAGCCGAGGTAGTAATTGCCTTCGCGTGGTTCGAGGACGATGTCGTCCACGCCCATGGCGCGTGTGTATTTTTTGATTTTCAGAAGAAAATTGGGCGGATTCAGGAGTTTGATCATTCCCAGAATTCCGCTGTGCTGTTTGGCTCCCGCAAGTTCGAGCTGGCGGATCAGATTGGCGGAGTGCGGAGGCGCGATCAGCGTGAGCGGCCGCCGTTCTTGCGACAGCGCGAATTTAATCAGGGGCAGGAGTTTAGATACGCCGCCACCCCACTCGTGAATATAGCTGTCGAGATCGGCGCCTTTGCCTTCGACCGCGTAGGCTTGCAAAACGTTATTTTTATCCCAGGCGGTGAAGACGCGGGCGTTGGGTATGTTGAGAAACTTCCGGATATCGTCGGCCGTGCGCAGGGTCCCCGTGGTGTGCTGGGAATAGATGCGAAGGATGGCTTCGGGATCGACGCGGTTCGACTGCATGTAACGAAGGTCGGGCGCATCGGGCGCTTTGAAGCTTTGTGGAATCGTCAGCGATATCTCAGTGCCGGCCAGTTCGAAGCCGAGCTTGCGGTAGAAGTCGAAGAGATTGGTCCACAGCACGGCGAAGTCACAGCCATGGTCCTTAGCCGCTTTTAAGCAATCATCGAGAACTTGGCGCGATAAGCCTTGATTGCGATGCGAGGGATCGGTCACCACGCTGCCGATGGCCGCGACTTTAAAAAGGCCGGCGGGAGATTTGATGATGAGGGGCTTCATCACGGCCGCGGAGAGAAAGCTGTTATTGTCTTTGATCACCCGAACGTTGTTCAGATTCTCGTCGTGAATGGCGAGCGGATATTCGTCGGCGATCGACCAGGATTGTTGAGGCCGGAGATGATCCGATAGAAATCGGATCAAATCGGGTAGTTCATGTCCATGAACAGGGCGTGGGCCTTCCATCCTTATCATTGTAATCCGCCGCCCGGATTAGCAGAGTCGAGATCGGAAATCCTCGACATGCGTCGGGCTTCTAGATAAAACCTGGCGCATGCGGGAAAATTCCAGCCAGCGTCAGGCCCGGACTTTGGCCATAATCACTAAACTGAGGCGGTACTATCCAGACGCGCACTGCGCCCTCGATCACACGAGTCCCCTCGAACTACTGGTCGCCACCATTTTGTCCGCCCAGTGCACCGATGAGCGGGTCAATATTGTCACCAAAGATCTGTTTCAAAAGTATCGCTCGGCCCGGGACTACGCCGAGGCCAAAATTCCCGATCTCGAAAAGGTCATCAAATCGACCGGATTTTTTCGCGCCAAAGCGAAGAGCCTGAAGGGCATGGGACAGAAGTTGGTGGCCGAGCATGACGGAGAGGTTCCACGGGAAATGGAAAAACTGGTTCAACTGCCCGGAGTGGGGCGCAAGACGGCGAACGTGGTTCTCGGCAACGCTTTTCAAATCGCATCGGGAGTGGTGGTCGACACTCATGTCAAACGACTCAGTTTTCGGCTCGGGCTGACGACCGAACTGCAGCCCGAGAGTGTGGAAAAAGACCTGCAGAAACTGGTGCCAAAAGAGGCGTGGATTTTATTTCCTCACTGGCTGATCACCCATGGCCGGCAAATCTGTAAGGCGCGAAAGCCCGTCTGTGAGCGTTGTTTTTTAGAAGGGGATTGTCCAAAACGCGGTGTTAAGGGATGATGGGGGCCTATGCTCGTCGCCTATCTAGAAAGTATCAAGTATGTCGGTCACATGGTCCCGGTGGCCATCCTTCGAATTTACCTGGGTTGGTGCTTTTTAGTGACGGCCTGGATCCGGTACCAAGGCGACTATCTCACACAACCGAATCTCGCCTCTTCAATTATTGAAAATGCGGCCCCCAATCTTCCGGATTGGTACAAAGATTTTCTCGACCAGGTGGTAGTGCCGAACTGGCAGATTTTCGCCTACTGCGTGGTTTACTTCGGATTTCTGGTGGGCTTAAGTTTTATTCTCGGCTTCTTCGTACGGCCGGTAGCGGTACTCGCCGCACTGGTTACGCTCAACTTTGTCTACAACAGCGCGCCGGACCTAGTGGAGTTGCATAAGCTGCACCTCGTGTTGTTTCTTGTCCTTGCGTGGTTGGGGGCGGGCCGGTGCATGGGTTTAGATTACTTCTTTTATAAACGCGACCGCGGTTTGTGGTGGTGATATGCGTGCCCGCTTAGTCGTATTTTTAATTGTTGGTGTAGGGGCTCTGGGTGCGCTCCTGTTTATGCGGGAGGTTATGCGCAATCGCGATTTTGACCGTTCCGGTTTCACCCTCAAAAAACTTCGCGTTCTGACTTACTCCACATTTGTGTCGACCAATGGTCCGGGCGGGGATCTGATCCGAAAGTTTCAGCAATTCTGTCAGTGTAAAGTGGACGTCACCTCGGTGAGCGACGCGGGTCTTTTGCTGGAGCGGGTGAAGGTCAGTTCCGGCGGCGCGCCGTTTGATCTGGTGATCGGCCTGGATCAAAACATGCTGGAGCAAGCCAAAAAGTTTGCGTGGCGCGAAATGGATGCAAGCGAGATTCAGTTCCGGCCGGAGATCGAAGCCTTTCGAAAGGGTGACGAGTTTTTGCCATTCGACTGGAGCCCGCTCACATTTGTCTATCGCAAATCCGAAGAGCCCGTGCCGCAGAATTTGGCCGATCTTATGAATCCGCGGTACAAAGGACAGTTTTTGCTGCAGGACCCGCGCGCGAGTTCGCCGGGCCTACAGTTTTACAATTGGATTTTGACCCTCGTGGATGAACCCGACCGATTTTTAGCTGAAATCAAATCCAATGTTCACTCCGTTTCCCCGAGCTGGGCCTTCGCTTACGGGCAGTTTCAAAAGAAGCAAGGGCGCTTTGTTTTTTCGTATCTCACTTCGCTCGCCTTTCATTGGGGCGTGGAGAATGACCGGAGCTATGACGTGCTTCGGTTTTCCGAGGGGCACCCCGTTCAGGTGGAATACGCGGCCATTCCCGCGGATTGCCGGAACTGCGAACTGGCCGTGCAGTTCACCGAGATGATGCTGACCACCGAGGGACAAACCGTGATTATGAACAAGAACTTCATGCTGCCGGTGTTGAAAGGTGTGGAAGAGGGAACGGTATACGCCGAACTTCCGCAGCTAAAAACCATCCCGACCAAGTTGGGCGAAGATCTTTGGCATTGGGACCAAGTCTTTGCGCGTTGACAGAGACGAACTCGTTCGATTCGGGCTTCGGGTTTCGATCGCGCTTCTTCTTATTTTGCCATTTTTGCTATGGATTGCTGAGATTCCTGAGTGGACTTGGACGGCTTTATCGGAGGCCCAGGGTCCGTTGCTCAATTCATTCTGGCAAGCGACCTTAAGTACGGTTGCGACCATGGCCTTGGGATTTTTTCTTTTCCGTTCCTTGCAGGGTTGGCAAAATGAACGCTCCTACCGCTGGGTGGAAGGCCTTCTGCTTTTGCCCAATCTTGTTCCGCCGTTGTTTATTGCGCTCGCCTTATTGAGCTGGAGTGCCGTGATCGGTGCGTTTCCCTATGGAATGGGCGCCGTTGTGGTGGCTCATGTGTTGTTGAATTCGGGATTGGTGGCGGTGTCTCTCGACCGTTTGTTTAAGGGCAAGGCCGGTGGAGTGGCGGAGGCGGCTTGGGTAATGGGAGTGGGTCCACTGCACTTTTGGCGCAGCATTGGCTGGCCGATGTTGCGCGGAGATCTGGCTTCGCTGGCTTTGTTTGTGTTCGCGATCGCCTTCACCAGTTTTTCACTGCCGCTGCTTTTAGGTGGCGATCGTATCGTGACCTTGGAGATCGCCATCTACGACAGCATTCGCGGTGAGGGACGCTGGGATAAGGCTGTTTTGCTCGCGGGCTTGCAAACCGTATCGTTGTTTTTACTGGCGTCAATTCTGCCGCGACCGTTATGGTCTCGATCCGCGGTTCGATCTGGGCTGCCGTATATGCGTTTGCCTTGGGGGCGCTTCGCGGTCGTTTTGCCGTTGGCTGTCCTTGTGGCGGGTTGGAGTGTGGGCACTTTCGCCGGACTCGGTTCGGGGTTGGAGCCGGGATTGTTTCGCCCGATTGTGGAGGGCATTGTGACAAGCGCCGCGCTGGGTTTGTCCGTCGGACTGTTGCACTTTATTCTTTTTTTGGCGACGGCCTATGTGTCTCCGCACGATCGCCTGGAGTCTTTTTTGAACGGATATCTGGCGCCAAGCCCAGCTATCGTTGGCTTTGGCCTCTTGCTGCTCCCCGTGGAGAGCTCGCTCGGTCGCTTAGGGATTTTAGCCGTGGCGCTGACTCTGATCTCCTTCCCTCTCCTTTACCGTTGGCTCGTGCACTCCGCTTTGAGTGCGTTGAAACGACAAGTCGGTGTGGCCCGTTCATTGGGCGCCGGTTGGGGAATGGTCTTGTTTGATGTGGTATGGCCACAGGCTTCGGGTGCGATCCTGCGCGCGTGTGGGCTTGCCGCGCTATGGGCCAGCGGGGATTTTTCTTTGTCGGGCATATTATTGGGCGATGAGGTGACTCTGCCGCTGTTGATGAATGGTTTGCTGGGACAGTACCGCTTCGATACGGCTCAGCTGCTGCTTTTCCCCTTGCTGGCCGTTGGACTAACTCTTTATCTTCTGTTTGTAGGAGTCAGACGCCATGTCGCTCGTTGAGGGATTGATTCAACATTACGAAGGTTTCTCGGTGGAGATTCCGCGTTGGGAGATTGCCGATCAAGGCGTGACGGCATTGTGGGGACCGTCGGGTTCAGGCAAGACCTCGGTGTTTCGCTTGTTGATTGGCTTGGAACCTTGCGCGGGATTGAAGTGGAAATTTAAGGACGTCGATTTGGCGGCGCTACCGGTTCCGGAGCGGCGCCTCGGCGTGCTGTTTCAATCGCTCGAACTGTTTCCGCATATGACGGCGGAAGAGAACATTTTGTTCGCGGCGCGCGCGCGGCGGCTGGAAGACTCGGTGGCCCGAGAGCGTTTAGGCGAATTGGTAAATGAGCTGCGAATGTCGTCTTACTTAAAGCGCTCGGCACATTTACTCAGCGGGGGGGAAGCGCAGCGCGTGGCACTGGCTCGAGCCGTGATCGCACAACCGCGATTTTTATTTTTAGATGAACCGTTTTCGTCTTTGGATGCCGAACTGAAAGCCGAGGCCCGCGCGTCGGTGAAGCGCGTAATCTCGCGCTTCAGTATACCAACTTTATTGATCACACACGATCAAGCGGATCTAGACGCTCTCGCGCAGCACGTCGTTAAGATTGCCAATGGGCGATTGCAGTAGCGGCCTTATAGCGCGGTGGGCTGCAAAAAGTCGACGAGCACCTAATGCTTACGGGCGAAGAATAGGCGGCAGGGTGGGACGTTGAGGAGTTCGTCTTCATAGGTGATTTCGGGAAAGACTTCGTAAATCTGGGCTAAGAAATCACGGGCTGCCGGAGTCCATAAAACGTGTAGAGCCAAGAAGGTGCAGAACACGCCGCCGGGCTCTAGATTTTCATAGGCTTGCTTCACGATGTTGGTGCGAGTTTCTTTAGTGAGTAAAGACCAGGGCAAAGTCGAAACCAGAGCGCTGACCTTGCGGCCGTCTAAGCGCTTGGTCAGATTCTCGGCGGTCTCGTTGTAAATCTCCAGATCCGGATAGGTTTCGACCAGGTACTTATATAAGTCCTGATTCAATTCGAACCCGATATAGGCGGGGGGAAAACCGAGCTTCGGCAAAATGTGCAGAGTGATCGCACCCGCGCCGACCCCGAACTCGACCACGTAAAAGCCCACTTTGTGCTCAATACGGCGGGCGAAACGGCGGCCGACCTTGGGTCCGGTTTCAAACATTGTCGAAAGTTGCAACGGGTTCTTTAAGCCAGCTTTCAGGAACTGAAAAAAACCCGACATTAGCGCGCCAAAGGCTTGGGCCAAACTTTTTTGCGTTTGGCGAGAGGAATAAAACTATGCTCGGCTGCGGTTTGAGCGCACTTCTCTAGATCTTCAATGCTAAGCCCGAGGATTTCGCGGCAGATCCGGTACTCCCGGTTCAGGTTGGTATTAAAGATTCCCGGGTCGTCCGTGTTGATGGTTACGGCGACGCCATAATCAAAAAGCTTTTTCAGTGGATGGTCCTTTAAATCGGGTACGGCATTGGTCAACATGTTGCTGGTCGGGCATAACTCCAGAGGAATGCCGCGGTCACGGATTATTTGCATAACGTTTTCGTCGCGGTAAATCTGTACACCATGCCCAATGCGTTGAGCGCCCAAAACCTCAACGGCGTCCATAACCCACTTCGGAGCCTTGGGGTGAGGAGCCTCGCCCGAATGAATGGTGATTCCAAGACCCGCCTTCTTGGCGGCCAGAAAGTACGGAGCGAACGGTTTGGAATCGAAGCCCTCTTCGTTATCGGCCAAATCGACTCCGACAAACGTGTCCTTGTTGGCCATAACAAAATCAAAAACTTTGACGGAGTCTTTCACCGGCAAAATGCGCTGAATGATGCAGATCAGTCCGACGGCGATCGGGTACATCGCCTCGGCCTTTTCGATTCCGCGCAAAATAGCAGAATGGATCTGCTCATAGGTCATTTTATGGCCCATTTCGATAAATGTGGGCGCATAACGAAGTTCAAGAATGCGGATGCCCTCGTTCTTGTAAGCGTCCTCGCAAACCTCGAAGCTGATCCGCTCCAGAATTTCGGGAGTGGCCAACAGCTTCTGTGTGTCGAGGAACTTATTTAGAACAGTGCCCAGATCCTTCATCGGCTCGAGGATCATAAAGCGGTCTTGAAATTCCCGTTGTGATTTGAGCTGAATGCCGAACTGGGGTGCGAGTTCCCAGATTGTATCCGGCCTGAGACAGAGTTCCAGGTGACGGTGCAATTCAGCCTTTACGATTTTATCGACAGTAGACATACCCCACAATAGGGTTTTCGACATTCCGCGCTCAAGGGGATTCTGTTGACGCGAAGTCTAAAGGGGCATTAGAACCGCCCCATGAACGAAAAACTGACGCCTCTCGACCGTCCATCCCTCTTGGCCGATACCCCCCCAAATGCCCCTCAGTTTTCGGTTTCGGTTAAACTTTCTTCAGGTGACGCCATTTCGGTGGCCGATCCGCGTGCAACCCGGGCGATGGTGGCCTTGATGGATATGAATGCCGTCTTGGGTGGAGCCGCCAGTCACTGGGGCGGTCCCTCGGCCTTTGCGGAGCTAATGTCGGCTATTCACGGCATTATGTTTTCGGAAGCGCAAAAATCTAAAAAACCCTGGCATCAGCTCTACAATTTCATCAATGACGGCGGTCATTGTGAGAATGGACTGTACGCTCTTAAAGCCAATTATCGCTACGGTACAGTCACCGTGGAGGAACTTAAAAAATTCCGCTCCATCGAGAGCCGCCTAACCGGCCACGGCGAGTCGCATCTCTTCCCTGAAGGTGTTCTTCTCAGTAACGGCCCTCTCGGCTCGGCTTTTCCGCAGGCGCAGGGCTTGGCTTTTGCCGACGCACTAGCCGACCGCAAACGCGTGACAGTGACCGCGATCACCGACGGCGCCTGTATGGAAGGCGAAGCCCGCGAAGCGATGGCTGCTATTCCGGGTTTGGCGGCCGCCGGCAAGATGGCGCCTTTTGTTTTGATTATCAGCGACAACAACACCGGCCTGAGTGGCCGCTTAGATGAAGAGTCCTACGCTATGGCGCCCACTTTTGAGGCGCTCGGCGCTCTCGGTTGGGAGGTCTTCGATCTCTATGACGGTCACGATCTTCCACACTGTGTGGAGATGATTGAAGCCGCCGTTCAAGCCGCTCGAGAGAACCCGCGCAAACCGGTCGCCGTACATGCGCGTACGGTGAAGGGCTTCGGTGTTAAAAAGACCGCCGACTCGAACAGCGGGGGGCACGGCTTTCCGCTCAAGGCCGCGAGCGAGTTGAAAGCATTTTTAAGCGAAATCTATGATGGGAAAGAAGTGCCGCAAATCTTCTTAGATTGGGCGGCCGAGTTAGAGAAAACCGCGGCCAATCCCGGCCAACCCGGCAAAAAGGTTCAAGCCGGCGTCAGCGCCGCTTTGATCAAAAAGCGGCAAGAGGGACTTCCCATCGTTTCCCTCTCCAGCGATCTACCCGGCAGCACGGGCGTGGCTGAATTTCAAAAAGCCTTTCCGCAATCGAAGCAGGACATGGGTGTGTGTGAGAGCAATATGGTCTCCACCGCGGCCGGCTTATCCAAAATGGGATTTATTCCAGTGGTCGACACCTTCGCGCAGTTCGGTGTGACCAAAGGGGCTCTGCCTTTAACCATGGCTGCGCTTTCGCAAGCGCCGGTGATCGGCGTTTTTTCTCATGTCGGCTTTCAAGATGCGGCCGACGGAGCTTCGCACCAGGGCTTAACTTATTTCGGCGCCACCTGCGCCATACCCCACACGCAAGTCTATGCTTTGACTTGCAGTGAGGAGGCCGAGGCCCTGGTGGGCCAGGCCGTTGACGAATTCGCCGCGAAAGTGAAGACGGGGCATGCTCCGGATTCTTATATTTTCTTTTTAGGCCGCGAAAATTTCCCGACCAATTTCGGCGTGAAGAATTTCAAGCTCGGTGAAGCGCAAGTGGTGCGCGAAAGCGCGCAGCCGAAAGCCGTAATTGCCGCCGTTGGAGCTTTGCTGCCCCAGGCGCTCGAAGCCGCTCAGGAGCTGAGTGCAAAGGGTATTGAGGCGGTTGTGATCAATCCCTCCATCATCAATCACCCCGATATTAAGACGTTCAAAAAGTATTTGGATCTCTGCGGTGGCCGCCTGGTGACGGTCGAAGATCATCAGATCATTGGCGGAATGGGAGCGATTCTCTCCCACGCGCTCTTGCAATCGGGTGTGTCGCTTAAATTGCGCTCGCTCGGTGTACGCGGTGAATTCGGTCAGTCAGCTTATAATGCGATCGAACTATATCGTAAGCACGGCCTCGATTCGACGGCCATTGCCAAAGCGGTCAGCGAGTTGATTTAACCGGGGGCTTCGGGGATCGCGCGAACACATCGCCTTTTCCGACCTCACGAGTTTTACAGGGTAAACCCATCGCAACAGCGAGATGCGGTTTTGTGACGGGTTTACCCTATAAAACTCGTGAGGTGGCGAAAGGAACCGCTCACCCTAAGCGAACAGTATTCAGTACAAATCGCTTACAAAATTCACGCGAACCGTGTTCCCGCGAAGATCGACTTCCTTGGCCGTGAATGTGAGTCCAGGGGCCGAAGCCGAGACGCCGATTTTTCCCGACGCTATATCGACAAAGGAATAATATCCGTTCTGGTCCGTCGTGGCAGTAATTGCCGCTGCCGGGCCAGTGACTGTCATTTGGAAGGAATCGAGTCGACCGACGTCGCCGCCGACCACGTCCGAGGCCTCTAGCCGCCACATTCCTTGCGTCGATTTGCCTTTGAAGGCGTTCAGCGATTGAGTAGGGGTGGTCTGCGTTGGGTACACGGTTTCGATGCCGCCTGATCCGACGGGTCTGCCGCGATCATGCAAAAACACACCTGTTCCATCTGGATGGACGAGCCGGACTCTCAACTCACCGGGAAGCGCGTGCGTGATCTTGAGCGAAAATAATATCTCCTCGATCGCGACACTTTCCGTAATCTCAAAGGCTTCGACCGCGCCGTTCGGATTGTTGTCGGGAATCTGAGTTCCTGGTTCATATTTTGGAGTCCGCGCGCTGACCCCACGTACGACGGTGACCGTCGCTCCGTTGACGGGATTGAAGTCATTGCCTTCGACCACACGGCCTGCGAGTGACCAATAGCCCTGAGGCGTGACGGCGGTGGCCGGATTGCTCGGTGTGGTGGCGCCGCTGCGGTCAAAAGCGGAAACGCGGTAATAAAAGCGAGTGTTATCAGGGATGCCGGTGTCGTCGAACTCGGTCACATCGGCCGCGGTTTCACCGGCGACCGTGTAGCGGGCGCCATCGGTGGAGCGTTCGATGCGAAAGCCGTCTTCGCCGATGGTGTTGTCGTTCCAAGTGAGGTGCACGCTGGAAGGGGACGTGGCCGTGGCGGTGACATTGCTGGGGGTTCCGGGAATACGGGGTTGGACTTTGGAGCGAGCCCACACTGGCGTGGTACTCAAGGCTACCGCAAGTCCGAAGACGAGTGCGTTCATGAAATGCCTCCTTGCATTTTTGTAGTTCAGAAATTGTGAAGGAGAGTTGAGCGCACGTCACGTGTCGACCGAACAAATCGTGTTTGGGCCGAACGGCATTTGCCCTGGGGCGACTAAGACTTCTTTTCCTTATCGTCTTCGATACTCTTAACCGAATCGGTCACGTCGATTTCGTCTTCACCTTTTAGGGCTTTCTTAAAGCCGCGGATGCTTTCGCCCAGACTGCGGCTTAAACCGGGCAGGCGGCTCGGGCCGAAAAACAAAAGCACAATCGCCAAAAGAACCAGTAGATGCCAAATCGACAAACCCACTTAAGACCTCGCTTCCGCGTTGCGTGCCCCGCCGCCGCCACCACCACCGCGTCGGCGGCGCGGGCGCCGGCGCTTTTGCCGAACTCGTTCCATCGGATTCTCGCGCCGGAGATGGGCGAACTTTTCCGTCCAGTAGAGCAAGTCGTCACATGTTAAACAATGATCGGCTTCGGCGAACTTGAGCGCAAGTGGAAAAGCATCGTTGGTGACGAGCGCTTTCTGTCGCCGTTCGCCCCGGCGTTGAAATTCCTTGCGGCGGGCGAGAAGCGGTTCCACGTGCAGGGCCTTTACTGCGAGCGTCTGCTCATACTTAAACATGCCGAGTTCATCGCGCATCCAAGTCTGAAACTTGTCGTTGTCGAGGATGCCTCGGCGCTGGCCCTCCGCCGGCTCGGGCTGGAGCACGGTTCGCACATACGCGTGAACCAGTAGACCAAAGAGGTCGAGCGGCGTGTCGGTGCCGCGCTTTTCGGCCATTTGCTTGAGGCGCAAGAAGAACTCTTCGGCTGAGTCACCACCGATCACCTCACTCAAAGTCGGGGAAAGGTGTTTTAAAATGCCGAGATCATAGGCTTCGCGAAAGGCTAGATCGGGATTTTTTAAACGCAGAAGTTTCAAAATCTCTTCGCGCCGCCGAGGCAGTACAGTCGTCGGTAGCGTGTGCGCGGTCTCGACCATGGCTTTGCGTAAATCCGGATCCAGCGCGAAACCGATCATATGCTTAAGGCGTAGTGCGCGTAGAATTCGAATGGGATCCTCAATCAGGCGTTTGACGGGATCGCCGATCATCCGGACCCAGCCTTGCTCTAAATCGGGCATGCCTTCAGCATAGTCGATCAGCTGTTCGGCGATCGGATCATAAAAAAGACCGTTAATAGTGAAGTCGCGGCGGCGGGCATCTTCTTCAGCCGAGCCGAAAACATTGTCGCTGGGCATCGGAGGCGCCGGGCGGCGCGGCCGACGTCCGACGTCGATCTCCGCATCTTCGTCGCCCTCGTCATCCATCTCGGCCATCGCGTCGGCCTGTGCTTCGGCGGCGGCTTCGGCTTCCATCGCTTTGCGTTCCTCTTCACCGATTTCGCGGCGAAAGGTGGCGACTTCGAAATGAATGTCATCGCGCCGGACCAGCACCAAACGGAAACGTTTACCTATGACATAGGCGCGCGCGATGAGGCGTTTCACTTCTTCGGGCCGGGCGGTGGTTGCGATATCAAAATCTTTAGGGTGAATTCCAAGCAGCAAGTCCCGAACACAGCCGCCCACCAGGTAGGTCTTAAAGCCCGCTTTTTGCAGAGCTCTAACAATCCCAACGGCGTGAGGGTCGATCCAATCTTGATGCAGTTGCGGCTTTTGGGTAACGTTCATTTGGGCTCGATATTTTATGCGATATTTAGATCACTTCTTTCATCAGATAACAGGGAATCCTTCCGGACACAAACTCGTGTTTTTACATGGCCTTATGGGTTCGGCTAGCAACTGGCGTTCGATCGCTAAGGCGTTTGAAGACCAGTATCATATTCTCGCCTTCGATCAGCGCGGTCACGGACGCAGCTTTCATCCGCCCGACGGCTATCACCCGCGCGATTTTGCCCAGGATTTGGCTCGGATTCTGGATGATCTCGGGTGGCAGGAGATCCTGCTCGTGGGGCATTCGATGGGAGGTCGCAACGCTTTAGAATTTGCAGTTCACTTTTCGCATCGAGTCAAAGCTTTGGTGGTGGAGGACATCGGACCCGAAGCCAATTCGGGCGCCATGGGCCGGATTGAGAAGCTATTGAATTTAGTTCCGACTCCATTCCCTTCTCGAGAGGCGGCCCGGCAGTTTTTTGAAAGCGAGTACCCGGGGTTGATCGCCTTCTATCCGCGGGCTCGAACGGTGGCGAAGTTCTTTTTGACCAATATTGAGGAGAAGCCCGACGGGAGTTGGAGCTGGCGCTTTGATAAGGATGCGATTCTGAAAGCCATGCGCGAGGGGCGGAACGAAGACCGGTGGGACGCCTGGCGAAATCTGCGTATGCCGGTTCTGCTGGTTCGGGGGGAGCGCTCCAGCGACCTGACACCGGAAATTTTTGCTCGGATGAAGGCCGATCTGCCCTCGGCCCAGGCAGTAGAGGTGGCGGATGCCGGTCATTGGGTGCATTTTGACCAACCCGAGGCATTTATCCGCCTTCTTAAGGAGTTTTTTTTGACTTGCGGATTCGACTCCGTATACTAGGACAAATTTAAGAGTTTTGACATTGTGAGTTATACACGTGAAATTTTCTGAGCTCCAGCTGCACCCGAAGCTGCAGGCGAATCTGGATCAAATACAGTTTATCGAATGCACGAAAATCCAAGAACAGGCAATTCCCTGGATTCGTAAGGGCAAGGACGTCGCTGGCCTTGCGCAAACCGGAACCGGTAAAACCGGGGCGTTCTTGATTCCGATCATCGACCGCATTCTAAAGGCGGTGAGTCCGCAAGAACTGACCGTCGAGACGGAGACCGAACCTTTTCCCGAGTGGAAGAAGCGTCAATATATATTGATCTTGGTGCCGACGCGCGAGTTGGCCGAACAGGTCGAAGAGACCGCGCAGAAGTTCCTGGCCGGTACAGGCATGACGTCGGTCGCCGTTTATGGTGGCACCTCCTACGACAAACAAACCGCGGCTATGAAGAACGGCGTGGAGTTTGTGATCGCGACCCCCGGGCGCCTGATCGATCTTTATAAAGAGCATATTGTCGATTTGGGTTTAGTTCGCGCCATCATCTTTGACGAAGCCGACCGCATGTTCGATATGGGCTTTAAAGACGATATGAAGTTTGTTCTGCGTCGGGTGCCGAAGGACCGCCAGTTCACGGTGTTCAGCGCGACCTTGAACTTTGACGTCTTAAACACGGCCTATGAATTCGGCGCCGATCCCCATGAGATCAATATCTCGCGCGACCAAGCCAAGGCTGAGAACGTGAAAGATCATATCTTCCATGTCGGCCATGACGAGAAGCCGCAGTATCTTTTGTCGCTTTTGAAAAAGCATAACCCGCGGCAGACGATTATTTTCTCGAACTTCAAACACAATGTAGAACGGATCGCCAAGTTTTTGAACGCCAACGGTGTTCCGGCCGTGGGGATTTCTTCGCTGTTGACACAGGCTCAGCGCAATCGCGTGATGGAGCAATTCAAAGGCGAGAACGATCGCAACATCATGGTCGCCACCGACCTCGCCGCCCGCGGACTGGATATTTTGGGCGTGGATATGGTGGTGAATTACGAACTTCCGGACGATCCGGAAAACTACGTTCACCGCATCGGCCGTACCGGTCGCGCGGGTGCGACGGGAACAGCGCTCAGCATGGTCTCCGACCGTGACGTGGACGCTTTGCAAAGAATTGAGGAATACTTGAAACACAAAGTGGATACCGTATGGCTCGACGAAGGAGAGATCCTGAAAGAGTTCCAGCCGTTTCCGAGAGACGAAGGTCGCTTCGGTAAGGGGCCTGGATTCCGTGACCGCATGAACGGTGGTGGCGGCGGCGATCGTGGGCCGCGGCGCGAAGGCCGCGGTGGCGGTGGTGGCGGCGGTGGTGGCGGCGGCGGACGCGATCGCGCTGGTCGCGATGGCGGTCGCGGCGGCGGCGGACGGGATCGCGGTGGACGCGATCGTGGTGGGCCGAGACGGGATCGCGGAGATTTCCGTGGACCGCGTCCAGAGCACATGACGGATATTGAGCGAGAACAACATCAAATGCATCTGGCCCAGCATGGTGCTGCGGCTACTCCCGGTGCAGCTGCACCTGCGGGAGCCGAAGGGCAACCGCAACAACAACCGAATCCGCAGCAACCGCGCCATCAGCATCGGGATCGCCATCGCGGACGTCGCGGCGGCGGTCGCGACCGTCATCCGGGCGAAGCCCGTGAAGGCCGCGAGCCCCGAGAGGGACGCGAACCACGTGAAGGTGGCGCTCCAGAAGGTCAACCGCAGCACGGTCGCGGTCGCCATGGTGGTGGCGGACGGCATGGTGGTGGCGGACGGCATGGCGGTGGTGGCCGACAAGAAGGTCGTCACGGCGGCGGGCGCCACGCTCAACCGCGCGGCGAAGGCCGACATGGCGGCGGACAGGGTCAGCGCCATCAAGGTGGCGGCCGACACGGCGGCGTCCCACGTCGTCCCCAAGGTGGAGCCGCACCCATAGCTGCATCTGGCGGCGCGGGTATCGGCGCCAAAGTTTCCGGTTTCTTTAAGAAATTGTTCGGCCCGAAAGAGTAGTTCGGGTCGGGCCTTATGAAAATAATCGCTCTTATCATTCTCAGTTTATGTCTGGGCTGCGCGTCTGGTAAGCCCGCCCCGTCGATTGCCGACGAGAAAA
>JALHOQ010000047.1:0-16131 GCA_022842925.1 Bdellovibrionales bacterium
CGAGGTTCGGCTCTGCTCTTTGGCCTGCGCCTGCCCGAAAATTTCTATTCGACCCTTTTCGCCAATGGCGGCACGGACTGGGCCCGCCGCTGGCACGCGACTCTACAAACTTGGGTGCGGGATTACATCTACTTCCCCATGTGCCATGCGCTCATGCGTTTTCAACCGCGGTTTATAAGCCGCAAGAAATATGAAATCGCAACCCAAGTCTTTAGCCGCTACACCTCAGCCATGATCGTGGCGCTCTGGCATGGAGCCGCGCTCAACTTCTTTATCTGGGGACTCGCTTTGTGGGTGATCGCTACGGTGGAGGAGATTTTAAAGTGGCTCGGGCTGGTGGCAAAAAATCCGAGCGTGAAGCGGCGAGTTTTCGATATCTTGGCCATGATGCCGGTGTTCTTTTTAACCGGCGTGTTCTTCCGCTGCACCTCACTTGAATCTCTATCCGATTATTTAAAAGGATTGTTCGGCCCGAATCCCAATCAGGTGTCGTTCACCGAATATGCCGACCCGGTTTACTGGCGAATTGCGCTCGCCTTCGCTATCGACGGCGTCCTGTACTATAATCTTAAAACCAAACGCTACATCTTCCTCAGCCGCCTGGCCGGACCCGCTCGCCGCCTGGCCGAGCGCTACCCCATCCTCACCTATGCCGTCGCGGGCACCGGCGCCGCCGCGCTGATCGTGCTGGCTCTCGCCTTCCGCGCCAATGACAATTTAACTGGATTTATTTATTTTCGCTTTTGAGCGCGTCTTCGCAATAGGCTGGCCGAATCCCGAGGTGCGCGCGGGCCACCTCGTCGCTCACTAAACGACCCAATCGCCGAAAGGCCCGAAACTGAAGATCCGCCACCCGGGGGTCGAACGAGGGCTCTTCGCGCACCCGAAGATAATGAACAACGCGACTCTCGATTCCGAGCTCCAAGAGCGCCTCGACAAAACTATGAACATGATAAATACGATCGTCGACCGCGATCAATTTTTTAGGCCGAACTCCAGACCGCTCGATCAGAGCCTTGAGGACCGTGCCCTTCGGGCTGCCATCAGTAAAGGCCACCCCCGCTCGCCAACGAAAAGCGTGGGATTCCAAACCCGGCAGCTGTGCGATTTCGCGTAAAGCGTCTTCCGGAAAGCGCGAGCGGCCAAACTGGATGCCAAGTTCCTGTAGATGCTCAATGGTGGTGAGGTGCCTCTTCGTGCGAACCATGGGCGGAGACGAACCACGGAAAAACCAACAAAATTGCGAGGAGGAAGCCAACTCTATGTCTCATGCGAGTCCAACTCGATAACAAATCCCCTTGGGGGAGACAGTCAGAATTCGGTTAAGGCGCAAAATCTACAAGGGCCGCAAGCGGCAATCGTGCGCTTAAACGAGGATAAAATCGGTTTGAGCCCTGCCCTAGCATTGCGTTAACTCTCGACCCCGATCGACTCGAGTTCCATTATGACGGAATTATGAAATCCGTATTGGTTCTTGAAGACGACGAAAAGCTGCGCCACCACCTTCTAGCCACATTCTCCCGCGAGGGATTCTCGGCCGATGCCGCGGCGACGATGCAGGAGATGCGCGACTGCCTTTCGAGCCCCAAAAAGTACGATTCCTTTATCCTCGACCGCATGATTCAAACTGAGGACGCTCAGGAGTTTATCCCCCACCTCCGCCGCCACTACCCTCGTGCCGCCATTATAATCCTGTCGGCGGTCGACACCCCTACCGAACGCGCCAATATGCTTGACCTGGGGGCTGACGATTACGTGGGCAAGCCCTTCTCGCTAGTGGAATTGATGGCCCGTTTAAAAGCTCAACTCCGCAAGTCCGGCCAAGGCCTCACCCATCTCACATCGGTCGGCAATACCGTAATCGACTCTCATAACCGAAGTGTCTCGATCGAGGGGAAAACCGGCGCCATTCCGGCCAAAGAATTCCTGCTCCTGCGCACATTGGCGCAATCGCCTGGGCGTGTTTACAGCCGAGAGGAATTGTTGGATTTGGTGTGGGGAATCGGATGCACGGCGGAAACCAATGTGGCCGAAGCCACAATCACCAACCTTCGAAAACGTTTAAGCGAATTGGGTTCGAACCTCGTCGTACGAAACTCTCGCAATCAAGGATACTGGATTGAGAGTTAGGTTTTTTCTTATCATCCTGATTCTGCTCAGTCTGGTGTCGACGGTCTCCATTGTGCTGAATGCCTATCAGGTTCGCAGCGAACGCCGCCAGTTGATCGACCAACAAGTTCGCGAGACTGCCATTAACCTTTTGGATTCGGAGTTGAGCACGATTCGCCAAGTCGATCTTGATCGGGCCGACAAGATCATTTCCGCGGAACTAGGTGAGTCGCGCTTCGATAAGTTTTTTGTGATTCGGAACCAGGCCGGCGATGTTCTGTTTAAGAGCGAAAACGCCCACTGGCTTGAGGAAATTGGCCTGGATCGCGGGCCACAGTGGCTGACCATTACCCGCAACGGCAAATATGTTCGCGTTCTCAATTTGGCCTTGCCAAGCATTGACGACCGCACCTTGCAAGTGGGTCTGATTATTGATGAACAGTTTGTCAGCCTTCCGCTTGTATCCAAGGGCTCCCTGATCTTTTTCGTAGTCATCTTGTTCTTTGGCTTTGCCATCGCCTGGATCTCGACAGCCATTCTCCTTCGACCCGTCACGGAACTGTCGCGGTTCGTGACCCTTGCGGCCGAGAAGACCTCGGTGTCCTTGCGGGTGCCAGAGCCGCCCGAATCGCTCAGCCGAGGCGCCTCCGTGCTCGGGTGGTCGATCTTTGACGAGTTTTCGCGCTTAATTGTGGGCCTGGGGGAGCTGATTCAAAAAATCAATCGCAACTACAAGGTCTCTCGTTTTTGGACCTATCAGCTGGCGCACGAACTAAAGACCCCGCTTTCCTTACTTTCAGTCGAAATTGAAAATGCCGAAATTTCCGGTCAGATACGGGAGAACCTGGGCTCCACACTGAAGTGCGAAATCACCCGGGCGACCAATGTCGTCTCTTCGTTTTTGAACTGGGCCGAGCTCGAACATTCGAATCCGCAGAAAATGCTTTACGCCAACAGGCTGTCCAAGGTTTTGGGCGATATTCAGATGCGACTGCGTGGCAAATACGGCGATCGACTGCAGATGGACTTAAAAGAAGATCTCGAGGTCCTCGCCCACCCGGTGCATCTCGAACATCTCTGTCTGAACTTAATTAGCAACGCCCTTGCGTACACTCAGGCCAGCGTTATCGTCACGATCCAAAACCGTCGGCTCTCCATTCGCGATTTCGGCCCCGGAATCCCGAACATGGTGCTGGCCCGTCTCGGCGAGCCTTTTAACCGCGGACCCAATTCAGGCGGCGATGGCTCCGGCCACGGACTGGGTTTAGCCTGGGCCGCTTCGGTGGCGAAATTGTACGGATGGAAATTTGAGATCGTGGCGTGCGAAACGCCCCCTGGGACCGAGATCCAGCTTGAGTTTCCCGCCCACTAAGTCAGGCTGCCGGAACGCTGCAGGACCTTTTGCACGAGATTGCGCGCAATAAAAACGATACTCTCACGCCAAGACGGGTCGGAAGGATTGAACTTCTCAAGATTGAGCTGCTTGATCTGAGCGCGAACTTCATCATCGCGATAACCGAAACAGCACCCCTGATGTTCAAGCATCCATTGATTCATACTCTGCAACTGCGCTCCAAGGTCATGGCCTAGGGTGCCAAACTCCATTGTCAGCGCGCAGACTCTTTGTTGAGGCGTGACGAGTTCGGCCACCAGATCGTTGGTGGCGCCGTAGGTGGGATAAAAACCTTCCACGTCATGGGCGGTAAAGTCGTAGAGCGCTTTGTCCTGTGCGGGATCGAAAAGCTCACGAAAAAGTTCCGGATGAACGCACGCCTTCGGGTCGCCGGTCAAAAGATGCAAACGTGCCCGATCGCCCAGGCCGGTGTGCAAGTCGAGGAGAATCACATCGCGATAACGCGACATAATCTCGCGCAGACGCCACGTCAGCGCGCGAACCTGCGGCTCGGGCGCAAAACCACCAAACTCAAAACCTTCAGGACTCGCATACTGCCCTTGCGCCGCCGTCTTTACGAATTGATCGAGACTGATATCCTCAAACCAAACGCGCTCGCCTTCGCGCCGCATTTGCTTCAACAGATGGCACTCCAGCCCATCCACCGGGGCCCGGGGGATAAAGCGCCGGGTCAGCTCCAGCGAGGCGGAGTTGTCGATTTTGTACAGTTTGGGCGAAGAGGAGCAATTGCGGTTGATATTGACTCCGCTCTCCGTGCAGCGCTGATGGTGCTTGAAGCCGAAGGGATTGAGGCTATGGGCGAGAAAAAAACCAGTGGCTTTGCGCTTCAGACGCGGGAGAATTTCCTCAAGAATCATCGATTGTATGGCGTGGCCCGCGTAAGATTCGGCGCCATGCACGCCCGAAAAGATCAGAAAGAGTTTTCCACCCGAATCCTCGGCCGGATAATAGGCATGATCCACAAAGAGATCGGTTTCGGTCGCACTCGGCACCTGCCACTGACCAAATTGGGCGGCGGAGCTCCCACGGCGGCGGAAGTCCTGCTTGGCATCGACGTAATCTTTCGGGAAGTAGTGCAAGTCCGCCACGACAGCCTCACTTTTTTAAGAAACTGAAGTCACGGTCGAGCACGGTCTTGCGGCCATCGGCCCGAGCGTTGTCGATGGCCCGATCGGCCAGCACGCGCACATGATCACTGAGTACATCCATCACGCCGGCCGAAGTGTTCATTTCTGAGCGGGCCGTAATATAATCTTTAAGGCGAGAGGCCACGATCAAAACCTCACGTTGAACTTGGGTATTGGTTCCGCCACCGAAGTTGGTCGCGGACGGGGCACCGCTCGAAGCGATGATTTTTCGGGAGGGAGCGCGCTCGCCGCCGCTGGCAGGTGAACGCGATTCAATGGCCGCTGCGTCCTTATGGCGAGCTCCGGGCAAGTGCACCTCGAAACAGGACACCGAGCAGAACACATAGCCGGTCCGCTCTCCGTTGCAGGTCGAAACGCTGCACACGTAGTACTTGGTATTAAATCCGATCGGCTTCTTACAAGAGCTGCACTTGCGCCAGGACGGCGTTTCGGTCGTCTGCATAAGCCCGGATCATAGCGGAAGCAGGTAGCGCTCACAATAATAATCATCGAGCGCCGCGGTCACCAAACGCGCTAAGCGTCCGCGCCCCACACTGGTCCACTCGTCATAAGCGGCTTTGGGAGTCCAACCCTGTTCCCGCACCCGATACAGCGCCACGATCAACCCCGTTCGATCAATTCCACGTTGGCAATGCAGATACAGCGGAGCCTCAGGGGAAGCCTGCGCTAAAAGAACCACGGCGTCTTCGACCGATTTGCGATCACTTTCACCCCACGGGCGGCGCGAACGGATCGGGAGATTGACGAAGCTCATTCCCCGCCCTTCCACCGCGCAACGCTCGAGTTCGGTGAACTGCGGTCGCTCCCCATGATGCATCCAATTGGAAACTACTCCGGGAACGGAGCCGTCGACATCGGCCCCCTGAAGACTCAATATCGTGCGAATTCCAATCGTCTGCAGATAATCGACGCCGGCCAGATCGCCATCACGGGCGACCGGATTGGCACCGGCAAAAATCGAGGGGGTCACCGATCTGAACTTGAAAATGGGAACATCGCCGCTATGAGCGAAGCCCGTGGCGGCCCAAATAAGAACCATGAAGATGGACGTCATGGATCAGTCTATAGAGTAAATTAAGTGCAAACGGAACTCCCAATTTTTCACTTGAGCAGGCTACCGTAGCCCAAATGGCTTAAGAATTGCTCACTCTCCGCCCATTCACCTCAACCGCCTTGTAGGAGTGCCGAGCATGAAGTTTCTGCTTGCCCTGTTAAGTGTTTTTTCACTGAGCGCGTTTGCCCATCAGGAAAAGGGCACTCCGAATGTCGCCTGTGAAGCCGGCCTGACCGTCGATTCGATTAACAACCTCGTCATGGACCTGGCTCAGCAGGATTTCAATAGGACCGTTCTCAGGCAGATTCAGATCTTTGAGTCCGGTACTCTTAAAGTGTCGCAAATTCAGTCTTTGGGGCAGCCGTTCGGCGTTTTAGTCACGTTAGAGGCCGTCGGGGCCAATGGTGGCCAAGTCGAGATTCAGCTCGGGCTTTCGGGCACGGCCCGTAATCTGATCACCATGCTCCTGCAGCTGGATGCCCAATATAAAAACGCTCCCGTGAAGTGGCTGAAGCCTGCAGAAGCGGTGCAAGCGGAAGTGGTGAAACCAGAAGTGGCACCGCTTCCCGTGGTGGAACTCCCTCCCACCCCAATGCCCGCGCCCGAACCGGTGGTGGTTGCGCCGGCACCTCCTCCGACTACAGAGCCCCAGCGAATTGGCACTTCGGACTTCACCATCGGCCGCCACCATGAGCACCTGGTGCCGCCATCCAAATTGAGTCTCACCGAGCAAAATCCGATCGCCTTCATCACCCAACGCCGAAAAGTGGGCTGGGCCGTCGTCGAGAGCCGTTATTTCCTAAAAACCGATTTAGAAACTCTGTTCGTGCAATTGCAAAAGGCTGTACCCGCTACGATTTCCGCTCATGTCATCAGTCAGGTGCGGTTGCTCAAGGAATCCCTTCTTCGTGCCGATTCGGATAAAAAAGTGACCCCCCGGTTCCTGACCAGTTTCACAGGAGGCGCTGGAATAGATTTACTTTTCGAATTGACCTCATCAAATATGCCGATGCTCGCTATTCCTCGACACCAAAAGAATCTTGCCGTTTCGCAACAAGATCGTCGAATCGTAATTCCCCTGGCGCCACTCGTAAAAGAACGCCGCCCTCGCACTCCGACTGAAGAGGAACCCGCGTCCGTTCCCGCGCCGAAGATATCGAGCGCAATCGCAGCAGCTCCTCCCGCGACTCCAGTTTCAGTCGTTCCCCCTCCGCCGCCGCCACAAACCGAAGCCCCTCCCCGTCCCGTCATCCCGCGCGTGAACGCCGAAAACGAAATTCAGATGATGCTTCCGCCCGGATTCAATCTCAGGCTTTACAGTGTGATTGAGTCGGATCTGTTTCGCCACCTGCGTCTGGGGCTCCCGTACCACATGCCCGATCCCGACGAAGAAGACGTGTTCCAACAAATTTTTGCCTCTAACCTTGGTCGCGTCACGTACCTGGTTCGTTACCGAATTTCACCTCTGCGCGGAGGCGGGCGCTTGATCGAAGTGCTGACTCTCGATGAAGCTTCTAATGCCGAACAAAAAACCTTCTGGCGCGGGGTGGCCGAAACCTACGGCTTCGGAGATATCACCTATGACTTCGAGTTCAACAAGGCCCTTATGGTCCGAGCCAAGACCTATCAGCAAATCCATGTTTCGAAACAGGTTCACGCGAAGCTCGTCGCCAAGCACGAACTCAGTCGCGAACAAATCCTGCAGGTGCTGGGTCAGCTCCGCTCCGTGAGTCCGAGTTCCGACAACCCAAATGTGTACAACACAGATGTGAAAATCGGGCGTGAACAAGTCTATCGCGTCGGTGTGGCCATGAATCAAGACACGGTCATTCTAACGACTCTGTTTCGGGTCCAGTAGTTTAAATTCCGCGGCGGGCGTACTCGCTATCAAAACGCGAGGAGAAGGCCCCGCCAAATTCGGCGGCGTCGAGAGCCTTGATCTTCACGAGTAAGGTCGCAAAGGTGTCGGCGCCTCGCACCTCGCTCAAGTGACGCATATAAAGTTTGTCGAAATCCGCCACTTGTCCGTCGGGGACCTGCTGCCGAATCTCAAACCAGATCGACGCGTATAACGTACCCATGTTCAAGACTTGTCCGCTCGCGCTGGCGCCGCACGTGTCAAAGGCCTGTTGGGCCGTGGTGTTCGCGTGCAGACGTAAATCCCGCGACATCTCACACATCTTAAATCCACTGGCGCGATTGACCCACGATTCACCGACGGTGGTGTTGCGTGGAAACATCAACGCCACCAGGTAGTCGGCCTGGCCCGAAGCAATCGCGCGCGAACACCCTTGGCGAGCCGTGCAGCAGTCCTTTAAAAACACAGGTCCACCAGTGACGCCGCAGTCGCGGTGATTCGTATCTTGCGATAAATCTTCGCTGGCGCCGTTGGTGGCGTAGTAAAGATTGGCATGTCCGAGAAGATGAACCGAAAGACCAGCGTCGAGTGCCAGTTGATTTCCGCCGCTTGATTTTTCGAGGTAAATCGTTTTCTGAGCCGGGAGCCAGCCCGTTGAACTCGCATTGACTACAACCTCAAGCCCCATGTCCTTGGCGTGAAAGATACCCGTGCGGCGAACCATTTCTTCAATTGTATGATTCAGCCAATAATAAGTGTGGACCTGAACCGCCCGAGCGCCCGTGTCACCGGCAAATTCGAACTTCCACGAATCTTGTTTAAACGCGCGCTCGCCGTAGCCCGTGTCGACCGAAATCGAACTGTTCTGCAAAAGTCCCGAACTATCGAGCCCGGTCAAGACCACCGCCCGCCCCTGGTAAAGCGAAAGATTCGTGTTCAAGCCAATCGCGGAAGCAAATGCCGACAAGCCCGATGCGACCAGAGGATTTTTCTCAAAAACGCAGGCATCCGCCGTGCTATCAGCAAAACACTCCGAGGCGAAGCTACTCAAGTCGGATGTGCCCGAGGCGCGAAAGCCTTTTCCACAGCCGACGGTGATCAAAAGAAGAAGAACGATGCCGAATTTCATCGCTCCACTCCCCCGTCGATCGGACGGTCACCGGGATTGAGGCTGAGCTGCATCGAACCTTCGGACGATCCCTGCGAGTTCGACATCCGCAACGTGTAGGTTCCAGCGTCGTTCCATTGCAAGGCCCCGAAAGAGAGAATCGCATCCACTTTGCCGCTCATCACAGTGCCGTCTTTCATCCACTGGAGTCTTGGGGCCGGATTGGCGATGATGCGCGGATTGAGCGTGAAGGGCGTGTTGAACTGACCCGAGAACGACTGCATCGGCGTCACCAGGCGCGGACTAAACAGCACGTTCACCACAGCTACGGCGCTCGAGCGCGTTCGAAAGCCATTGCCGACCAAGACATTGTAGTTCGCCCACTGCTCGGGCGTCACACCGGCCAGACTCAGAGTGGCCTGCGTGGCGCCAGGAATATTCACCCCGTTGCGCTGCCATTGATAAGAAATGGTCGGCGGGAATGTCGTCGCGGTCACCGAAAGCTGGGCATTGCCGTTCTCGGCCACGGTGACATCAACGGGCTGGCTCGTGATCCGAATTTTTTGTGGATCCGCCGCCGGAAACTGATTCCCCATGGCCGCCGCCAGCTCGCGCAGCCGCAGAGTCTTGCCACCTTTGCCAAGACCATTCAGATTCGGATTGTTCGGCGATCCCGCATCGATCACTGCCTCGACTTGCGCGGCTGTAGGTGTGATGCCATTGGTGCGGAGACCCGCGATCACCAGCGCCGCTGCGCCCGAGACCATGGGCGCCGCCATGGACGTGCCCTGGAGGCGAGCGTAGGCATTGTCGGCCGTGTGATAGGTTGCGAATATCCCCGTGACCGGCGTGACCGACGACTCGCTGCCCGGCGCGAAGACCTCAACACGGAGTGTGCTGTAGTTGGAAAAAATGCTGCGTGTGCGAGTCGCGGTGTCGAGCGATCCGACCGTGATCGCTCCTGGTATCTGATGGCCCAGATTGGCGGGAAAGGCGGCGGCCACATTCAGGTTTGCATTCTCGTTGCCCGCCGCTATGACAACGACCACGCCATTGGCCGCGGCGTTTTGAATGGCCGCCGTGGTGTTGGGATCCACATTCAGATCCGGATTCACTCCATTGGTCGTAACTCCCAGGCTCAAGTTGATCACCCGGGCGCCGTTTTGAACGGCGTAGTTTATGCCGTTGGCAACGGCGGCATAGGTACCCGAGCCGTTTGCTCCCAATACTTTTACGCCCATCAGTTTCACTCGCGTGCCGATCACTCCCGCACCGCCGACGGCGTTGTTGGCAGTCGCACCGATTATCCCCGCGCAGTGGGTGCCGTGACCGTTATCGTCGCTTGGGTCGGCGTCGTTGTTGATAAAGTCGTAGCCGTTTTGGCCGTCGGCATTCAGGTAGATGTTGGCGGCCAGATCTTGATGCGTGCGCCGGATGCCGGTGTCAACGACCGCGACGATCACATCTTGATTGATTCCGTTCTCAGCATTGTAAAACCAATCCCAACCTTCACCCGTGCCGAGATTAAGGGCATTGTGGTGGCTCGAGCCGGCGAAAGCGGGATCATTAGGAATGGCGAAGGCCTGGACTTCGCGCGATTCGCTTAGACCTATCAAACAGTCGTCGGAGTCAGCTTGGGCCACCAGCTCGTCGAGTGGGACTTCGCGGTCCGTGGTAAACTCATAAACTTGAACGGGTAGATCCTCGTGTTTATGGCCCGCGGCCGACACTTCGGTCGAAATGGCTTCGGTCGAAGCGGCACCTTCATCTAAACACCGGTTATCCACAAGTGCGGCGATTTTCACGCCGGCCGGAATCAAAGCGCCGCCATCGGCGGCGGCTTGGGGAACGAAGGCACCCTGCCCTGGTGTGCTGATTTTGATTTTGCTATCGGCATATTGGGCCCGGAAGTAATCGACGCTGCTAGCAAGCTCACGCTGGGAGGACGAGTCTCGATTCGACGTACAGCCGAACAGAAAGACGCACAGAACCGCCACAATGCGAAACTGCCGAGCACCCACAAGTTCCTCCCCTAGCACCATATGTAGATTAGGTTACTCGAGAGAGAACTTCCAAAGGTCTCACAAATTTGCACTCACCCGGCTCAGACTGAGACAGCACTGTCTACCGCGGTGACAGCAGTGTCGAGAGGTTCGACAGCGGGTTTCTTAGTACCCCTCAATTGTGCCGAGGGCTTCCTGCGTCCATTTTTGCCAATGCACCGCGGATCCCGCAGGATCCGTTATCTGCACCGGCTCATGAAACTCAATAAATGCCTCTGTGCGACCGGCTTGGGCGAGCCTAAACAACTGCAGTGGAAAAATATCACGATCGATAAAAGCAGCGCTGCGCAGAGGTTCGTAACTGATACGAAAAGGCTGCAAAGGAATTCCGAGCTCATGGGCGATTTCAAAAGCGCCGAGGCGCCAGGGTTTCGATTCGTCTATGCACGTTGTGCCCGATGGAAAAAGCGCGATCTTCGCCCCTTGACCCAGCGCTTCGCCGATTCGTCTTCGAGCCGCCGAGCGATCAGACGGAGATTGCCGTTTCACGAAAGTGGTTCCCATCACGTCCGCACCCCGACCGATCACGGGCCAGCGCCTAATTTCACTTTTGGCTAAAAAAGAAACTCCCGGTACACTCAACATCAGCATCGGAATATCGAGGTAGCTAATGTGGTTCCCGACCAGCAATATGGGCCCAGTCGTCTGGGGCTGGCCCTTCTGATCAATGACCACTCCCATGGACGCCAAGGTTTCTAGCGCCCAGTCCGTTTTGAGCTGTTCTAAATCGTGACCCGGTTTACTTGAACGGTGAAGATAGGAAAACGTTCGCGTAAAAACGGACGCCGCCTTGCGAACCGAATCGATTCCTGTCATTTCGCCCCCACCCCCACGCAGAAAACTCCGCGTTGCGACTATAGTACCGAAGAGGCACCCACAATATAGATCTTTGACCGCGGCCTAATAGAATCCTAACAAAATGGGTCGGCTTGAAAAGGCGTTTATGTGAAGACGTTGCTGCGCCGCACAGGCCGATTTAGTGACCGTTGTGGCAGTGGAAGTAGGCAGTAAAGAATATTCTTTGGCCCTGCCTGCCTTCCATACACGGATTGGCCTCAGGCAGCACCAGTTCAGTAAGAGTAAATCCTTCGTCCTGGCACCGTTTGCGGCCGAGACGTTGAGCCTCCTCACACGAAGACGCTTCACCCGTTACAAATCTGTACGGTCCGCACTGAACTCCATGCTTTTCTAAAAGAGGAATATATTCATTAAGAACACGATCATAGGTGCGGCCATAAAAGTCTTTCCTATTACACCAGTCCACTCGTCCAGAGGCGACTAAGGCTTCGACCAAATCAGGCCATTGCGACTGAGATACAATCATGCGAGCAGGACTGCGAATAAGATATGGATTCTCCGACAGGTTTACGTCTCCACCATTTGCGAGGAACAGCTGAAAAATGGGCACGGTGAGCGCCGGCCCTTTTGGACTGGTCGTATTCGCTACTTGAGAAAAGGCGCTCACCCCCTCTGAATCCAGTAAGTTGGGATCGCCGCCAAATTCAAAAATCAATTGAAGAAGATCCAGATTGGGCATGGCTGAGGCTGCAACTGCTAGTGGTATGGAGGGAAACACGATCGCATTTGGATTGAGCCCGTAGACGAACATCGCCCTCATCAAGTCGAGCCGTTCAGATTCGATCGGCGCTACGGTGGAGTACTTCACATAGGAAAGCAGAACGATCTCCAGGGGCCTCATCCCGCTCTTGCACTGCGCGTTCAAATCCAACCCCCAGGCCAAAAGCTTTTGAGCCTCGGGAAAATCGTTTCCCATCAAATGGTTACAAAACCTCTGAAAGAGCATTCGGCGTACTTCCGGATCCAAAAGATTTCCCGCTGAACGCTCTATGGCTTCAATTATGGGATTAGAAATGGCGTACCCGTCATCATTCACGCCATAGATCCACAGATACTCATGCAAAGCGATTCGTCGTTGCATAAAGTAAGCGTCCAAACGTCCTGCGGTCGCATGCCACCGAGTGCGACTGACCTCGATCCTTTTCTCCGCGGGATAGTTGATTGCGTCCACCTCTTGCCCACGAAGAAATAAATGGTCTTTGGCCGTCAACCGGGTTTGCTTAACAACCGCCAAAAACTGAACCGGGTCAATTCCATAACTATTTCCGGCGGCGGCCTCCGAGCGAAAGTAAGCCGCCAGCTGTAAGCCCCGCAAATTGAATTCTTGGAGAATCGCATCTCCGCCGTTCCCAAGCTCCGTCGAAGCAAATCCGGGCGGCGAGAGAACCAACAATAGCCAACATAAAGCCTTCATCGAGTTCCTCGCCGCGAAAACCCCGTGACCGGTACAAGCTGAATATTCAGATTGTACACTTCATTGCGCTTTCCACCTTCCATAAGGCGGGCTATCCGCCGCCGAAAGCGGCGGATCTCTTGCTTTGCGATGCCTAGCTTCGCGACATCTAGTGCCATGGACACGCTGGAGATATCACGAACTGAGGGCGGATCTTCGCGCAAGGATTTCAAAGCCAATTGAATGACTTGTTCGTGCGCACGGCGCAACGCCTGGCTTGAGACCTGGTCCGTTGTCGCCACATTAGATTTAGTCTTTCGGAAACGACCTTCAGCCAAAATCAAAAGACGAGTGCGAATCAACCGACCTAATGCTTCTTTCACCGTCGACACAGGCAAATTCAAACGGTTGGCCATCCAAAAGGGATCATGAACAAAATCATCGGTATCCATAAGATTGAGCAGCGCAAAATGATACCAGTCCACTAAGATCCGCAAAAAATCTTCGTTGATCTCAGCGTAGGAGTAGGACTGGTCCCCTGTTAGTTTAGGGTCGCGAATTTCGGCGCCAAAAATCCCTGCGGCCTCTTTGGGACTCAATTTCAATTGTTCCGCAAAAGTCAGGCTCTGTTTACGAGAGATGGTCCGCTTTCCACTTAGAATCTCAGAAAGCCGGCTCGGCGGAATATTTAGATCTCTGGCGAAAGCGCGCAAAGAGTACTTTTTATTCTTGGATCGTCTCGATAGAAGGATGCCCTTAAGATATTCCGGACCGCTTCGCTCAAGCAAATGAACTTCCCCCATGAGACGAATGTTAACGAACCACTTGGCGGAAAGCAACGCCTCGAAAAGGCCGGCCACCATTGTCTAAGCCTTCGAAACTCAATTGATCAACACTTTCGATACTGGCACGAAAAGTCCCGCCTTCGGGATTGCGCACAAAAAGGGAATGAAGTCCTAGTCGCCCGACTTCACGCGTGTTGCCGTATTCAATGAGCCTATCGCCGTCAATTTGATAGTGCCAAAAGGAATAAACAACGCCCCCCTCGTCGAAACCTGCCATCAACAACTGAATGCCACTCTTCTGACCGAAATCAAATCCAAAGGGACAAGCTCCCTCCGAGCAGCGTTGCGTCTCCCATGTTCCATGAAATTTGCCCGACACGAATTCCGTCCGAGTGCGTTCATGCCCTAAAGACGAGAAGGCCGGCACATAAACAAGAAATATTAAAATTAACAACAACATACATTTCATGACCCAAGGTTAAAGAGAAACTCACCTTGCGGTAAATACCCTAACGCGAGAGAAGCGTTCCATTTTCACATTTGGGAACGGAAACAACCAAACTTGGTATGTCTTGGATTTTGATGCCAACCATAGATGCCCAAAAATTACTGCGCCGCAGTCGGGCCTTAGTCCACGCCAGTCATGTCCGCCACCATGGCGTATGGCGGACAAATGGCGGGAAAGCTCGTAGGAACCCCGGTTAAGCCGCCAACTTAGGAGCGATCCATCCGTGGGTCACCCAAGGGCACAGGGCATACCCACAAAAATACCCATAAACACCCATAAAATTACTGCGCCGCAGTCAGGCTTTGTTATTTACCTCAGCCTCAAGAGCGCGCACCGCTGCCATGATTTCGTCCCATTCCGGTGGATCGGCAAAAAACATTTCCTTCATCAGATTGTAGTCTCGGCGCATTTCATTTTCGACTTCAGCATTGGGGGCTAGGCGTAAAGTGCCAGACACTGCCTCATCATACTTTGCCCAGGCCGCGCGAAAATAAATGCGCTTATGTTCAGCTACACGTTTTAGAAGTTCGGGTTGCGATAGAGCTTCAGCCTTGTGCTTCGATTGAATCAGGCGAAAGAGATCGTAGTAGTGCCGCGACTGACGAGGCGTGACTGTCTTCCCCTGTGGCCAATATGCATAGAGGTGAAGGATCGTCGCCTTCTCCCAAAAAGTTCGAGCCGCATCAAGGGCTTTTACTTCGACAATGGGGTTGGCTATCGCGCCTGCTGGCAGATTTGTAGCGACGTAAGGTTGGACGGCTTGCGTGTGTGCGGGCCAGTGATCCGACCTCGCGCCCATCTCAATCTTCACACTCTGTGCGATATAGCCAGCTGTCTGCACCCCCACCGCCGGATAGTGAAACAGGATAGTTTGCTTATCGGGATCATCTTCATCCACGACGAGGTCCCAACCTGTTATGCCGTTGAGTCCTTTAGTGATTGAGGCTCGCAACTCATTCAATAATTGTTTTTGAACAAAGGCCGAACACTCAGCCGCCAGGTCTTTGATAAGCTGCTTTTGCTTTTTTGCGCTACCTGCTTTTTCTGGATCCTTGTCACCAGTAAAGCCAAAGTACTTTCGGTCGATAGAGATGTCGATGTCTTCTGAAAAACGGTCAATGATTGCGTAGACTTTGGATAATGTCGTGCCGCCCTTGAAGATCAGATGCTCGCTGATACCTGGCAATGCGAACAGGTGCTTCAGTGTCCAACAAACCCAAAAATCTTTTTCTATAATTCCAATGGCGTAGCCAGAGTTTGTGGCGGCGGTTTCAAAATAGGGCTGTCGATCAGCTGCCGATAGTAGACAAAATTTATCCATTGGCTTTGGCACTTTCACTGAGGCGGTCAATCACTTTGCGTACCCACTCTGGCGCAAGCATACTGTGTTTGCGCAGAGATTGTCTGTCGAGCTTTGAAAGACGCTTCTTGAGCTTCGCGATGACCACATCATCTACGTGGTCCTTTCCTAAATATCTTAGCGCCTGAATCACAAGTCCCGCCGGAGTTCCTGCTGGGGCCATATTTTTTGGCGCAGTATTTTTGAAAATCAGTTCCGTTTTACCAATTTTAATTTTACGTGAAGGGCCGTCCGTCAGATGCACAACCTTCCCAGGTACTTGCTCACTCAAACCAAGAAGATTCGCGGCATAGGCGCCAGATGGAAGGACTTTAATTTGATTCTTTCTAGCGACGGCCCTTACCACCTGATTGATGTCGGGTGGGAGCTGTCCCAGGGTTGCGTGCTTTCTTGGGTACTCATACAAACCCCAGCCGATCCTATGTATAAATTTAGCCTTCTCTAGGCGAGAGAGGGCCTTGCGCACAGCCTGA
>JALHOQ010000047.1:16141-20289 GCA_022842925.1 Bdellovibrionales bacterium
CGAGGCTCGCGAAGTCATTTAGGGTGAAGCACCAACCCCTGCCATGCCCATAAATAGTAAATTTAACTGTAAATACAGTATCTTGCGTAGTTTTACCCATAGTCTATTGTCACAATTTTATAGTAGTTTTTGTGACTTGGAAAGGCCCATTTTTAGGCTCTATTAACCCATTCCCGCCAACTGGCGGATGGCGGGAAAGTGGCGGGCAAATGCCAGGCCCTAAGAAAACACGAGCACCAAGGCAGAAAGCGCAACGCTTGACACAAGTTGGCCGGTGGAGGCAACTTCATCTCTAGGCGTGGGTTGCGCCTGTCGTTCGCGCAAAGGCTTATGGTCAAACCGATTCAAATGGTAGCAAGTCAGACTCTCACTTCATGACTCGCTTCTTGCGGACAAACAGCGAGTTAACTGAAAGGAAGAGTGTATGACTAATACGTCTACGCCAATCGAGTATTTCAAAAAAGAAGCAAAAAAGTTATTCCGACAGGTTGAGGCTGGTGAGGCCGAAGCATTGGTTCGTGTGAAGCGAGTGCTGAAGGATTCTGAGAATATCAGTCTTATGCGCATTCAACATGTCATTGCTGTGGAAGCAGGCTATCCCAAATGGGAAAATATGGCCAAAGCACCAACTGTGGAATTGCAAGCAGCGATAGCGCGAAAAAGACAATTGCCCAATGACTCTCGCGTTAAATTAAGAGTTCCGCCACTAGGAGAAACGCCTCTGGTAAGTTTCTTGCGCGGCCCGTTTGATGTGCCTCCTGCGCCTGATAACGCCGCCTTCGCGAACCTGATGGATACCATGACGATGAAAGAGCAAGAGCAGTGGTTACATGAGGATGCCCGAAAGATGGGGCTATTCGATCGCTAACACCGATGGGCGGGATACCAATACATCTAAAAATATTTAGTCCGGACATTGAGCTGTGATAGACAACGAAAACGAACAAAAACGCGAGAGATCGGAGGTCACTTGAGCTATACAGTGAGAGTCACCAAAGACTTCGAATCAACATGTCGGGCGAGCGCGCTTGCAAAATTCGGCAATAATCTCTACTCGTGGCCCGAAATTTTGATCGCGCTTTCGTAGTCCTTAAAAAATTTCTTAACTGCACTGCCAAATTGCTTAGTTGGTGGTAGAACCAACGGATCCTTCAAGGTCAAAGCCAGAGCTCCATGTATAAGCTCGACAGTACCCAGCTGCAATGCCACCTCTGTCTGAAACTTAACATCACCACCAAGTTTATTAATTTCCCCCAGTAGCGCCTCTCGAGTCCTCCAAAAGCGCAATGCTGTCTCAAATTCCTTTTCATGCCCTCGATCGTTAAAAAACCGCTCAACATCCTTTCGGCGAAATACAACCCGGCCTGAGTGACTGAGGACTACTCTGTGACGATAGAGATCTTTGCGATCGGGGATTTCTAATTCCAGATTCCCACGCGCTTCTTCGTTCGAAATATTCTCATAAAGATCAACGACGGTGCCGTCCACAATGGCTTTGTTGGCCGTGTATAAATAAGTGTTCGCAGGATTATTCCAGTAGATTTTCTCTCGCTCCTCTTCGGGCAAACCATAAAACTGCAAGTCTATAAAGTGCTTGGATGCAAGAGCAGTTAGCCCGTTCCGAGTAGTCATCCACACACTGGAATCCAGAAAGAGAAGGCGCTGAAGATCAGTCATGAACCACTCTAACTTCAAAACTTGGGAGAATGAAAGCCACGGACAAGTAGCAAACCAAGTAGCAACCGCAGAGCATTTCGCGACATTTCGTGGATTTTCAAACCTGAAGACGCCTCTGCCTCGGTTGTAATTTCAAGTATTTAGGAACAGCCAGAAATTTGAAGATTGGGGAAGTGCAGTATCCGAAAAATGGGGCGATCGACGGGGCTTGAACCCGCGACAACCGGAATCACAATCCGATGCTCTACCAACTGAGCTACGACCGCCACAAAACCGGTATAAGAATCGCTAGTTATAAAAGCCGACCCGCCCAAGTGCAATGAGATTTACGCAGCGCTTCTGAAAAAAGAACCTGGTACCTTCTAGTAGTCGCAGTCCTTGACCGAAAATCCGCTCGGCGCGCATGAGGAACTGCTGGAGGACGGAAGCTTGGTGAACTCGGCCCAGTTGCCGTTCGCATTGCAGCGGCGGCGGACGCAAGAACCATTTTCTATATTCCAAGAGCACTGGTTTAAGAAACCCTTCGGCCGATCGCAAATTTCCACGTCACTGGCGGGCCCCTGGCGCTTGGGAGCGCGCGCCACGTCCACGCGCGATTCAAACTCCAGATCTTTCAAACGCGAATCGGGAATTTTATAGACGGGCGAGAGCGAGCCCTTTTGGATAAATTCGCTCAGATCCTTATCGCCACTGGAGGGCTTGGGCATGGTGAAGGTGGCCCCCTCCCCGCGCGTAATTTCCCGAGTCTCTTTGGCGCGCAGGCCGCCCAGCACCACGCGACCGTCTAAAGCCTCCACCCGGGTTTCAAGAATATCGGTTTCCTTCTGTTCGATGACGAAATCGGTCCCGCGCACGCCGGCTACGGCACCTTTGGTTTCGATTTTGAAGGAAGAGGTCCTGCCATTGTACTTTTGTTCGACTTGATTGCGGATCTTGCCCTTAATCAGCTGAAACAAAACTTTTCGTGTCGTCGCATCCTTGGGATCTTTGAATTCCTTTACTTTCACCTCGGTGTCCGAGTGCACATGCATCTTGTTGCCACCTTCGAAGTTCACCAACGCGGCCGCATCCGCAGCGGCCGAGACCGTATCCGTTTCACGAACGTCGCCTTCACTATTGACCACGTTCGCTTTTCCGTCAGATCCCACGATGCTGACCGACCCTTTAATTACTTTAATTCGCCCGACCTTAGGCGCGGACCGATCTTCACTCGCGTCGGCCAGCTTGGTCTCGCCCCCTTGATCGGCAATGACAATCGGCTCGCGCGGGCCCGAGTTGGCCTTTGGCGGATTCGGGCATTCCTTGGACGCCTGCTCAATCGGAACACAGGTCGGCCGCCCGCAACTCTTCATTCTGGCATTCCTAGGTCCGCATTTTTCGGTGTAAAAAGTGAGACCTTGGCTGAAGCTGCAAGGATCGCAACCCAGCTTCGGGCACTCACAACTGACCTCATTGGCGCCCGCGGAAAAAATAGAAAAGGAAAACACCACCAACAATACGTATAGAAATTTGGTCATAGGAAAAGTATGACCGCCGGAAATTTACTTGGCAACAGTATCGGCGGCCGGTGTCGACCTCTTGATCTTCTGCATCTCCCACAGCTTAGCCCACTTGAGAAATACCGAATAGGCTGCGCCGACCGCGATAATCAAACCAGGAAGCCCGTCGAGAAAGCCCCTCTTCCAAATATAGGTCTCGAAAAACTTTACCTTCGGCTTCAACAAAAGGTGAACAAGCCAAAAGCGCCGGCCCTTTTCGTTCAACATGTCGGCGCCAAGGGTCGAGTACCGATTATTAGTTTCGATTTGATGAGCCAGGTCGCGAAAGACGTAATGCAGGATCGGCTTTTTCAAATAGCCGAGGTCGGTCGCCTCCACCTTTTCATGGATCTTGGCCGTCGACCAATTGGCCTTCGAGCGATCATATAGCCGCACCTGCCAATCCGGATACCAGCCGCCATGCCAGATCCAGCGACCCATATGAAAGCTCACGCGCGGAAACGCGAAGGCGGCGTGGCCCGGCACACCAGCCTGCAAGATTTGTTGAAGTTCTTCTTGAAGAGGCGGGCTTAAAGCCTCGTCGGCGTCCAGGTTCAACACCCAATCGGTTTTCGCCAGCTCCGTCGCCCGGCGCTTTTGCGGACCGAATCCCCGCCACTCCTCTGCGAACACCCGTGCGCCCAAATTCTTGGCGATCTCGACCGTGCCATCCGTACTGCCGCTATCGAGCACGACGATATCGCTGGCAAACGAGACAGAGCGAATACAGTCCGCGATATGCTTTTCCGCGTTGAGGGTAATTACAACCAGAGATATGGGGGTCACCGAGTGAGAATTGAGGAGATGGCTTTTCTTGTCAAACCCTTTCCCCTCACATAGCCTTGGCTTTTCGGGAGGTTACATGCTCGCTCGCTCTATCACATTGCTGACTTTTTGGCTCGCCTGCTTAGGGGCACACGCCGACTACGCCAT
>JALHOQ010000047.1:20299-21705 GCA_022842925.1 Bdellovibrionales bacterium
TTCCGCGTTGAGGGTGATTACAACCAGAGATATGGGGGTCACAGGCAGAGAATTGAGGAGGCGCCTTTTCTTGTCAAATCTTTTTCAGGCCCATCGTCCAGACGAATTTTTAATCCATTGCCTTTGTGAGTCGACGTTTTCACAGTGACTAAATAAGATAGCTCAACAGGAGATAAACACCATGAGATGCATTGTTCTACTCTTTTCATTTCTCACCTATTCGGGTGCTTCCGCACAGGATTGCATTTTCGAATACCAACGTGCCGACGGAATGTTCGCCGATAAAGGCAAACCAAGTCCGAGCCTAGGAAAAGAAACGCTTAAGGTCGGAACGGAGAAAAAGATCGACTTCGTGACCGATTGGAAATTCGAAAAGAAAAAAGGTTCGCCTTCGGGCCCCTTCTACGGATCTCACGCGCGGATCATCAGCAACAAGACAGCATCCAAAACGGCGAATGTTGAAGTCGGTCTTGTCATGGGCCCCGGGGTGGAAACAGTCGCATACCTAGGACCGAACGCCACCGAAATGGTCAAGGGCGACATAAAATATGTGAAGTGCGCCAAGCCCGCTGAGCTCAAAGAAGCGAGTTGCGGCAACAACATGTTCGAAGTCAAAGATAAGAACGTCATTGCAAACGAGCAGAACCTCATCTCTCGGTTTGACCTTAGGACTACGGAATTCAATCCGGTCAATGCGTACCTTCTCGCTAAGCTGTCCGAAGGGGTATATGACCATCGGCTCTACTTTGAAATAAAGCACGTAATCAATAAAGAGCCCATCAAGCACGCCACTACAAAAGAGTTTAAAGCTGACGCCCAGAAGATCATCAACAATGAAAATATGGCATGCGCCCTGACGGCCCGCTTCGCGCACCTCTTTACGAAGGCCGGCGATACGGCGAATGCTCCCAAAATAAAGTTCTTTCATGCGCAAGAACGCCGGACACTTGCCAGTGCCATGGGTGCCAAGATCGAGTTCACCCATGACCCCGAGGCAGCTGTGATCGTAGCCAAAGATGCCAACTTTGTTATCTGGCGTGGCACGGACACTGAGATATTGGGCAAAGATTCAGAATGGCTTAGCACCGACTTCGCCGCTCAACATAAGCTGATCGAAAGCGGGCCTCTGAAAGGGGCCAAGTTCCACGCCGGTTTTTACGATAGCTTCGAGCTATTGCAAAATAAGTTTGCCATGGCGGACCATCTGCATCAAAACGGCGGAAAATCTAAACCGATTTGGATTGCTGGTCACAGTCTCGGCGGCGCTCAGGCTATCGTTTCAGCTCTCTATCTGAAAGCCCACGGCTACAACGTAAGAGGCGTATACACCTATGGCTCTCCCCGCACCATCGGCGACTCGAACATGGTGAATCTGGCCAAAAAAATAGGCTTAGCTAAAACCATTC
>JALHOQ010000048.1 GCA_022842925.1 Bdellovibrionales bacterium
TCCGAATATACGTCCTACTCGGCCGCGCAATGTGCTTCGGCCGAAACAGCGGGATTTTCCCTCGTCTTCACCAACACGGCCAACACCGCTGTGCAGTACTGTCCGTAAGAAAAATACGCCCCAAATACGTCACTTCAAATCCGAGCCCCGATTGTCGATAATGAAACTGGGTCATCTCTGGGGAGGGGTATTACCATGTTTCAATTTCTATTCGCGGCCTTTTGGTCGCTCGCGCACGCTGCCACTGTTACGCCACAGTCCTTCAAGCTCGTTTCGGGAAAGGTCAGTAGTCAACCGGTGAGTGTTCTCAGCGTCCAAGATCAATCGGGGACACAGGATATTTGGACTAAATATAAAGAGTTCTACGCTCGGACGCGGCCGACGGTCGCGAACCTGACGTTTAAAGTTCCGCCGGGGTCCATCGTGACCGGACTTAAGGTGAACTACAAAGGACCGACCAAAGCGCGACAGACTTGGGCCTTTCAAATCCTAAATCCTGGCTCCAACTCCTATGTGCCGGTGGGCGACAACTCCGCCGCGCAGAGCTGGCGCTGGTCGCAGCTCAGTTTTGCTCTGCCCGCTGGTTCCTTTGTCAGTTCTGAGGGCCAGGTGACAGTTCGCTATTTAAGTCAAACGTTGGGAGACGACAGCGACTTGGACTACATGGAACTGGAATACTCTAGAGGCTCACTGCAGGAACCAGTTCCCACACCAGCACCGACACCCGCGCCTGCGCCTGCGCCTGCGCCTGCGCCTGCTCCGGCTCCAGCTCCGGCACCCGCGCCGACTCCAGCTCCCCAGCCGGCACCTGCACCCATCACCGCCATTCCCGCCGGTACCACCTGGTATTGGCAACTCGCGGGCACGGTCAACACCGGCATTTCCAACGCCACAGTTTACGATATCGATCTCTTCGATAACTCCACGACCCTCTTCGCCACCCTAAAGGCCCGGGGTCACATCGTGGTGTGCTACTTCTCGGCCGGAACTTACGAGAACTGGCGCTCCGACGCGAGCCGATTCTCGTCAGCCGTCCTCGGGAGCAATGTCGACGGTTGGCCCGGAGAGCGCTGGATCGATATCCGCTCCTCCACCGTACGAGAAATTATGAAAGCGCGGATGGATCTAGCCAAGAGCAAAGGCTGCGACGCACTGGAACCTGACAACATCGACGGCTACAGCAACGGCAACGGCCTCCAACTGACGGCTCAAGATCAGATCGGCTACAATAAATTTCTCGCGCAGGAAGCTCATGCCCGCGGATTGAAGATCGCCCTCAAAAATTCCACCGATCTGGTTCCGGCACTGGTGAACGACTTCGACTTCGCCGTCGTTGAACAATGTTACCAGTACAACGAGTGCGCCGCTTACAAGCCCTTTATCAACCAGAACAAGGCCGTATTGATCGCGGAATATCAAACCTACTCGACGGCCAAGTGCACTGACGCCAAAAATAATCGCTTTAGTTTGGCATTTTTCAATCTCGATCTAAACGGAGGAAAGTTCCAACCCTGTCCCTAAAAATACACCCTAGGCCGCGCGGGCGCGTGGGACGAGAACGTAGTGGGTCGCTTTGCCAACTCCCTGCCGTTCCAGTTCCCCGCGCTCGATCATTTTCTGGGCGAGCCGATGAAAACTCGAGCGCGACAGACTGAGGCCGCGGCAGGCTTCATTCATTTGAAACGAAGTGCCCTCAGCGAAATGTCTCCTGAGTCGCTCCGCCTCACTCAAAACCTCTGGTGCATGCGCGATGCGCACGGGAACTTGAACGCTGAACGGACCCGCGGTCTTAAGGCGAAACGCGCCTCGCTCGGTCATGACCGTGAGTGGAAGGTGCTCACTCTCGATCCAACGGCGCAGCCGCCGCATGACCTGCCGAACCCTCAGCGGAGAGGAGTGGGGGTCGTAATATTCCCCCGGATAAAGCCCGGCGAAGAGCGGACCTGTCCGTATCGGTACATAAAAGTCCTGCAGGAGCAAATCGACGAGTCGGTGTACCTTGCGCGGAGGATCGGCGGCGATACGTCCTTTGACTTCGCCGGTTTGAAGATCAAGATACTCGCGACGATTCCCGCCGAAACTGAAATGAGGGCCGGGCGGCCGTCCGATCTCGCGCTCGATTCGCGAACGGTACGCAGAAAAGGGCGTTCCGAAATAGAGATGGTCGAGCGTGGGTTGATGAAAGCGAACTTTCAGGCTGAGGAAGTCCGCTTCGCGCACACTTTCCCAGTGCCGATTTTTTGCGGCCAGGGCGCGAAAGCTCTTGAGCGCCGTCGGCGACTCGGCATCCAACGCCTCCAGATAGGCGAGCCATTTGCGGACAAGGATCATGTCATAGCTTTCATTAGTCGAAAAAATTTCGCCCGCACGGGCCAGATCGCTCCGGCATTCCTCGATCTTCTCGCGGCCTAAGTAAATCTGACTTCGCAGTTCGAGACAATTGCCCAGCAGCCTGCGGGATTGGCTGGCTTCCAAATCGGAAATCAATCCATTCAGCAGCTCTTCAGCCGCGAGCCAATCCTGCGTGGCCACTAGGGCCGCGGACAAGTTGACCCGCGCGATCTGCCGCATGTACGGCTCTGGAGTAGCGGAGATAAAGGCTCGCAAATGCGGAATCGCGCGTTCATAATCCCAGCGCATAATATGACAGTAGCTGGTGAACAGCTCCGCCTCCGGCGCCCGTCGGGTGTCTGCCTTTTCGAGCAGCTGGGCCGCTTCGTCGACCAGGCCGATTCGAGTGAGAAGCGCGGCATACTCGCAGACTTCGCCAAGCGAGGCCTTTTGTTCCATTTCGCGCTCATCCCGAATCAACGGACGTAAGAGTTTTACTCCCGAGGTGATCAACCCCGCCCGACGGCAAAGACGGGCTAGGGGCAAGCGATTCAAGCGCGGAATCTGCGCCAAATTGAGCCGCCGAATCTCGGCCGCGGCGCGGGCCACTTGCCCGCTTCGCACCCATTCGTCGCAACGATTCAGCAGTTCTTCAAGGGTTAACTGATTCACTCTTTCAGTTTAGCTCTCCCTCTGCTCGCGTTACAATTTTGAACTGAATCCGTCTCAAAATGCGGCTCAACTTTGTCACTCTTGTTTCAGATCAGAGCAGATATTAGCGCAAGAAATCAAGCAGTGACGGCTGAATCAGCTTACCCGAAGTGGCCAGCGTCGCCTGCAAAGTGCTTTCGGTTTTATTGATATCGCTGACCGTGGAGAAGACGTCGGCGTCTTCGAGCGATGAGATATTGCTCTGATTGTCGAGCTTGGCCTGCTCCAGCGTGTGCATCAAACTGTCGAGCCGCATGCCACGCGAGCCGACTTGGGCGCGGGTGAGCACCACCTGCGACAGTGCGTCGTCAAGCACATCGAGACTGTCTTGAACCCCCTGTTTATCATTCGTGCGCAGGGAAATTTCAAAGTCTTTCATGATTCGAAATAGATTGGTGCCCGACTGCGAGGACTCGGGCTGGGTCTCGGGGATCGAGGGATGGCGGGCGCCCATGCTCGCGGGACCGCGCACGGGAGCAGTTTCGGCGCCCGTCGCCTGCTGCTGCTGTTGCTGTTGGAATTCTTCCGCCGCCCATGGCTCCGAGTAGAGTTGTTGATTGAGCTCCTCGATCGTCCGCGCTTGTGACACGGATTTTTTGACAAGTCCGTTCTTGCTGACATCCTCGCCCAGAAAGACCCGGCTGCCGGGAACATTCATCGGCATATACGTCTCTTTTTCAATATGGATGTTCATCTCGCCTTTGTCCCCGGAGTACTTTCCCGATTCCGCAAACGGCGCCTGCATCGTTCTATAGCCGCCGAAGATAAAGCGATCACCGAGCTTGCGGTTGCCGATGGCCACCATGGCATTGTGCAGCTGCTCGACTTCCGTCGCCACCACGCGCCGGCTCTCCTCGTTGGCGCTGGCGTCGTTGGACTGATTGATGGCCAGCTCTTTGGCCCGCATCAGCACTTCACTGACGTCGTTCAAAGCCTGATCAGTCACTTCTATAAACGACTTGGCGTAATTCAGACTTTTTGTGAATTGGCGGTTGCTTTGTAAATCGATCCGGCTGGAGAGAACTCGGGAGGCCGCGAGAGGGTCATCCGAAGGCTTGGTGACGCGCTTTTGCGTCGCGGCCTGATTCTGCAGCTCCGACATCTGCGAGCGATTTTTGCTCACATTGTTCTTAACCTGATCAAACTGCATTTTATCGGCGACGCGCATTTAATTCCTCACCTTATAAACGCTTCAAGTTTAATACCGTATCCATCATTTCGTCGGCCGTGCGAATCAACCGCGCCGACGCATCGAAGGCCTTCTGAAACTCGATCATCTTGGCCGCTTCTTCATCGAGACTGACTCCGCTGATGCTCTCCCGCACGTTTTTCAACTGCGTCACAATGTCCTTTTGCGACTCGTGCGCCGAGTTGGCACGCTGGGTTTCGATTCCGATCTGCCCCACTATGGAATTGTAGAAGTCGTCGAACGTGGCACTGCCGTCATCCATGGTCTGGCGGTACTGGAGTCCGGAGAGAATATTGGCCACTCGGTTGTCGGCCGGAGCATTGGGCTGACCCGCGGCCGCGATCAGACTGACGTCGTTGGCTACGTTTTCGTCGAGCGCCAGGCGCTCAGAGGCGTTTCTCGCACCGCCCAGGTTCGCGAACAGAAGATTGCCGGCGCGGCCATTGCGGTCATAGCCTTGCACGTGGGCATGGTTGACCTCTTCAGCCAACGAATAAGCCAGCACATCCATGTTCTCGATCAGCTCATTGCACACGGCATCGCGCACCTGCAACAGGCCGCCGATTTCGCCGCCGGTAAACTGCTTGGTCACATTCACGGGCGATGAGCTCTCGGAATTCTGATAAAAAATGTCGAGGTTGCCCTCGGCCTTGCCATTGGAGGCAGGCGTAGATCCGACCTTCAGATCCATTTGCGAGTAGCCCGAAACCAGCAGCGCCGTATTGCCCGCCGTAATACTGACAGCGCCGTCTTTGCTCTCGGCATAGCGAATATTGATCTTCTGTCCGAGCTCCTTGACCAATTGCTCGCGGCGATCGCGCTCGTCGTTGGCGGTGATGCCTTGAATCTCCACCGCCTGCACTTTCTCGTTCAAATTGGCAATTTCGCGCGTGAGCTGGTTGATCTCTTCCACTTTTGTGGCGATGCGGAAATCCGCGTCGCGCTGGATCTCTTTCATCTGATTGGTCACCCGGTGAAAATCTTTGGTCAGATTTTCCGCGGTTTCCTTGACCTGTGTGCGCGTGGCCAGACTCTCTGGATTGTTGGACAGCTCGCGAAAAGCGTTAAAGAAATTCCCCATCGAATGATTCAGGCCCTTGTTGACCTGTTCGTTGTACACCTGCTCGACCCGGGCGAGCATTTCAGCGCGCGACTCAGCCATCCCCAACTGATTGCCCTCGCGCTCGAGTTGTTTTTCGACATAAGGGTTATTGGTGCGATTGACCGAACCCGCGCGAGCACCCATCCCAATGCGCAGCTTGCCTTCGCCAATCGGGAGATTGGACAGCATGTCCACACGCTGGCGCGAATAACCTTCGGTCGATTTATTGGCGATGTTATGGGCGGTCGTCTGCAGGGCCGTCTGCGAATTCATCATCGAGCGGCGTCCCACGTCCATCATGGACCAAATTCTAGACATACTGTCCTCTCGCTCCCGCCATCCTGGCGGAAACCAGTTTCTTAAGCCGCTTTAGGCTTCGCGGCTGACCAGCTGGCCAGCGCTCGTGACGCCTTCGACTTCGCCCTGTTTCTGGTACACCGGCTTATCTTGCAGTGACGCTTTGATCTCATTCATCGCGCCTGTGATGTTAGTTAAAGCCGACTGCACCAAGGATTCATTCTGGCGGTTGTATTCCTGCACCCGCCGTAACAAAAGCTCCATAACCGAATGTACGCTGCGGAGTTTATCTCCGTCTTCGGCGCGCACGTGGCGCGCGATCTCAAGCAAGCGTGGAGACTCGCCCTGAAGGGCAAGGGATTGGTAAATCTGAGAAGCCGAGGTGATGCGCTGACTCTCAAGCGCTCGAATCTTAATGAGCATGGCCTCTTTTGAACGATTGTTCTCGTTCAAGTCATCGAGATTGGCGGAGACGAGAATGTCCTTCTCCTTGCGCACAACTTCGAGAAGAGCGCGGTAAACTTTGACCTGCTCTTCCAGGGTGTTGATCAATCCACCGACCAACTCTTGCGTATTCAAAACGTCCCCCACTTCGATCCCCCTCAAATTCATCAATCCGGAATATTCAAATGTTCATCAACAAGCCGATCGGCCACCGCTTGAGCGTCGACTTTGTATTTGCCTTCGTCGATCATTTTCTGCAACCGAGCGACTTTCGCTTCGTCGACGGTGGTCTTGCTGGCGATTTCTTTCGCTTTCGCCATCATCTGCGCCCGCTCCGACACGTTCACATTGCCCGCACCAACCGCCGCCGCGTTCTTGGCCATGGCTCCGGCCTTGTCGCTGTTTAAGGCGCCCTTGCTCGCGTCGGCCTTACCAGTTTTCGCCGTATCGACTGCCGCGGGATTCGGTCCGATTTTGTTGTTCGTCACTTTCATTTCAACCACCAGTACCCGTCATGGGTGTGTACTGCAAACTCTCATCTAAAATCGTATCATATTGAGACAGCCCGAAGCAAAAATTCCAAAGTCATGTCTAGGGCTTATCTACGTCCAATCCAATTTCCAGGCCAAAACCGGACGGCCGGAATCCAATACACCCAACTTTAGTCCAGCTTCCACCGCTTCACCGGGGCGCAATTCCGTCATAGCGCCGGGAAAAGTCAGCTCAGACTCTAAACCTTGACCATGGTCGAGGCGCACGAGGTTCCACCCTTCACCAAGGGCGCGGGCCTCTTTCACCGACCCGCCGAGTGGCGACTGCGCTTCGAACGGCGAGCCCGAGGGGTCGGGCACTTCGAAGCGGTAGTTCAGTTTGGCACCTGGACCAATGGGCAGCATTTTCATTTGGATCGAGTCAGGTGAGCGCAATCCGCCCGGATCTTTTTTCGGGGCGATGGGGAGCGCTTGGTGCGGTTGCGAGAAGTCCTTTTTCGTGGTTGCCATGTAGCGTTCTTTAACTTGGCTGTAGATGAGATCGGCAAGACCGACGCCGCCTTTGTTGGTCCATCCTTGCACATACTGCTGGTCGAGCTGCTCAGTAAAAATCTTCTCGGCCATGTTTTGCTTGATCAGGCCTTCCTCGCGGGGAACGGTCGAGCGCATGGCCTTAACCATCTGATCGAGAAAATGTCCCTCGTACATTTTCGCGGCTTCGCGAAGGTTGCGGTCCATCTCCGCGGCCTTGGTTTCGGAACTTTGTTTGAGGGGAAACTGATTCTGAATTTTCATAAAAAAAAGGGGAAAGTGAGTCAGACCACGTTTCGCACATCCTGTGCTATTTACTGCAACTCAAGTCGAAGGGCTTCCTGCCCCGCGCTGAATTCGGTTTTTCGAGTTTCCTGCGAGAGAAAAACTTAAACCAATTGAACCGTCCTGGTCCTTTAGACTCTAACTCACCAACCCCCCGGACGAGACATCCTGTCCACGTCCCTTAAATAAAATCCAATTACAAAATATCCAAATCCCCGTGCAATGCCCCCGCCGCCTTTATGCTTTGGAGGATCGTAATCATATCCCTCGGAGAGACACCAAACTTGTTCATGGCTTTCACGATGTCGCCGACATTTGCCGACTCCTCCATGAGCATGACCTTGTCCCCGTCCCTCTTCGGCCCCTGATCGCCGCCGACCTTGACCGTGAGGTCACCGTGGGCGATCGCCACTCGTGAAACTTTCACGCCGTGACCAATCACGACTGTTCCGGTCTTTTCGTTCACCACCACTCGCGCCGCCTGATCAGGATTGATCTCCAACGATTCGATCAGTGCGAGAAGTTCCACTCCGCGCCCCTCGTAGGGCGGCGGCGAAACCACGTCCAACGTTCCCGCATCGAGAGCGTTGGCGAACTTGCCGGCCAGTTCCCTATTTATAATCTTGACAACACGCGCGGCCGTTGTGAAGTCCGGGTTATGTAATGTGAGCCTAAACATCTTCCGGCTCGCGAACTCTTGGCCAATGTCCCGTTCGATCATGGCTCCGTTAGGGAGTCTAGCCGCCGTTTCATGAACGCCACTTCCCGAATGACCCACGATGAGCGATCCCTGGGCTACGGCGTAAACTTGCTGATCGGCCGCCCGCAGGGGCGTTTGCACCAGGGTTCCCCCTCGGAGGCTTGAGGCGTCGCCCAGCGTACTGACTGTAATATCGAGTTTGTTGCCGGCGCGAGCGAACGGGGGCAGGTCGGCGGTGATAATCACGGCAGCGACACTCTTGCTGCTGATGTCTTTGCCCTGGACCTTCACGCCCAAGCGATCCAGCATGCGCTCAATGCTTTTGTTGGTGAATTCGGATTTGCTGTCACCGGTGCCGTTTAAGCCGACCACTACGCCATAGCCGACCAATTGGTTGCTGCGAACTCCGCGGATATTGGCGATGTCTTTCAGTCGCGCGGCTTCGGCCGGGAGAGAGAATAAAATCACCGCGGTGGCGAGCCCTAATAACGCTGCGTTTCTGCAAAAGGAACGGCGTACCTTTAGTATCACAGGCCTTCCTCCTTGCGGCGGGCGCTTACGATATCGAATTTCGGATCGAGAAGTTTAGAGGAGGCGATGCCCTCTTCGTTGAAATCTTCCGCTCGCACGATTCCTGTGACGATGATTTTGTATTCCCGTGATCCGATCATGAACGGTTGTGAGCCTTTGACGCGGTAGTTGCCGTCGAGCGTGCGCTCGACAATGCGCGTGGGCACATTCTTCACGTTGAAGTCAGCCAGCATTTCTTCTTTGGTTTTCTCGGCTGGCTCGGCGGGCTTGTTGGCGGCCGTCTTATCCGCTTTGCCGCGGCCTTTTTCCGCTTTGCTGTCTTTGGCGCCGTCTTCACCCTCGTCACCGCTGCCGGAGCTGGCGGGTTGGCGCATTCGCGCCTTCTGCCGCTCTTCGATTTTATTGAGAAGCTTCTTGATCACCGTCACTTTTGATTCCAGCTGATCTTTCGGATCACCTTCTAGCTGTACGGCAAGAGGATCCCCAACTAGTCGAATTACGTTTTGCGAGAAGAGATACGCGCCCTGTCCTTCCATCACCCACAGAGATCCCGCTTTGGAGTCCATGGCCGATTCATCGCGCAAGCTTTCCTTGGTGGTGCGGCGGTATTGACGGCGCACGCGCGGAATCACGTCGCCGTTTTCAGAAAACTTGGTCAGAGTTGTCGACTGCTTATTTGTTTCCGCCTGTTGCGAAGGCGTACCATTGAGCCAGCCCTTCAGTTTGCGATTGAAGCTGGAACAGCCGGCCTGCATCAGGGACACCAGCAGTAAGAATGCGATCAGGAACAACTGCACGGGTTTCATCTCAGCTCCACCTGCCCCTGGCCTGTCACTTGGCCCACCATAACGCTGTTTGTTTTCGGATTTTTCAAACTGATGATATCGCCAATCACGGCGTCCTGCTGCGCCACCAAGGTCATCGAAACTTCCCACAGACCTTGACCCGATTTCACTTGTACGAATTCGCCGCGATGAATGGCTTTCTCCTTTTCAAGATTCGCCGCCCATAGAACGTCGCTCGCGCGCACGCCCATTCGCACCTTACGGCCGATGAGATCGCCTTCCTGGGGCACCCCATCGGGGGAGTGCGAGGTGTCGCGAAACTCCCACGCATAGTCGTTCGTTTGCACGCGCTCATTCGGCGCCAGCGCGCGCCGGGCTACGGGAACCTTGCGTTTGGCGACCACACGACCGCTGATCCAAGCTTTTACGGGCGACTGATCCAGACGAACGATGTCGATTGGAACTGAGAAGCTACCGCGCGGAAGTTCCGGGCGGATGCGAAGACTCCAGTCCCGCACGCCCTGCACGGCCGGCAGGCTTAAGCCTTCGATCTCGAGTTTGCATTCGGAACACAGCGGTTGCCACGCCTGAAGCAGCTCCGCCGCCACGCTGTCTTCGATTATATCCCGCTTCAGTGTATCGACGACCACGCCCTTGGCCATGATCAGTTTGACCGGACGTCCGGTGAGGCGCCGCTCGGCTTGCACGATCGGGCGCAAAACTTCCATCAAACTCGCCGGCGCCAGTTCTTGGCGCTCGCCGTAAGCGGGGGCCTGAGTCATGGCCGTATCCGCGGCTTGCTCCTCACTTGTCTTCGAAAGACCTTGCGTATGAATCAATTGCGCCAACGTGACCTGAGATTTGGGTGTGACCACAACATGAGGTCGAACGCGAATCACCGCGTCCTCGGCCGGAGCGGCGAAGGCAAAGTTCAAAAGAATCGAAACAAGAACGGCCTTACCCAACATCTACCTCAGATTGTTGATCGCCTGTAACATGGCGTCCGAAGCCTGAATGGCTTTCGAGTTCATTTCGTAGGCGCGCTGAGTGGTGATCATTCCCACCATTTCATCCACGATATTCACATTGCTCGTTTCCAATTGGCCCTGCGCCAAACCACCGAGCCCCGCTTGACCCGGGTTGGCCTGTTGGGGCACGCCACTGGCGTTGGTCGGGACGAACAGGTTGCCGCCAAGAGCTTTCAATCCGGCGGGATTAACAAATCCCACGAGCTGAATCTGACCGACGGCCTGAGGTTGCAGATTGTTTTCAACCAGAACGCTCACCTGGCCATTGGCGCCGATTTCGACTCCGGTCGCATTGGGCGGAATCGTAATCTCGGGTTGTAGGACATTTCCATTGCGATCCTGCAGTCGACCGTCGGGTCCTTTTTTAAATGCACCATCGCGGGTGTAGGCGATCTGACCGTTCGGCTGTTGCAAAGGAAAAAAGCCTGCACCCTGAATTTCCATGTCAAAAGCGCCGTTGGTCACCTTCGTTGAGCCCTGCTCAAAATCTTTGGTGACGGCTGCGGTTTTGGCTCCCAGGCCCACCTGCACGCCGGTCGGGTTGATGGAATTTAAGCCCGTGACGGCGCCCGGTTCGATTTGAGTCTGATACATCAGGTCCTCAAACTCTGCGCGGGATTTTTTAAATCCGTTGGTGGAGACGTTGGCGATATTGTTGGTCGACACGTCCATATTGGTTTGTTGGGCCTTCATGCCTGTTGCGGCCGTATTCAGCGAACGAATCATACTTTACCTCACACCTTGCCCACTTGATTGATGAGCTTGTCGTCCATTTGATCGGTGGCTTGGATGGCCTTCTGCGCGGCCTCAAAGATTCGGTTGGCCGTGATCATATCGGTCATCTCTTCCACCACATTCACATTCGAACCTTCGATAAATCCCTGATGCACTCGCGCCTCGGGAGAGGCCACCGGTCCTGAGACCGCGTTCCCCTTTAAGGCATAAAGTGATCCGCCGATTTTTTGCAGATCGTCCTCGATGGCGAACGTGCTGACGGCGATCTTGCCGATATTGTTGCCGCCATCAAAAATTTCGCCGTTTGTAGAGACGGTGATATTGCGCGAGCCGGTTTGAATCATGCGCTGGCCCGGATCGCCTTGTCCTTCGCGTAAGACCGCAAAGCCCTCTTTGGTGACAAGTCGGCCGTTGGCGTCGATTTGCATTCCGCCGTTACGGGTGAAGCGCAGTCCTTGAGGCGTCATAACTTCAAAAAAACCTTTGCCCTCAATCGCAAGATCAAGGGTGGAACCTGTGGAGCGCAAAGCGCCCTGCTCAAAATTCGTGTACGTACCGGCGGGATTGACGTAGGCCGTATCCCCGCCTTGCATGTCGTAAAAGCTTTCAATCGAAGCCGGCACCCGAGGCACTTGAATCACATCATTTTGTTTTTCGTAGGAGGTGAGGTACTCGCTAAAGACCTGGCGGTCCTTCTTGAATGCGGCCGTGTTGACGTTGGCCAAGTTGTTGGCGATCGTGTCGAGCCGAGAACTCTGGGCCATGGCGCCGCTGACGGCGGCGAATATTCCTTTTGAACTCATTTTCTGGACCCCCGCCGTTCAAAGTGAGCAAGCGCGGTGCCAGCAAATCCAGACGCGACCTGCGCCCAGAAAAACTAAAGTCACTTGAAGTAGATTCCGACTGAGGCGCTCCTCCGCTCGAAAGTCGCGTCAGCGATTTGTCGGAGCGCCGCCATTTTGGCGTTCAAGGGATCTAACGAATAACGGGTTTGGCGGTAACTCTAAGCTGGATCTTTTCGTTGGGAGTGCTCTCCTCTAGCGTCATCACCGCGGCGACGCCAGACTTAACGTAGACTTGAGGAGAGGTTCGAATCTCCTTACCCGCATTTGTGAACTTCAGATCCATATCCAGCACGATCTCGTCCATTCGAGGATCAGCCATATTGGCCATGACACCCATTCGCACGGTCTGTTTTTGATCTAATGAACTCTGCGTGATTACGGCACGCTCGCCCGCCAGAGTATGAATCGTCGGACTAGATACCACTTTCCCGTTGATCATCAGCTGCGCCTCAACCCGAATCTGATCTCGAACTTTCTCTTTGAGCGAAGCGTGAAGCGGAGATGAAAATAAAATGAACAAAACGATGGGAGTCCTATATCTCATTTGCATAACCTCTGTTGACCGGGCCATGTTCACCGAATTCCCGGCCGAAGTCCAGTCCAGCTCCCGCAGGACTCGACCCGCGCCCACCTCCAGACGCATAATAAAGTGATGAATATTCGCTTCACAATCGGGCTGCTCGCCCTTCTCGTTTGCTTTCGCGCCTGGGGCGGCACGCAGGTCGCCCTAAACACAGGTGAGCGAGAACTTCAGGGTATTGTTCAGAAAATGGTTAAAGAACAATCACGCACCGCGAATTCATTCACCCCCGTCGACACATCCCCGTATTTTGATATCCCGATTACGTACAACACCAAGGTGAAATGGTGGATCAACTACTTTCAGACCACAGGGCGCGGTTGGTTCCGCAAATGGCTCGAACGCTCGAACGCCTATCTTCCGTCCATGCAGAAGACCTTACAGGAGCGGGGCCTGCCGCAAGATCTGGCTTATGTCGCCATGATCGAAAGCGGTTTTTCGCCGAATGCGATCAGTTCAGCCGCGGCGGTCGGGTACTGGCAATTTATCACGCCGACGGCGAACCGGTACGGCCTCCGCACAACCTGGTGGCTCGACGAGCGCCGCGACTTTAGCAAAAGCACCACGGCAGCCGCCCGCTACCTTGGCGACCTGTTTCGCCAGTTCGGATCCTGGTACCTCACCGCTTCGGCCTACAATATGGGCGAAGGCCGAACCCAACGCCTGGTCAACAAATACCAGTCCAAGAATTACTGGATCCTTTCAAAAAAACGCGATTTCCCCGACGAGACGCGCCAGTACATTCCCAAACTTTTAGCCGCTATGTTGATTGCCAAGGCGCCACGGCTCTACGGCTTTCATGAACTCAAGTTGAAGCCGCCGTATACCTACGAATACTTTCACGTTCCGGGCGGCACCGATCTCCATAACCTGGCCAACTACCTTGGCCTCAATGCCTCACAACTGACCAAGTTGAATCCGGAGTTGCTGAAGGGTTTCGTGCCCGCCAGCGTGCGTAGTCATAAGATTCGAATTCCCAAGGGCTTGACACCCAAGGTATCGCAATTTATTCGAGCCCAGTTGTGAGTGCTGCGCCTTTAACTATTGTGCAAAAATATGGTGGTGCCTGCCTGGAGACTCCCGAGAGAGTCCGAGCGGTGGCGGCTCGGCTTGCGCTTCTGCGTTCGCAAGGTCTCCGCGTGGTCGTGGTCGTATCGGCCATGGGCAAATCCACGGACCATTTGGTCAACTTGGCCTATCAAGTTAGCCCGCACCCCAACCGCCGCGAGCTCGACATGCTTTTGACCACCGGAGAGCGCGTCAGCATGGCGCTGATGAGCATGGCGCTTTCGGATCTGGGCGTGCCCGCCATTAGCTTTACCGGGTCGCAAGCCGGAGTGATGACCGACGATTCTCATTCCTCGGCTCGGATTGTCGACGTGCGACCCGTGCGTGTGCGCGAAGAACTGGATCGGGGCAAAATCGTGGTCCTAGCCGGATTTCAAGGAGTGAATCCCACCACCAAAGAAATCACCACCCTGGGCCGAGGCGGCTCCGACACGACGGCGGTGGCCATGGCGGCGGCACTTAAAGCCTCGCGCTGTGAAATCATCAAAGAGGTCGACGGCGTTTGCACGGCCGACCCGCGAATCGTGCCGGATTCGCGGCCCCTCGCGCGGCTGAATTTTTCCGCTCTCGGCGAAATGTGTTTTTGGGGTGCTAAGGTTTTGCATTTTCGCTGCGTAGAATTGGCAATGAGCCAAAACATACCCCTGGTGATTCGCCGCTGGGGCCGTGACGAGGACTGCACGCAGATTTTAAAAGAGGTGTCGGGAATGGAAGAAGGAAAAGCGTTGTCCGTGAACAGTTGGGTCAGAGTGGAACATCTGGCCGTAGAGTCGACGGATTTAAATCAGGGATACGAAAAACTCGCGCTTCACTTGAAATCCAATTCGCTCGCCTGGCCGCAAATTCTAGCTTCGACTTATGAAAACGGTTCGACCCGCCTTATGCTGACCTCCGACGGCGAAGCATTGGATGCCTTGATGCGAACAGTGGACAAAGCCAAAGGCCTGAGTCCGCTGCGCGATCCACTCGCCTCCGTCACAGTCACCTGCTACGGCAGCGTGGCCACGGACCTCCCCCACCGCGCCCTACAGATTCTTTCGGCGCATAAGATCTCAGCGCAAAAGTACATCATGTCGCCGCACTCGGTGACTCTGTTCGTGCAACCTGACCAGCGCGATGCCGCAGTTAAGGCGCTGCACGGCTTGATATGACAAAAGAAGGACGCGTCGCTCTCGTGCAAGGCCAGCTCGACGCCTATAACGCCCGCGATATTGAAAAATTCTGCTCTTTTTTCCATCCGGAGATCACGACCTTCAGCTTAAGTCCATATGAACAGCGTCCGCCCGGAATGGATAATTTTCGAAAAGGTTATGGCGCGATGTTCGCGGCTAGTCCAGGTCTCCATTGCAAACTCTTATCCCGTATCGTGATGGAAGAAATGATTCTAGATGAAGAGTGGGTGACCGGATCAGTCAAGTATCCAGACGGTGTCCACGCCACCGCCATCTACGCCTTTCGCGATGGCTTAATCGACCGCGTTTGGTTCGCCAGATAAAGTTCTCGATTGATTCGCAAGATTGGCCTCGATGTCTATCACCTCACAAGTTTTATAGGGTTTGCCCTTTGACTTACCTTGTCACAGGGTTTGCCTTGTAAAGTTCGTGAGGTGAGGCGAAGGACCATCTCCCACCGCTCAAATTTCTAAGAGGCCTTTAAACGGTACTCGGTGAGCGAGCAGGGCTCTTGCCTCGCCGACAATACACTTTTCGTTCAGTAAAATAACCGAACCACGGCTACGCGACTATACACACCCCAAGGGGGCCCTTCACCGGCCCCCTTTATTTTTGGCCCGGAGCTTGCGATAGACCTCCATGAAACAACGGCCTTCAAGTACGGAGACCGGTTTAATGCGAGGTATGCCCCATGCAAGGGACGAAGATTGTCACCACACTAGTGGTTCTTACACTGACCGGCGTCGGCTGTAAGGCGAAGTTCACCCATAAAAATTCGCCCCTAGCCCCCACGGCTTCGGCTGTAGGACCGGACTACCCGACCCGCCCAGTCGTTCCGAGCGATCCTCAGATCGGCCAAGGCCCCACATTACCGATTATTCCCGTTGATGAACCGGGCCGTCCCGTTGGTCCTGCTGTTCCTTATACTCCGCAGGTTCAGGTTCCCCCGGATGGCCGTCCCTATCCTCATCCCGCGACTCCCCAGCTCGGCTGCCCCACCAGCGGCGATGCGAGTCTCGATCCTCGCCGTGTGATTCAAAAGAAAACCATCGTCTTTAGACAGGGTCGCCAGATGATTTGGCGCAAGAACTGCGAAGGCGTTGTGTATTCGAAACGTTATGAGAACCTGACCACCGCCACTAGCCAATGGGTGCGCTTGCGCTCCTCGGGCCGCGGCGGTCATGTGATGATTTTCAATCGCTCGACCTGCGACACACCCAGCTTGCAGGCCCAGCAGATTCTGCCCTCGCGTGATGGCAGCTTCCGCTTCGCCGTTTCAACACAACCGTCGAACACGGCGCTGATGGTGAGACCGGGAAAAAATCTAATTGATTACGAAATTCCCGGCGGCGAAAAAGGCACTTTGGTTTTGACCGTAAGGATGTCGAGCGCCGAAGGCGATTGCATCGTGATCAATGATCGCGGCTGCGAGCCCCGTCGTGAGGCCAACTGGTCCGACTCGGTTTTTCAAAACGGAAACTAGAATATCCGATTGAACTGGATGCGGGATTTATCGCCTGTGTCTAGTGTGAGAACATTTCCATTTACAGAATATCCATAGCGGCCCGCCGGTAAATCGGCGGTACAGGATGCGATGCTGCCGGCGCCAGCCGAGCGTCGCGCGGTTTCTAGGATCTGAATTGTATCCGCACTCACATTTGCTTTCACCGCGAACGCGACCGTGATCCGGTCCGCTCCTCGACGGCAAGACACTTCCAACCCGATTGAATCCTGATTTACATATAAGCTCGGACTCACAAAAACCCCGTTCTCCAACTCATCCCGGCCCTGCCACTGACCAAAGGCTGTTTGCGGCACGTTTGGAAAAGCGGTTTTATCAAGCGTTCGGCCTTGTGAGGGTTTGTCTTTGTTGTCGCTGTCTTTACCGCAGGCGGTGAGAGTGAGTGAAAGGACGGCGAGCGCGAGCATGAGATAACGAGACATAAATTTCCCCCCAAAAAGCAAACGATCAAAAAAAAAGGCCGGAAATCCGGCCTTTTCAAAACTACTTCTTCGCGTGAACCGGCTTCTTATCGGCGCCCTTCATCGGCGGCGCCATCGGAACCTTGCCCGCGGCGGGAGCGGCCGCTTTCTCGGGAACCTTGCCGGCGACCGGCGGTTTGGTCTCGAACTTGGCGGCCGGCTTCACTTCTGTCGGCCGGGCGATGCCTTTTTCGTCTTTTACTTCATCCGACTTCACAATCAGATCTTCAACGGCAGCCGACTTAGCGGCGGCGCCCTTCTGACCGATGCCGTAAGCGGCAAGAATCTGCTCACGCAGGCTCTTCATCATTTCCGGATGCTCTTTCAAGAACTGCTTGGCTTGATCGCGACCCTGGCCCATGCGCTCGCCTTTGATGGAGTACCAAGCGCCCGACTTCTCGATCATCTCTTTTTTCACGCCGAGATCGAGGATGTCGCCTTCGGCCGAAATGCCTTCACCGTAAAGCAGATCGAATTCCACTTTGGCGAACGGCGGCGCCATCTTGTTCTTCACCACTTTCACAGCGGTGCGATTGCCGACCACTTCTTCACCGTTTTGAATGGCGCCGATCCGGCGCACGTCCAAACGAACCGAAGCGTAGAACTTCAAGGCATTACCACCGGTCGTGGTTTCGGGGTTACCGAACATCACGCCGATCTTCATACGGATTTGGTTAATGAAAATAACCAGAGTGTGGGAGCGCGAAATCGCGGCCGTCAGCTTGCGCAAAGCCTGCGACATCAACCGGGCTTGAAGGCCCATGTGGCTGTCGCCCATTTCGCCTTCGATCTCCGCCCGCGGAGTGAGAGCCGCGACCGAATCCACGACCAATACGTCGACCGCGCCCGAGCGCACGAGAGTTTCGACGATCTCGAGAGCCTGCTCGCCCGTATCGGGCTGCGAGATCAGCATCTCTTCCACATTCACGCCGAGTTTGCGAGCGTAGCTCACATCCAAAGCGTGTTCCGCGTCCACGTAGGCGACGCTGCCGCCGGCCTTTTGCGCCTGGCCTACAGTGCTGAGTGCGAGAGTGGTTTTACCGGAGCTTTCTGGTCCGTAAATCTCGACGATACGCCCTTTGGGCAGACCGCCGATACCGAGCGCGATATCGAGGCTCAGCGCGCCGGTCGAAAACACTTGCACGTTTTCATAGAGGCTCTTATCGCCTCCGAGTTTCATGATCGAGCCTTTACCGAATTGCTTCTCGATCGAAGCGATGGCGAGTTCAAGAGCTTTGCCCTTGTCACCTGTGCTCACGGTCTTACCGCTGTTGTCGTTCTGGATTGCCATTGTGTGTGTACTCCTTAAAGGCCGGGCGGCCTTTTAGATTGCCCAGTTCCTGTGCTCCCCAATTCGGCTTCATCTCATCCCATTTAAGAGGAAATCGAAAGCAAAAAGAGCCGCTTGTCGCTGGATGTCTTCACGCCCGCCCGTGGCCGGAAAATGTTTGTGGCAAGCCTCTTCAAAGCCTGGGCCAGCCACGGCGAAGCATACAAAGCCCACCGGCTTGTCTTTGGATCCGCCACTCGGACCGGCGATTCCGGTAATGCTCACACTCCAGTCGCAACCCAGCTCACTCCGAATCCCGGACGCCATCGCCCGGGCCACGGGCACGCTCACTTCGCCGTGAGTTCGAATCAGATGGGGAGGGACCGCCAGGTAACGCTCCTTGGCTACACGGTTGTAGCTGACCACCGAACCGAGAAAAAAACTCGACACGCCGGCCTGCGAGCAGATCCAGCTACTGAGAAGTCCCCCGGTGCAGCTCTCGGCCAAACCCAGGGTCCACCCGCGCGATTTGCAAAGTCCTTCCAGGACTTTTACCCGCTCGACGACTTCCGGTGTCATAAACTTACCCCATTCTGAAGCAGCAGCTGCATCACCACATTGCCTAAAATTCCAGCAACCAGGTCATCGGCCACGGTGCCCACGCCGCCTTCGACTTTGCGGTCGATGTACGAAATCGGAAACGGCTTCACGATATCGAAAAAACGAAACACCACAAAGCCCACGACAATCGCGAGCGGCGTGGCGGGAACCCAAGCCATGGTAACGAGAAATCCCGCCACTTCATCCATCACGAACTGCGGCTCGTCGTGGGTCGGACTGTGGAGTTCATGAATATGGGCCACGAAGATAGCTAAGGCGGAGAAAATCACAGTCGCGGCCAGATACGATACGGGCGGGAGTTGAGTGGCGAGAATCCAGAACAGCGGAATCGCGCCGAGCGTGCCGACGGTGCCAGGCGCCTTCGGCGAAAGGCCGCAGCCGAACCAGGTGGCGAACATTCGATTGAGTTTAAGCAAAGTCGGATTCAATGTCTGGAAACGCTAACATGTCCCACCGGGCCGTCGCAAGCTTCAGCCCAGCCAACTCTTTAAGGCCGCAATCGTAGCTTGATTCATCTGCTTATATACCTCGCCCTCGGTTACGTTGAGCGCCAGAGCGAACTCGCGTACGACTCTTTGTAACAGTTCCGCCCGTTCGCTCGCCGTCCATGAGGACGTCATGGCCTTGTTTGGCAACTCCATCAGCAAATTATTCAGCTCCTCGGCGCCGCCATCGGCCGAATGCACCCGATCCAGATCCGCAACCACTTCCTGCAGAACGGCCGCGGAGTTCATGCGCCCCCGCGCGAACTGATTGCCCACGCCGGCCGCGACTCGGGTCAACTCTTCGGTCATGCGCGGCGGGAGCGGGAGCGGTTTTCCCTCTAGTTTAGCTTCATCTACAAAGTCCACGGGGTTCACGTTCAACAAGGACTCCACTTCCGGATACGGAATATGTTGGTGGTACACTTCCCCTAAGGCGCCCGCCCCGGCGCCGCCTTGGGACTCCACGAGTTCGGTGACGTCTTTGTTGTAATCGCCCATGGTGAGAGCGTTGAGCTTCACCTTTACATCCCCTTGAATTTTTTTGCGGGCCTCCACGATCTGAGGAAAATCGACTCGCGCCACTGCATCGGTGAGTAAAAGTATATTTGCGGTCTCAAGTTCGCCCCCACCCTGCTCTTCTTGTTCTTTATGAATCATCGAATAGGCTTCCACCACAGCACCGGTAATCGAATCATCACCGCCGGCGGTGAGCGGAGTTGCCCGAAGATTGTTGAAGTACTCTTGGGCCGAGCCGGGCGTGGCCAAACGTGTGGCCGGTTTCGGTTGGGCATCGAATGGAATAAAATAAACCACATGCTCGCCGCCATCGCGAACCACATCCCGTTGGGCCTTGTCGAGGTAGGCCAGCATGATGGCATTACGCAAAACAAATTTATTCGCTCCACCCATGGAACCACTCATATCGACCAATACAACCGAAACCCGTTTGGGTTTTGGTTTTTTCGGATCGAATTTTTCAACCGGATCACGATACTGATAGCGAAGCATATCGCCCGACAGCAGACGAAGGAGATCCAGAGTCAACGGCGAACCGTCGCGGTAAAATTTCGGCATTTCATCGAACTCATCGGCTTGAACAAGTTCAAAGTCCGCATCGTTAACCGGAACCTCATCCCCCTCATAGCGGTAATAGCTCGAGGGTACTTCCTGGGTATTGAGTAAGATATTTATATAGGGTTCGAGCTTCGGGTAGAGCAGGAAATCATTCAGCTTTCCACTTCGAACATCTTCGGCGAGTCGGCCGGTGTTGAGCTGAGCGCCTCCGCCCGCATACTCGGCGTGAATGGCGTTATAAGAAAGCGGGCCCAGCATTCGCTTAAGAAACGCCTCAACGATTTGCCCATCACCGGCTTTGATTCCATCGAGCGATGCGAGGATCCGCGAGGTGAGGTTGAACAAAGGTTGTTCTTTTGAAGTGAGAAGGCCAAGCCGACTCTTCTCCGCGAGAACAGTGTGGATATATTTAATTTTACGTAGAAGGGGCTGCGATTCCTCTCCGGCCAGGGTTCCAGCGAGGGAATGGGCGATTTCACTAAAGGCCTTATACTCCACCTGCTGACCGCGCAGCTTCTGATAAAACTCCAGCGCTCGCGCGGCTTCTAGGCGAAAAGCGTCGACCTTGAGTTGAGCGCCGAATTTGTTGGCGATCGTTACATACTGATTGATGGCGGAGAAAAAGGCTTCGGAATTGTCGTAGGATGAAAGAATCCGTTCCCAGATCTGCCTTAAGAGTTTCTCGATCAGTTCATTGCGTTTGCGGGCGAGATCCAGTTTCTTGCGCGGACCGGTGTCTCGGGCTTTGGCCTTGGAGCGTGAGATTTCTTCACGTGGCCTCGTGGATGGTGGAGCGGATGTCGACGGCGAAGACAATTGGAGTGATTTATCTTGTTCGGCCTCTGCTTCAGCTTCGGCTTCCGCATCGGCGGCTTTCCGAAGCTGCTCGATATCCATTTCCTTAAGGAACCGTGCCAGATCTCTGACCATCGACTGATTTAAAGTTGAGCCACCCTCGATTTCTCCATCCCCAGGTGTCTCGGGAAGTTCACTGTCGTCTCCCTCGGTGGTCTCGAGTTTCGAATAATCTTCCGCGGCCTGTCTACGATGGTAGTCCGAGAGGTCTCCGCTTGAGTCGCGCGATTCGGAGTTTGTTTTGGCGCCAGAGGATTCCTCTTGGCCCTCACCCGGATCTTGGCCTTCACCGGACGGCTGGTCTTCGCCCATTTTTTGGCCTCGGCCAGATTCGCGTACATCTCCAGATTCCTGACTATCGCCAGTCTCTTCACCGTCACCGCTTTCGCGACCACCCGATTCGCCACCCTGGCCGGGCTCCCCGTTTTTATCGGGTTTG
>JALHOQ010000049.1 GCA_022842925.1 Bdellovibrionales bacterium
TCTAGCGCGGCGACAATATCGTTATACGATTCAATCGCGGCTCGGCGGCCAATTTCGGGATTTGCGCCAGCGCCAAGGCCCTTTGTCAGATCGCGGCCGAGTTGAATTTTCGCTTCGGCTTTGTTGGCGGCAAGCGCTTGCTTGTCGGTATTGGCCACACAGAACTGAACGCCCGTTAGTCCGCCGGTAATCATGGTCTCGACCGCGTTGCCACCGCCGCCGCCGATTCCGATCACTTTAATGCTCGCACCTAAATTCGTATTCTCTTCTAGCTCGAACATTTATACCCCCAAAAGATTCTTCAATTTCCTAGTCCAATCGGTGGCCTTGATCTCATGTCCTGGACGCAATTCCTTGTCCAGGCTAAGACCGTACATCATTACGCCGACGACAGTGGAACAAGACGGCTGGCGAACGACGTCAACCAGTCCCCCCACTCTCTCGGGCCAACCCCGGCGTACAGGAACATCGAGAACGAAATCTCCCATTTCCACAAGACCATGCAAGAGTGATCCCCCACCCGTCAGTACGACGCCTGAACCGAGCTTGGATAAAAGTCCCTGGTCATTGAGGGCGGTGTGAATCAATTCGAGAGTCTCTTCCGCTCGGGCCTCGAGAATTTCGCACAGATCCCGGCGCATCAGCGTGCGCGGCTTGCGGCCGCCCACACTTTCGACTTCAATCGCATCGTCTTCTCCGACCATCTCAGGTAGGGCACAGCCGAATTTACGCTTGAGTCCGTCCGCATGATTTTGCGTCGTCTTAAGTCCGATGGCCACGTCGTGGGTGAAATTCTGTCCGCCAACGGGAAGTAAGCCGGTGTGAATCACGCTGCCTTGATAATAGGTGATCATGTCGCAGGTGCCGCCGCCGATGTCGACGACCGTGGTGCCGAGATTTTTTTCGTCGGCCGAGAGCACGGCAAGAGCGGATGCGAGTTGCTGAAGGACCAGTCCTTCGACTTTAATCCCCGCGCGCTGGGTGCACTTTATGGCATTGGTGATCACCGCATTAGAACCAGTGATAATAAAGACGCTGGCCTCTAAACGTACACCGGCCATGCCGATCGGATCAAAGATGCCGGTCTGTCCGTCGATTTTAAAATCCTGGGGCAAGACGTGCAGCACCTGGCGATCCTGCGGAATAGCGACGGCCTTGGCCGCTTCAATCACTCGATCGACATCTTCTTGCTGGACCTCTTTATGACGGATGGCGATCATACCGCCGCTTGAGAAACTTTGAATATGATTGCCGCCCACGCCAAGCCAAACGCTATCGACGCGCACGCCGGCCATCAGTTCAGCTTCGTCTTTGGCTTTTTTTACAGCTTCGGTCGCGGCCTCGATGTTCACCACGACTCCGTGGCGCATACCAGAATTGGGAGCGTTCCCAACACCTATGATATCGAGTTGACCATTTTCAAACCGGCCTATGGCACAGGTCACTTTCGTCGTGCCAATGTCGAGACCAGCGATCATGCGGGTATATTTGGCGTCCTTTGCCATGCAGCTTCCATGCTCCCTGATTTAAGGCTAGGGAGTGTTACGCAACCTGACAACAACTTTCTTGGAGAAGCGCGCGTCGATGACGCGACCTTTAATGTTCTGACTCTCGAGGTACGACAGGACTTTAGTCACGCGCGAAAGCTTAGGACCGAAGTCGGAATCGCCCAGTTTGACTTCGCTGTCGGCACCGCTGACGAAAACTTTGAAGCCATCTTTGGCGGAATAAAGAATTTCGGAAACACTCGCTTTGCGAAAGGTACCGTCTTCGGGAATCGCCTTGAAAAGCTCGAGCGCCAATTCACGCAGGCCCACTTCATCGCGAAACGGCTCGCCTCTTAAGACAGGCAAATCCGGCGCCTCATGCGCGGGCAACGCCGGAAGAAGGGCAGCATCGGCGGCGACCGGATAGATGCGCCCATCGCGGTCGAGATAGGCGAGAACCGGAGTGTGTGGCTCGATTACAAGACGGAAGACAGAGGGAAACTCGCGATAAATCGAAACGCTTTTCACGCGCTTATCTTTGGCCACCAATTCATAGAGAGACTTGAGCGGGACCTGCCAGACATAGCGGCCCTCGTAGACCTTAAACTGCGCTTGTAGGGAATTTTTGATCCGTTGAAACAGCAGATCCTCATTCGAGCCTTCGACTAAATCGACCTGAAAATGCTCAACTTTCAACCACGATGGGTTCTCGAGCGCGAAAATTCCGCCGGTGACTGCGAAAACAGCAAAAAGACTCAACAACCACTTCATTGGAAATCAGTTTAGGGGGCCTTGCCTAAAAAGTCGATCTAGACCAAAGTCGGTTCGATTTAAAACCGCTTCTCCCATTGCAAGACCAGCTTCCCGGTTTGCGACCTCTCCTCGGTCCCCGGCTTCCATGAAGCGGTTAGAACCCAGCGCTTCGTCACACGCTTGCGAACTTCGACCTGAGCGGCTTCTTCCCAATCGGTGCCGAGCGAGGCGGTTGTGCCTTCCGCCAGCTGTACAGTAGCGGTGTAGACTTTCGTGGCCGGATTATAGTGAAAGCTGCGAATGGGGGTGCTGGCAAATACCCACAAACCCAGTAGCCCGATGGCGCGATCGGCGACCGCTGAGTCGAACACTCCCACCGTCTCCCGATCCGCCGCCACCAACTGATCGCTCGTGCGATCGTAGAGTATCACTGAGATGATATCCGAGCGTCCCAGTTCGGGCTCGCTCGTGAGCTTGATCAGTGGCGAGCGAATCGTACCACTGACGATAATATTCACTTTATATTGGCTCTGCTCCATGCGCAGGCGCCCATCGACCGCGAAGTCCGCGGTTTCGCGGTCATCCAGAATCAAACGCAGTCCATCCACGAAAAGCGTCCGATGCATGTAACTCAGCTCAAAAGGTTCCGACTTTACGATCCCGCGGGTGTCGCCCGCCCTCGTCCGATCCACATCGACCGACACGGGGATGGCTGGTCTGGCCAGTTTCGACAACAGGCGAATGGCCCCGGGCTTGCTCGTGCGCACGTCATAGATAAAACGCACCTTGAAATCGTCGTCGACGATCGGCGCCGGTTTACCTAAAAGGCGGGAGTCCGTCACGAGCTTCGGTAATCCGTGAATGGGGTCAACGGGCGGGAGCTCAATAATAAAATCGTCAATATTAAGATTGGCGTAAACCTCCACGGATTTTCGGCCAGGGGGAATCAGGGCTTGAATCGTGCTGTTCATGACGATCTTCTGTGACGGCGATGATAGATTGACCTTCACTTCCGCCGGAATCGTGATGACGCCGTTCTCATTGGGCGTGACGGCGGTCTTTGAACTCACTTCGATCGTTCCATTGAGCACATCAAAAGGCGACGGCACCAGGATGTGATTGGCTTCCAGCACAGCCTTCACGATTTGGAAATCCAAAAACTTGGCCTGCCCTTCCACCACCGGCCAATAGTGCAATTTTCCGCCCCGGTTAATCACTGTGAACTGGCCATTCAACGACATTTGCATCATGGAGTTTTGAATAGGATCCAGGTTCACTTTTACGTTGGCCACGGGTTGTTCGATTTCAGATCTTTGCATTATATTGCCGGGCCACAATGAGCCCTCAACCCGGGCATTCAGTCGGTCCGGAAACTTACATTTGCATGCCGTCTCAAGCACATCCCGGATGTCCTTCTTCACAAAAATCAAAGACAACGGCCCGACTGCCGTCACCCGTCCGGGCTGAGTTCCAAACCACTGATTATCGGAGAGTGGAACTTGAAAGTCCCAGTCGAGCCCCTTGATTTCGGGGACCGGGCCCGGAACGTTCTCAAGGTCGGTCTTCCCTTTCAGAGCCATCTGCGCTTGAGTCATAACCAGCTGCGAATCGAGCCCGCCTTTGATTTTGCCATATTGAATCTGACCTTTCACGGTGGCCGTAATCTGGGCATCCGTGGCTCCCACTTCGATCTGACTCTTTGTTCCCCACTCCTTGGCCGACAGTTCGATCTCCGTCTTAAGAAACGGACTGCCATTGCCGAACTGGTCCATGCGAATCAGACTGGTCACCTTCGTCGCCGGGTCCGCGCCAAGCCCCTCGATCACAAATATCGACGCCAGCGGGTCGATCGCAGATGGCTTTTGCCCCGAGATTTTCCACCGCGATCGCTGACCCCCTTTGGCGGTGCTGCCCAGCTGGAGATCGTGAATCGAAAGATTCAGCATGTCGATGCGGACATATCGGTTCAGTTGCAGCAAGGTCTGGCGCCACTCATTGGCCATCTGGAACGGACTCTGCGGTTTGGACTCGCCAGGAGGTGACTCGTAAATAAGGGGCGCGGTTTCGGAGATAAATTCCGCACCGGTAATATGAAATTCAGTATTCGGCTTCCAGATTCGCAAAGTGCCGGTCAGTTTGGCGTTGGCGGTCACACTTAACGCTGGGCTTTGCCGGTGGATTTGCAGCCCAGTTAGGATCCAGTCGACTTTCCATTCTCGCCAACTGATTTTGGTCACGTTAAACGTCGCCGAGGCGGTTTTGATTTGCGTGTCTCGCGAAAATATCCGCGGCTGAACAAAAGTCTTCCAAGCGCTACCGGGATGGGTGGCAGCCCAATAGAAGAAACCCGTGATCGCCAACAGAAGCGCGACCACGAGGAGCCCGAAGAACCTGAAGATCGCTGGCCAATCCAAAACGCGGGGATTCAACCTCTAAAACTCCTGCCCGAAACTTAAAAAATACACCCATTCTTGCTCATAGGCCAAGGTAGATAAATCACCGTTCAAGATTTCCCCTTTTGCCGCCGATCCGCGCAAGGTCCCAAAGGGCGAGGCCCAGCGTAGTCCAAGACCCCAGGAGGTAAAGAGCGGCTCGTCCAAAGTCAGGCGTTTCCGGCCCAGCTGGCCGAAATCGGAGAGCAAAAACGGTTGGACATTGTAAGGCAACACTTCGACTAGGCGAAATTCAAAGCCGGCGTAGGCTCCGCTCAAAAAACCCAGACCACCATTGTTCAATCGGTGGCGCGCGAATCCGCGCAAATTCTCGTTGCCGCCCCAGAAAATCCGATAGTCGACCGGCAAAAGATCGCGCTTCGTGCTGAGATCGATGGGATTGGCGTTAACCGCCACACCTTGAAAACGCGAGGCGAGCACGAGTAAAGGAGGCGAATAGCGATTGATATTCCACAAATATTTAAAGGAGCCGTCAAAGCGGTCCACATTCACATTCGAACCGATCTCCGAGCGCTGTCCGCGGTAATCCAAGCGCCCTAGCCAGCCGCGCGATTGATCGCGCATATAGAACTCATAGATATGGCTTGCCGCCGTAATCGAGGCTTCCCAGTTTAAGTACGACGTCTCCGAGGGACCTACGCCCGTCACCGTGTTGACATAGTTCAACGTCGGTCCACCCCGCGCATGCCAACGGGCCTTTAGCTGATCCCAGCGGCGACCGATATCAGCTCCCGCGCGCGCGTTGACCACTTCATAGTCGCGTTCGTACTCACGCCCCACGCGAAAGCGCGGCCCCCAAAAGACGGTCGGCCAGAACGGAAACGAAAACAGTTCCGCGCTCAAACTTAGGTTTTGCTGGAGCTGCGAGGCGTGCAGCAGTGTCGTAAAGCTCGAAGCTCGGTTGTCGAGCCGGCTGTTACGAAGTCCAATGTCGATAAAAATCAGTTCCTCGGTTGAGGCGCCGAAACCAAAGGAGAACAAGCGAGGCTTGCCGACGGAGGTTTTTAGAACCAAATCCGCATGCGGCCCATCGCAGCGGGCCTGTATACTGGCGGACTGAAAAAGACCATCGGCAAACAAGCGCGCGGTCGTGAGTTGACTCTCACGCACGTCATAGGGCTCGCCCATTCTTACCGCCGAATAGCGGGCCAGCACGGAAGGATGCAGCTGTTCACGCCCTTCCCAATTCAGGCGACGCACCAAAGTGCGCTCCCCCGGCCTGGCGTTTATAACAACCGATTGATCCCACGCTTGACCCTGTACGCCCACGTTTGGACAGGCGTATCCACTCGAGCGCAATTCCATCTCCGCCCAGTTTGTAACGTCATCGAGAATCTCGGATGCCAGAGGGTAGCCAATGACCAGGCGCTTACGACTCAAGTCCAACATCGGAGCCGGCGGTTCAGCCTTCAAATGTTTCACGGTTAAACGTGGACCGGTCCAAACCCAGAGTTCGGAACCGTGGCGCTCAAAGGTTGGATTGGGATAGCCCCGGTTCTGCAGATAGGTCCGAAGATGGTACTCGGACTGCGAGAGCGGTACGGTCTTCCATACATCGCTCCCCTTTTCGCTGCCGCAAACGAGGACTTTTTCATTGGCGTTGAGGTCGAGGCGGCCATCTTTGATCCGCACCTGCGGGCAGATTCGCCGCTCCGCTGCGGCGGGCGGGGCGCTCCAGACGATCACGAGACCGATAAATAAAAAAACTAACGTTCGGAATTCACCCATAATTACCAGCGTCCGAGATACCGAACTTCCGTCTCCAAGTCGACTTGGAACTGACGTTTCACCTCGTCACGAACATGCCGAATGATGCTGTCAACATCCGAAGCGCTGGCACCGCCCCGATTTACGATAAAATTGGCATGTTTAGGCGAAACCTGGGCGCTCCCCACAGTGTAACCTTTAAGCCCCGCTTTTTCGATCAGGGCCCCGGCCGAATGGGGTTTAGGATTTTTGAACGTGCTCCCGCAGCTGGGAAGCTCGAGCGGCTGTTTGCTCCGTCGGGCTTTAGTGGCCTCAGTAACCTTGCGCGAAATCGTGTCGTCGGGGCGGTTCGGCCAGATGATCTCGGCCTTCACGATAATTCCCGGCTGCCAGCCATCGGTATGACGGTAGCGCCACTGCAATTCATCCTTGCGCAGGCGCCGAACCCCGTTTTTTTGCAAATCCAAAACTTCGACCCAACTGACTATTTCCACAAACTCCCGGGGCTCGATCTGTTCGGCCACACCCGCGTTCATAACTACGCCGCCGCCGACGTCACCGGGTAGACCGCAAAGAAAAAGGGCGGGCGCCAGCTTGCGCTTTAAAAAAATCTTAGTCAGTTCGGATTTCGCCGTTCCGGCCAGCGCCTCCACCCGCACGAAGTTCTCATCCTCGTGCACCGACGTTCCCACTAGCTGCTTCATGCAAATCACAAGACCGTCGATGCCGCGATCGCTGATCAAGACATTGGTGCCGCCACCCAAGACCGTGATCTCGAGCCCGCGCGAGCGCGCGAACTCCACAGCTTCCTGAACTTCACCTACGGTTTTGGGCAGGCAAAAGAAGTCCGCCGGTCCGCCGATCTTCCACCAGGCATAGTCTTTGAGAAATACATTCTCGCGAATTTCCAAGCGCGACCCTCAACTCTTGGCGAACGAATCGGTGAACTGCTCGCCGAGTTTCGAAATATCTCCGGCCCCCAGGGTCACCAAGATATCCCCGCTCTTCAATTCGGCTTTTACCGCTTCCAGTTTTGGATCGTCTTTGCGGCTTAAGTAGCGGCGGTCGGGATGATCCATTTGCTCCACCAGGTTCTCGGCACTGATGCCATTGATGGGAGATTCCCCGGCCGGATAAATATCCATAACGAAGAGTACATCCGTATCTTTAAAACAGGTCAGAAACTGATCCCAACACAGTTGCGTACGCGAATACCGATGGGGCTGAAAAATCGTAATCAATCTTCGTTCAGGAAACTTGTCTTTGAAGCCGGAAAGGACCGCGCTGACCTCGGTCGGATGGTGACCGTAGTCGTCGTAGAAATCGATACCGCGAATAAAGGCCTTATGCTGAAAGCGGCGATCCACGCCTTGAAAGTCAGCCACCGCGTCGGCCGCCGCCGCGAACGGAATTCCTGCCTGAGTGGCGGCCAGACATGCAGCCAGCGAATTGAGAGCATTGTGCTGACCGGGAATGCTCGGGTTCAACTCCCCGATTTTCAGCCCGTCCTGACTCACATCCCAATGCCCGCCGTTTTTAGCCAACACGAAGTCGTTGTCGGGATGGACCCCATAAAAGATCACTTTTTTGCCAAAGCTTGAGAAGAGTTGGCGCACTTTTGGATCATCACCGCAAATAATGGCCGATCCGTAAAAGGGAATGCGCTGGGCGAAATCCAAGAACGCGCCCTCTAAATTGGCGAAAGTTTTGTAGTGGTCCAAATGGTCGTTGTCGATGTTGGTGATGATCACGATCTCGGGGCTGAGGTGGGTGAAACTTCCATCACTCTCATCCGCCTCGGCGATCAGCCAATCGCCCTGGCCCAGTTGCGCGGTTGATTTGATGATATCGAGCCGGCCGCCGACGATAATGGTCGGATCCACCTTAGCCGCGAGAAAAATCGACGCCGTTAAACTGGTCGTCGTAGTTTTACCGTGAGTGCCGGCCACGGCAATTCCCCGCTTCAAGCTCATGATCTGCGCCAAAGCCTCGGCTCGCCGGATCAGGGGAATCTTCGCTTGGCGCGCGGCCTTGAATTCGACATTCGATTCTTTGACCGCGCTCGAATACACGACCACTTCGGCGTCGCCGAGATTCTCCGGCGCGTGACCGTGAAATATGGGAATTCCCAGTTGCGTGAGGCGCACGGTTTGCGAATTCTCCGAAGCATCACTGCCCGTCACCTGAGCGCCGAGATTGTGCAGGAGTTCGGCTAGGCCGCACATTCCAATGCCGCCGACTCCGATAAAATGCACTTTGGCTTTAGCGAGCCGCATGCTCATGGATTCTCTCCAAAAATTCTTTCACCAAGTTTTCCGCCGCCCTTGGTTGGTGGAAGGCGCGGATGTTTTTCGCCATTTCTTCAAGCTGGGCCGGATCGGAGCGCAACCAATCAATTTCCTTGCGCAGGCGTTCGGGCGTGAGGTCTTTTTGCAGAATCATCACGGCCGCTTTCCGGGTCACCAAACTTTCGGCATTTTTCCTCTGATGGTCGTCGGAAGCAAACGGAAATGGGATTAATATCGCCGCCTTGCCGCAGGCGGCGAGTTCAGAAAGCGTCCCGGTCCCGGACCGGCAGATAACCAAATCGGCATTGGCGTACTGCTGGCCCATATCGTGAAGATATTCTCTGAGCTCAACGGGCAGCTTGGTCAGCGCATCGCCATAAAGGCCTTTGACGCGCTCGAAGTCCGCCGGGCCGGTCTGTTGCACGAAATGAAACTGACGGGCCCAGGCCGGATCGGCCTTGACCATCTCCGTGACGCAGGTATTCACCCCGCGCGCGCCCTGGCTGCCGCCAAAGACGAGAATACGAAACCCTTTCTCGGCGGCGTTGGGCGCCGGCGGCGCCTCAATCTCACCGCGTACCGGCATCCCGGCGGAAAGGGCCTTTTGCGTTTTTAAAAATGCCCGAGCGTCAGGAAAAACGACCCAGCACTCATCCACAAAACGGGAAAGAATCCGATTCGCCATCCCCGGCATGGCGTTGGGCTCCCAAATCGCCGTGCGGTATCCGGTGAGGGCCGCGGTCAACAGCAGCGGGCCCGAAGCATGGCCACCTACACCGAGAACGAAAGCGGGTTTTTCGCGTCGAAGAAGTAAAAAACTTTTTAGAAAGGCGAAGGGCAGCTTCAAAACCGTGGTGAGCCGTTCGAGAAGTGACACATTGGAGTTGAGCCGACCGATAGGTAGGTGATGAACCTTATAACCCTTGGCGGGAACAAGCTTGTTTTCTAGTCCATGAACCGTTCCCACAAACTCGATTTGGATCTCGGGCCTTAGGCGGCGAAATTCATCGGCCATGGCGAGGGCGGGATAGATATGCCCTCCCGTTCCACCGGCGGCGATCAAAACCTTGGTCGTCATCAATCGATCTCTTTTTCCCGAAAGGAGAGGGGCGTCTCCGAACCTCGCTCCAAATTGAGCAACCATCCGATCATCATGCAAGTGGCGACCAGCGAACTGCCACCGTAGCTCAGGAGCGGCAGCGTCAACCCCTTGGTCGGCAATAGGCCGAGCGCCACGCCGACATTGATAAACACGGCGAAGACGATCAGCAGCGCGAACGAAAGCGCCAGCGCGCGTTCGTAATTTTTCTTAAGCTGCAAGGAAACTTGAAAGCCGCGAAACACGAGAAAACCGTATACCATAAGCAAAATAAAAAATCCGATAAAGCCCATCTCTTCACCGAGCACCGCCAAAGTAAAATCGGTGTGGGCCTCAGGCAAAAAGAACAGCTTGCCCTGCCCTTGACCGAGCCCGACCCCCGTAAGGCCGCCGGAATAAAAACTGAGTAGGCTTTGAATAACTTGAAAACCCTTCTCGGCGGGGTCCGCCCACGGATTGATAAAGGCTTCGATGCGCAGGCGACGGTACGGCGACGAGGCCACCATGTAGGCCAAAATCGGTAGTGCCACAAGCGCGCCACTCAGTATCCAGCGCCAGCGCAGGCCAAAGGCAAGGAAGAGGCAGGCCGTGAGCCCGAGTATAATCACGAAGCTGCCAAAATCGGGTTGCAGGTAAACGAGAGTCAATGGCGACAGCACCGCGAGTAAGCGAAGGTGCCAGCCGCGATCGATTTTGCCTTGGGCATAGGTGCTGATCAATGGCGCCAATGCGAAGGGATACGTTACGCGGAGAAGTTCCCCCGGTTCGAAACGGAATCCGAACGGTAAGGCAATCCAGCGATGAGCTCCTCCGGCCCGCACCCCCACTCCGGGTAGAAATGTTCCGACCACGCAGATCACCGAAAGGAGCCAGCAAGCCAAGCCGACTTTCTGCGAGTACTTCCACGGCAAGAGATACATGGCGAGCAAGGCGCCGGCCGCGAGGACTGAAAACAATAGTTGTTTTCTAAAAAAATACAGCCCGTCGCCATACGTTTCGGTCGCGAAAATATAACTGGAGGAATAGACCTGAACCAGGCCAAGACCGATTAAGAAAAACACCGACAACAGGACGCCACGATCAAGCTGCATATCTCCTAGGTTAAGACCCCAAGCCATTAAATGTCACTGGGCGCTCGCGACCTCGTCTTATACTAACGATAAGTATAATGATTTCAGTATGTTAGGCCATCAAGCCGTAGGTCTGTTGGCGGTACGTTTATTGAACTGTTCACTCGTGATGAAACTTTCTGGGTCCCACTTCACATATGGCATTTTTCAGGCGACGATTCTCGTCACCCTTTGCCTAATGGTTTGGCCCCAGATTTCGGCCGCTTACTCTTCCTCGTCGCTCGAGACCCGGCCGGCGGCCTCACCCTGGTCGGCGCAACTTAACCTCAGCGGCAGTCGAGGCAGCGACGAGCTGGACTATTACAACTTTGGCGGATCAGCCACGATCGGCTACAGTTATCGGCCCTGGCATTCGATCTACGCTTCGGCCGGTTTTAACCGCCCGTCGGTCAACGAGGTCGAAAACCCGCACCGTTACGGCGCCACCGACTCCACTCTGGGGTACGCGATCCGCCGCCTGATCCACTTGCGAAACGGAATTGAAGCTGACGGCGATCTCGAACTGACGTTGCCGACCTCGACCATTTCGAGTCGCGCCTCGATGCAGGCCATGATCGCCCCATCCCTTTCGGTTCGCTATCCCCTCTATCGGCAATCTGTTTTTGCCCGCAGCAGCCACGAAATCGCCTACAGCTTCTACCGCTTCGAAACCGCCGACGAGGCGGGCTACCGCTACAACTCGCCCTGGATGTTCACCAATGGCTTAGGCCTCGGTCTTCGCATTTATAAAACCACGACGGCGGTCGATTACGATTTCACCCATCTGATCGGGTACGCCGACACCCGCATCAACGTGCAAACGCTGCGGGTCTCTATGGGTGTGGCGATCACCGGTCGCGCGAGCGTCTCGGCGTACGCCCGCTGGCGTGATCGAATCGTGACGGACAATGCCTTGTTTGACACCGACACCCGCGTGATCGGCTTAAGTTTTCGCTATTTTATGTAAGGTTTTTTGAGGAGAGAGAAGATGAAACGGTTAAATTCGACAGTCGCAGCCCTGATGGTTTTTGCCCTAGGCACCACGGCCTGCGTAAAAAAGCGCCCGACCCGATTGGCTCAAGGCCAGGGTGTCGACGCCCAGCTGATTACGGAAGTCGGCAAGCAGCGCTTTACGATCACCACGCTTGCCGCGATCGATGGCTCGCTGATTTCGGCGTCTGAGAAGCAAGTGGAAGTCGCGGACGATATGCCCGACGTGGTGAACAAGCTTCCGCTCGTCCAGTACAAAACCGATTCCGAGCTCCTCGGCAACGATCTGCCTCTTCGCGGCCGCCCGAGTTTCAAATATGAAGGGCGAGTACAGCTGACTGACCAGTATCTCCGCGTGCTTAAAGTCGGCAAAAAGGCGGATCTTCCATTTGAAGAGTGGCCCTACGCTGTTCAGCTCGAAGATGGGTTACTGGGTGTACCTCTCGTTGGCTATAGAGTTCGCTTTTTCCGTATTGAACATGCGCGCAACGAAGACGACAAGCGCACCAGCCGCCTGATCGAAGTCTCGATCGCCGATAAATCCGAAGCGACTCACTTCCGCATTGATCGCACCTCTCGCACGGTATTCGAAGCCCTCGATAAAATCGACGTGTACCCCGCCTCTTACTTTAAGGGTGAGTGGTATTATCAGGCTACGATCGTGGCCGCACAGCTCGGCATGGAAGGCGATCTGGGGATGCAACAGGGACACGACGTGAACTTCCGCGCCGCCAGCCGGGTTCGACTCGACCTTTCGAACAAAAAAGCCCTTCAAGGCATCAATCTAAACAAAGACGAGCGCGTGCGTGACGATGACCGATTGAATCAAGCCTACGTTTTGTCGATCCCCTTGGAATGGAAAGAGTACCAAGCTGAAGTCACCGGCCGCGATCAGGGCATGCGCGAAGAAGAAATTCACAGAAATGAAGAGACTAAACGCCCATTCGTAAAGCTGAAATTCGAGGAAGTCGTCACTCCTGACGAAGATTCCATCTTTGGCGCCTTGGCTCGAATACAAGGTCGAAACCAGCTCGCCGATTTGAAGCTGACCAAAGATTATTTCAGCTTTACAATTCTGAAGGCCTCTTCGGGCGTTAAGATCCGATATTCCCTCCGCCGCATTGATCCCAATCAAGAAATGGCTGAACCACGTCCTTTCTTTGAAAAGGATCGGGAAACGTTTGGATACTTCAGCACGACCCGGGTCTTTGAGTGGGACCGCCGCATTCAGCGCCGACGCGATGTGGAGGCCCGGCAGATGATGAATCGGTTTAATCCGGCGCAAAAGGAAATCGTCTATCACTTCTCGACAGAGACGCCAAAAAGCAACGAAGAATACGGATGGGTGCGGGAATTGGCCCGATATGCAATCCATTTCCTCGACCAAAGCTTTCAAAAGGCCGGCACGTCGATTCGTGTGCGCATTGACGAATCTCACGATGTTGACCTTGGCGATCTCCGTTACAACATCCTCCATATCGTAAACCCAATTCGGAGCACATCGAATCTCGGATACGGGCCCTCGCTCGCCGACAGCCGCAACGGTCAAATCATATCGGCCACTACCAATATTAAACTCTCCGGATTTCTAGCGGGCATGGCAACACAGGTGCGAGCCTATATGCGCCAGGCCGGCGGTCAAATGACCATCAACGCACAGACCAGCCCATTCACCACCGAAGCCAATGGGTCCGTAATCGGAGTGGGACCGCTGATGGCCGTGACCGTCAACAAGGATGGATCAACTCGCCATACACCATTTGAGTTTTATGCATACAAAGATAAGAGCGACCTCCAACCATCCAAATTTCAAGCGCTCGATTATATGACGCCGAAATATAAAAAGTGGATCGAACGCACGGACGGACGCGGACCTATTCGCGATGCCGAAGATGCTTTCAAAAGAGCGCGGGCCATTATGACTTCGTCCGCCGCAAACGAACTTTTGGTTGAAGAGGAGTTCAGCTCTGGCAATCAAACCGCCGGCTCCGAGCGACTGATCGCCCGACAAATCAAAGCCTTTTGCCCCGAAGTTGATGAATTCCTGGCGCGCACCAAGAAGGGGAAAGACGTACATACTGAAGATGAACATCCGGTCGTGGAAAAATGTGTGAATCGCCTGGTTCGTTTGCCGGTGCTGACCACGACTATCCATGAACTCTTACACAACTTCGGAGTTATGCACAATTTCGCGGGCTCCTCGGAGACGGATCCAAAGAACCTTTGGACCGCTGATGAAATCCGCAAAAATTTCTCTGGTCTGAACGGCGAAGCCTTTCCTGAGGAATTCCTTCCGTTCAACGAAGTGCCGACGGTCTCTACGGTTATGGATTATGGTGGCCGTCGCTCGGCTGAAGCGCCCCCTGTTCCAGGCAAATACGACATTGCAGTTTTGCGCTTTATGTATGCCGACCAGGTTGAACTTAAGGACGGACGCATGGCCTCCGTTCGCGAACAGTCCGGTTATAAACGCTTGGCCCAGTTCAACGGACAGGTTCGCCCGTATCGAAACTGCTGGGATCTTGAGGAAAAACTCAGTTCGGATCCCATGTGCGCCCGTTGGGATAGTGGCTCAACGCCCATGGAAGTGGTGGACAATTATATTGAAGATTATTGGAACGATGTACTGAACACTCTTTATCGCTATGGCCAGGAGTATCGGCCAGGAACGGAGCTGGATCTATTTTATCAAAAGCGACTTAGAATTTTGATTGGCTTAAAACGATTCTACGACCAGTGGCGCTTTCACGTAGCCGAGTTCACCGGTCAAAAAGATCAATACCTAGAGCGCTTCACCCCAAAGACCTACGCCGAATTGTTAGAAAAGATGAAGACCTCTACACTGGCCGAGCAGTACCGCGTTTATAAGCCCGTGCGCGACAAGATTGCGCAGTTCTTCCTCCAGGTGGCTTATATGCCGAACCGCTACTGCGTGGGCCAAAACAGCCGAGGTGAAATCACGGCCATCGAGTTTAGTAAATTGCAAGGGGAACTCGCGCTTCTTCAGCGTGACTCCTTCGCCGACGCCTGTACCTCGCCCGGCATCCAACAACTCCTCGGCAAGCGCGGCGTGAAGCATTTGACTGAGGTGGGCCATAGCATTAGCCCGATCCGTTACTCGACCGCGGTGAACGATATGAAAGAAGCGGCCGACGTGTTCGGCGTGGCCCCCGACCGTCTGAACGCGTCCAAACTTATGGCCATGCGAATGGACAACTCTCTGATCCACCTGGCGCGCAGTTTCTTCCCCGCCATGATGGACGAGCCGGATCTGCGCACAGCGTTTCTAAATCAATATCTTGAGCGAACTCTTCGAGGGGTGGATTTAACATCCCAGCTGAAGCGTTCACTGCCCACCCTGATTTCGAACAAGCCCGATGTGAAGGTCGAGCCGATGCCGTTGTTCCAGGCCGAGGCGAATTTGTTAAAGTCCCTGGGTGAATTCGTGCAAGTCGGTATGTTTATCCCCGGCAAAACCGAAGTGAATGAAAACCGTTTGGGTGCGTTCTACACCGGGCAGGTTATCGAGGGCTCCGGCGATCATCAGGCTCTGGCGAAAAAGGGTGCGGCGTTCTTAAGCCGCGGCAACGGCAATCTGTTTTACGCCCTACCGCAAAACTCGGTTTCCTTTCTCGCGATCAAGCGCATTGGCGAGATCAGTGAGAAGCGCATGCTCAACAAGGCGGGCATGAACGTTCAGGAGCTAGCCAAAGTGCTGACTCCGATCGTGGGTCTGTTTCCTTCAGAGGCTCCGGCAAAAATGTCGGCGGCTAAGTTTATTGCGGTGATCGAGGCCCTGCAAGCCATACTCGGCAGCCAGGCGTCCTCGGGGACTAAACTTTTGATTCGAAATATCTTTCAAAATTATGTCACAGTGTTCGCCGCCGCCGGGGGCGATGAAGTGATTGGCAACGCAGCGAAGATGGCTGAAGCGGTGAAAGACCTGAAAGAGAAAATTACTGAAGCTGAAAAGGAAAATCCGCAAAATCCTGAGCTAGTGGCAGCAAAACAAAAGTTGGTTGAGCTCGAAACTCAGCAAGCCGCCATGCAAAAAGCCATGGAGGAACAGGATATCGCGCAAGTCTTCTCCAGCAATCCAGACCCCGCCAAGCATCTGCCCATTCTTCAGGTCGAGGTAAAAAAGCGGATCGAGAGTGCCGTGCTCGACGCCCAAAAGACCCTCGATATCGATCCGCAGGAACTCGATGCGCAAGTGAACGTGCTGCGTTCATTACTGTAATTGAATTTGAAAGCACAATCGGTCACCCTTAAGGGGTATGCCGATTGTGCTTTTATTTTTTCTCTGCGCGGCCGTGTTCGCGCGCTCTTTAACGGGTGAGTTCCTCAGCTGGGACGATGCCCAGCATATCACTCAGAACCCCTGGCTATTAGACGGCGATGTTGGCCGCTTCTGGCAGAAAGAATACTACGGATTCTACATCCCGGTGGCCTATACGGTCTGGACTTGGCTCTGGCAGCTCTGGCCGTCGCCGATGGCCTTTCATCTGCTGAATGTTTTATTGCATTTCTTCAACAGTGTGATGGTTTTTGTATTAGCTAGAAAAATTCTAGCGAGTTCAAATATGCGAGGGCTTGATGAGCGGGCCAAGGATCACACGCCTTTTGCGCTGTTTACGGCGGCGCTGTTCGCGATTCACCCCCTGCAGGTTGAAACAGTGGCTTGGATTTCGGGCGGCCGCGATGTGATGGCCGCGTTCTTTGGTTTGAGTGCGGTGTTAGCCGCTTGGAATACTTCGGATCGCCTGTTTCCAACCTGGAGCGCGACTTTGCGGCGTGTGTTCGCCACGGTTTTGTTCGCGCTGGGGTTGTTATGCAAGCCGGGGATCGTGGTTCTGCCTTTGGCCGTGCGCTGGTTGAGCTGGTTTAGCGAGCGGCGGGGCTTAAAACCCTTGATGATGGGCTTTTGGATTATGCTGGCTCTGGTGGCCGCGGGCTGGACTTCGCAGCTGCAGAAGCAGTTTGTGAATACGCGAATTCCTGAAGTTCGCCTTTGGGATAAGCCATTGATCGCGGCCGATGCGGTTTGGCACTATTTGGTGAAATTCTTCGCGCCGGTGGCTTTGTCCGCCGACTACGGCCGGACGCCCGCGCTTGCTCTGGAGCAGGGTCGCTACTCATGGCTTGTTGCCGCTGTGGCCGTTTTTATCGTGATTCTAGGAGTGCTCGCAGCTTTTCACCGCCGACCACCCCGATCCTTCTGGGGTTCCTTGGGATTTTTTCTGATTCTGCTTTCGCCGACCTTAGGGTTTGTCGGGTTCGCGGCTCAAGATATCTCGACGGTTTTTGATCGCTATATGTATCTACCGGGCATCGGCTTGAGCCTCGCGATCGCCGCTGTTTTTACCACGGCTAAAATTCCCCGACTTGAAGTTCGCTATGCCTTGGCGGTAGTGTTCGTGGTCTTGTGTACCTTACTTAGCATTCTGCGGGTACCGGTGTGGAAGAATTCGCGCGCGCTCAGCGCCGATACAGTTGCAAAGAATCCAGCCAGCTATCACTCGTGGGTGAATTTGGCGAATGCCGAACTAGCAGAAAAGAATTTCGCAACTGCGGGCGAGAGTTTGCTGAAAGCGCGCGATCTCAAGCCCGATGTAGCCGTGGCTTGGGCTAACCTCGCGCATTTGTATTGGCTCACCGAACAGCCGCAGAAAATCCGCGACGAAATCGCACCGCTTTTGGTTAACGCTGAATTTGCGCAGAAAAACGCCCACGAACACGCGGCGCTCGCCTTGATGTGGCGAATTTGGGGTCGCGTGCTGTGGAAGGAAAGTGATCTACCCGCCGCCCGCGCCGCCTACTGCAATGCCCGCCAACTCAATCGCTTCGACGCCGACCTACTGGCGGAAACAACCGAGTTCCGACGTCAGAATCCCGACCAGCCGGATTGTTTGAGTCCGTGAACTTTGCCCGGGCAAAGTCGCAAAACCGAGCCACTCGGCCCGGGCCGAGTTGTGAGTGCTCGGCTGGCTAGTCTCGGCAAGCGAGACTAGCGAAACTTATTCACAATTTCTTTAAAGTAATTCCCGCGCTCGACATAGGAGTCGAACATATCAAACGACGAAGCGCCTGGCGACAGGAGCACGGTGTCGGCGATCCTCGATTTCTGGTAGGCGATCAATACCGCCTCTTCGAACGTGCCGATCAAAAACGTCTCACTAAAATCGCCGATATCGCGATTGATGCGCTCTTTGGCCTCACCGACCAGAATCAAAGTCTTCACTTTGCGCTGAATCTTATCGCGCAAAGGCGCGTAGTTCAGATTGGTCTCTTTGCCGCCCATGATCAGGATCACATTCTCTTCGAATGAATCCAAGGCGCGCAAAACCGCGTGCACGTTGGTGGCCTTGGAGTCGTTGTAAAACTCCACGCCGCCCACCTTGCGCACATACTCCAAACGGTGCGGCATGCCTTTATAATTCTCAATACACTGCTGGATCACTTCGTGCTTGGCGCCATGTTCACGTGCGGCCAAGATCGCCGCCATAATGTTCTCGTGAGCGTGCTTGCCGCGCATCTTGGTCGATTCAACTGAGTAGTACTCAATTTCAGGGCGAGCGTGCGTGCGCATGCGGACCTGATTTTTAATCGTCACCGCTCCGCCGATTTCCATAATCTGCGGCTCTAAAATCGGCTTACGTGAGAAGTAGAAAATCCGACCCTGCTGCACCATCGGATCCCGCGCCAACTCGACCACCGCATTGTCGTCGGCGTTCAAGATTGAAGTCGTCTTGCCATTGGTTTTTAAGAAAATCTTCCGTTTCGCATTTACGTACTCTTCCATGGTGCGATAACGGTCGAGGTGATTCTCGGCCAAGTTCGTAAACACGATATTGGTCGGCTTAAAGTTCTGCACATGCTCGAGCATAAAACTCGAAACTTCTAATACCAGCACGTCGGCCTTTTCACCTTTAAGCAAGTAATCGCTCAACGGTTCACCGATGTTCCCACCGATCCACGTCTTAACGCCGCTTTCGGCCAAAAATGTGTAAATCAGGTGCGTGGTGGTCGTTTTGCCGTTGGTGCCGGTCACCGCGATAATCGGTTCATCGGTGATGAACTGGGCGCAGAACTCAAGCTCACCAGTTACATTCACACCCTGAGAACGGGCGTAATCGAAAATCTTCAAGTGCGGCGGCACGCCGGGCGACAGGATGATCAGATCCTGGCTCAGAAAGGTCTTGGGAGTGTGACCACCCAATTCCAGAGTCACATTCAGCCCGTCCAGCTTCTCGAGATTGTGACCACCGCATTGTAGCGGTTTAGCAATTTGGCCAACGACACGCCGGTTTTGGCTAAACCGACAATAAGAATCCGTTTGCCATTTAGTTCGCTCAGCTCCATGTACCTACCTCGGCAGTTATCGCAACTTCAACGTTGCGAGAGACAAGACCGCCAGCAGGATGGAGATAATCCAAAAACGTACGATGATTTTGGTTTCGTCCAGACCCTTTAATTCGTAATGGTGGTGGATGGGCGCCATTTTAAATACACGCCGGCCGGTCAGTTTAAACGATATGACTTGGGTTATCACTGACAGCGCTTCTACCACAAAGACTCCGCCCAATACCACTAACAAAAGCTCGTTCTGACTGATAACGGCCATAATCCCCAGAAAGCCGCCCAGCGAAAGGCTTCCGACATCCCCCATAAAAACCTGGGCCGGATAGGTATTGAACCATAAAAAACCCATCCCGGCCGCCATAACGGCCCCCGCCAAGACGCAGAGCTCTCCTGTCCCTGCCATATACGGGACGGCCAAGTATTCGGCGATTCGGGCGTGCCCCGCCACATAAGCGAACAAGCCTAGGGTTCCCGCGCAAATAATTACGGGGAAAATGGCCAGACCGTCCAAGCCGTCGGTTAGGTTCACCGCGTTGGCGCAGCCAACCACAACCAGCGAGGCAAAGACCAGATAGCCCCAGCCCAGTTCAAAATGGAGGTGCTTAAAAAACGGAAAGGTCACCACGGTCGGCATGTGATTGAAATAAATCAAATACCACAAGACCGCCCCGACGATCGAAAACTCCGCCGCGAGCCGAACTTTGCCCTTCACGCCCTTGGCGTTCTTCTTCGAAACCTTCAACCAATCGTCCCAATAGCCGACCAGGCCAAAACCAAAAGTCACAGCCAGAACGCCAAGCACCAGCGGCGAAGTCAGGTCCACCCACAAGAAGGCCGGCACCAGAACGCCAAACAGAATCAAGCCACCGCCCATGGTGGGAGTGCCCGATTTTTTCTGATGCGATTGCGGGCCGTCGCTGCGAATGCTTTGGCCAAAGTGTCTCCGCTTTAAAGTCTGAATAAAATAAGGGCCAAAGAAATAGCAGACTAGAAACGCGGTGAAGAACGAAACAAAAGTGCGAAAGGTGATGTAGCGAAAAACGTTGAGAGCGGAGAAAGCGCTGCTGGTTTCCGAGACATCCACTAAAAATTTATAAAGCATTGCAAAATTCCTCTAAGGTTTCGGCCCGAGCGGCGTTTTGAGCGGCCACGCTTTAAGTACTCGCTCCAAAGCGATCCCGCGCGAAGCTTTGACGGCGACCAAATCCCCGTCACGCAAAAGGCCCAAAAATTTACTGTTAATACTCTCGTCCACGTCCGGGCTGTGGTGAAAGACATTCGGCTTCGCCACCTTGTTCAGCCCGCGCTGAAACGCGGCCCCATTTTCACCCACATACCAAATGCCCTCAAAACCGACGGCGCCGGCCTTCTCGCCCGCCTCTTCGTGCGCATTCTCGGTGAACGAACCGAGTTCGCGCATATCGCCCATGACCAAAAACTTCCGCCCGGGCACTTCCATTTCATAAAGATTTTTTAGCAAGGCCGTCACGCTGTCGGGATTGGCGTTGTACGCGTCGAACAGAATTTTGGCGCCGTTGTTCAAGGTCAAAACCTGATTGCGGCCCCAAGCGGTATCGTTGATGGTGGGAAGCTTGGCCCAGATTTCAGACGGAGTCATTCCGGCGGCCAGAGCGAACGCCGACGCTGCCATCAGATTCACCACATTGTGGCGCCCCAGCACGTGGACCCAGCAATGGCCTTTTTCGCCCTTGATGTGGCCGATGATATCAAGGCCCTCCCAGTTCAGACGCTGAGCGCGGAAGTGCACCTCCCGCTCGGCATTGAACGCGCTGAAGATGATTTTCGGCCCGTGCGAACGCGTTTCCATGCGCATGGTCCACTCATTGTCGCCGTTAAAGATGTGCAGGGCGCTCGGACAGGCCAAGTAAATTTCTTCTTTGGCCTTGGCCACGTTTTCTTGCGAACCCAGCTCACCGATATGGGCGCGGCCCACAGTCGTCACGCCGACGATATTCGGTTCGGCGATCTGACAGAGTTTGAAGATCTCTCCAATGTGGTTCATGCCCATTTCTAAAATCAAATGGGTTATTTCGGGGCCGGCTTCTAAAATCGACAGCGGAACGCCCCAGTGATTGTTGTAGCTGCCCTTTGAAGCATGGGTCCGGAAGCGGTCTTTGAGCAAAGCGTAGAGAAATTCTTTGGTTGAGGTTTTGCCGTTGGACCCTGTGATACCGAGAACTTTAAAACCGTGTTTGCGGCGCCAGTGGCGGCCGAAAGCCTGCAAAGCCTGGAGCGTGTCCTTCACCTGAACAAAA
>JALHOQ010000050.1 GCA_022842925.1 Bdellovibrionales bacterium
GATCAAGTCGATTTTCACACCCGCCTGGGAGGCTTCGTAAAGGGCCTCGATGATATTTTTGTCCTCGAGGCTGTTGCACTTACCGACGATTCCTGCTGGCAGTCCGTGCCGGGCATTTTCAAGTTCCTGCCGGATCATCTCCAAGAATTTGGCCTTCATATTGATCGGAGCAACGAGAAGATGGTTGTAGTCGGTTTTGAGAGAGCGGCCCGTAAGATAATGGAAAATTTGAACCACTTCATTGGTGATATCGGGTTTCGACGTCAACAGGCCAATATCGGTGTAGAGCTTGGCGGTGTTGGAATGATAGTTGCCGGTCCCGATATGCACATAGGAGCGAAACTCTTCACGCTCGCGCCGTACGACGAGTGCCAGCTTGGCGTGGGTTTTTAAACCCACAATGCCGTACACGACGTGCACTCCGGCTTTTTCCATGGCCTGGGCCCAGAAGATATTGCGTTCTTCATCGAAGCGCGCTTTGAGTTCCACGAGGCACACGACCTGTTTGCCCAGCTCGGCCGCGCGGATCAGGGCGTGGACAATCGGACTATCTTCGTTGGTCCGATAGAGCGTCATCTTCACGGCTACGACCGTTGGGTCGGAGGCGGCCGTCACGATAAATCGTTCCACGCTAGTGGAGAAACTCTCATAGGGATGGTGAACCAGAACGTCGGAGTTGCGAACAATGTTGAAGATGTTGGCGCTTTCGTCGGTCAGGGCGCCGACCGTGACTGGAGTCCAAGGTTTGAATTTATGCTGAGGAAAGTTGAGCGCCACGATCGCCGCGAAATTTTTAAATTCGAGTGGCATCGGGTATTCGTAAATATCGTCGGCTGTGAGATCGAGTTCGTCGACCAAGAAATCGAGCAGCCACGGGTCGGCATTGGGTCCGTGCTCGAGGCGCACGACCTCGGCAAACTTGCGCTGCTTGACCTCTTCCTCGATCAGCTCGAGCAGGTCTTCAACACCCTCCGTGTCCGCGTCGATATCGGCATTGCGGGTCACGCGAAACGCCATCACGTTGCTGATCTGCATGCGCGGAAAGAGCTGATCTAAATTCTCGCGTACGAGATCCAGAACGCTGATAAAACGCTCCACGCCCTGCGGGGTGTTGGGAATGCGCAGCCACGAGGGGAAAACATCCGGAATTTTAATGCGAGCGAAAAGCAGATCCTCCTCATGGGGAACCTTAAGTGAGACCGCCAGTGAGGTGGATAGGCTGGAGATAAGCGGAAACGGGTGGCCCGGATCCACGGCCATTGGGGTGAGCACGCTGAAAATGCGATCGCGGAAAAAAGTTTTGCCCCATTCCTGCTCTTCCGGCGTGAGCTCACTCCACGTCAAAAGATGAATCTGTGCGGCTTGGAGCTGGGGCAGCAGGTGGTCATGGAGCAGAGTGCGCACATCTTCGTTCAGTCGCAGCACGTCCGCGCGAATCAGTTTCAACTGTTCCTCGGGCGTGAGGCCGTCGGGTGAAACCGTCGACACGCTCGAAAAGAATTGGCGTTGCAGACCGCCCACCCGCTTCATAAAGAATTCGTCTAAGTTGGAATGAAAAATATTAAGGAAACGAATCCGCTCGAGGAGCGGATTGCGCGAATCGCGCGATTGATAAAGAACGCGTTCATTGAATTTCAGCCAACCGAGTTCGCGGTTGAGTAAAGCCGGGAATTGAGGGGTGCTCATGACCCCTGCACACTACCGTCAAAGTTTTAAGAATTGTATTAAATTTTCTTTTTGCTTTTGAATGTCTTTATAGCCTAAGTCCACGAGTTGACTTAGGTAAATTGGATCGAACGCCAAATAAGAAAGGATTTCAGCGGTTTCCTTAGGACTGCCTAGGCCGGATAAGAGAAAGCGCATCATATGCGGTAGGCCCTCAACTCGCGTTTCGGCCAATTCGGACAGCAGTTGGCTGGGGTGGATATGAATGATTCCGATCGAGCGGAACTGATGGCCTTGGCCGGCGAGTGAGAGGTTCTCGTTGATGATTCGCATGCGTTCGATGTCGACCTCAATCGCATCCATGAAAATGGCGTTGATCACGACGGAGAGAACGCGACCCAGGGTCGGTTGGATAATGGTATCCTCGGTGAGGCGCTGTTCCCGCATCTTGCGCACGCCGATCACGATGAGTTTGCTGGCGCCTACGCGGCGGGCCGGAGCCAGAGGTGCGGTGTTGCGCAAAACTCCATCGCCATAGTGCCGATTGCCGATGGGCCAAGGCGGAAAAAATATCGGGATGCTCGCCGACGCCATCACATGGTCGATGCCGATTTTGGCGCGGATTCCGACGCGCTGAACGCGACGCCATTCGTTGATATTGGGAGCTCCCATAAAAAAAGTGACGCCGAGAGCGGTGGAGTAATCCAGCGCCGTGATGCAGAGGGAATTGAGGGCCTTACTGCGGACGTGATCGTCGATGCGGTCGAAGTGGATGTATTCTTTGAGCAGATCCCGCAAGGGCTCGACATTAAGCAAGCCCGTTTTCTTAGGGCGCAAACGGTCCGACACGCCTCCGAGCGAAACGCCGCGAAAAAGTTTAAGAGCGGTGCGACCCACGGTCACATAATCGGTTTTAAAAACCTCGCTCGAGGTCAGCGACCGCCACATGCGACACAAGTTATCGGTGGCGCGATCGAGATTGTCGGCTTCGGTGGCCAGATAAGCGGCGTTGATTGCGCCCGCGCTCACGCCAACCAGATTGCGAAAGGGGTCGAAGTGGCCCGCTTCCTGGCAAATTTCAAAGAGTCCGCGAATGGCGCCGGCCTGATAAGCTCCGCGGGCGCCGCCACCCGAGAGCACGAGTGCAAAGTCATTGTTTCGAGTCATTCAATGGCTATTATGCCGTGAAATCGTCAGAAGTCGGAGATCAAATCGACAAGTTCTGGATGGTCGATGAAGGGATTTCGGACTTTTTGCTTGGAAAATATGGTTTCGTTGCGGGTGGCCTCAAAGCTGTCGGGAGGATCGGCACGGTGCCAAGCCCTTAGGCTGGCTTCTTCCTCAGCCGACACCTGGAGCTGGTACCGCACAGAGAAATAAAAAATCGCGCGGGCGACATTGCCTTTGTGCGGCGCCGGAGGCTCGAAGTAGATTCGGTTCCCGCGCGTTGCATAACCGCGCTGCGAGTTTTTTGGGCAAGGGCTGTCAAGCTCGGAGCCGACCTCATTGAATTCGTGATTGCTACGCGAAGTGTTGGCCTCGGCCAGGGACGGATAGAGAATGTGCAAATCGGACTTTTGTAAGTCGCGATCGAAGCGGCCGTTGAAGCGGCTCTGGGGCCAAGTGTGTTCGGCGTTGAGGACGGAGGGATCGGGAATTTTGCCGGGGCCTGGTGGATCCTTTTTATAGTCTGAAGGCCCCGAAAGATGCTGGCAGTAAACGTCGCGGATGGCAAATGTGCCGCCGTGGCGTTCGAGGTGCAGTTCTCCGAAGAGCAGCGTTCGCGCCTGGCGGTAACCAAGGCTAAAATGTTTGAAGCAGTTGCGGTCGTTCGCGCCGCAATCCGCTTTCAGCACATCATGACCCTGCGGATTTTCGACGTGGGCGGAGCTTAAGATTCGAAACAGCTCGCGCTTCAGATCCGCGACCGCTCCGTTGTCCACTTTTTGGTAGAAATCTTCCGGATAGTATTCCAACTTGTCGCGCAGGCGTCCGGCCGAAGCCGATGCCGATGCGAGAATCAGCGTGAGAGATAATAAAAATTTTAGGCTGGTGCGGAATCCAACGTCCATGTGGTCGCTCCCTTTTTTGAGAGGTTAACCGGACGAAGGAGCAGATGAGGAGGTCCGCGGAGTTATCTGACTGAAAGTCGACAAATCCACGGACCAAGGTCTGGATCTCTTTAGTTACAAGTATAGCCGGCGGCGACGAGCTTCTCTTTGATTCGGCCAGAGACCGTTTCACAGTGGGCATTGCCGTTCATGCTCGAAGCCACGACATTCTCTTGGCCGGCCTTGGTGTAGGCTAATTCGCAGCCATTGTCTTTGCTACGAACTTCAAGCAGTCGAGTGTCGCCTTTGAGTTTGCATTCGATTGCTCCGGCGGCTGAGGTTGCGGCGGCGGCCGCATCGGTTGCGGCCTTTTTCGCGTCTTTAGTCGCGGCTTTGGCATCGGCTTTCGCCTTCTCGGCGGTGGTAGTTTTAGGCGCGGTGGCCGTGGCGGCCTGGTCTTTGTTCTTGGATGCGCACCCTACGGCGATGCCGGCGGCCAGCCCTATAATGATTGCGAAACGCATTTCTTCCCCCTCTAGTCGTCGTATTTGTTGGATTCTGTTCAAGGATAGGGAGATCGAATTTTAAAGTCAAATCACGAGTCTAGGACGGGATCTCTCAACGTAAGTCGCGTGCACTTCAGGCTCCGAAATTCCGAAATATCTATGTAGTTCTATAAAAGGAATTTGATGTCGGGCGCGAGCCTTAAAGTAAAGATATTTGACTCAAGCGGCACGCAGGTCGTTCCGGTGGCGAAGTCTAACCTTACGGTTGGCAGCGCCAAGCATTGCGACGTCGTGCTCGAGCACGCGACCGTGCAGAGCGAACATCTGCGCGCGTGGTTTGACGCTGGTCGAATTTGGATTCAAGACCTGGGCACCCAGTCCGGTACTTTCCTCAACGGCATCCGCTTGCCGAGTTTAAAGCCGATGCTCGTGCGCGAACTCGACGTTGTCCGTCTCGGCGACAATCCAGCCACGCTCGGCATGGAAGCCAATCTCGTTCGCGCGCCGATCGTAAAACCGGCCGCGCCGGTCGACGAAGTCACTCAATCCGGTGTGAAGCCGGCGGTTCCGAAGGACGCCGAGCTGGAGAAAAAACGCGACGAGCTGGCTAAAATCCGTCGCGAGCTGGCGGAGCTTAAACTGCAACTGCAAATGGGCCGACTCGACAAGGAGTCGGAGGACGAGGCCCACCGCCATCTATCGGTGATGCGCAATGAGGTGCAGAACCTACAAGATCAAAAGGCCCGATTAGAGCGCACGTTAAAGCAAATGGAACAGCAGCGCCAAACTCAGCTTGATGCGCTGGAGAAAGAACTCGCCGAACGCAAGGCCGCCTCTCTGGCGCAACTCAAAAATTTGATGGACCATGAAATGAGCAAACTGGCGGAGTGGAAAATGCAAGTGATCCAAGATATCCGCCGCGACGTTCACACTCTCAGTCAGCAAAAAGCCAAAGCCTGGGTCACGCGGCCCTTGTCTCAGGATATGATCTTGGAGTGGGAAGCCGATATCCAGAGCCTTATGCGGCGAGTGATGTTGGGCGAAAAGGAGGAGGTCGCCGAGCCGGTGACAGAAGCTCCGCCGGTTCCGAAAAAATCGCGAGACGAGCGTTCGGAGTCGATGCGGGTGGCGACGGGCAGCATGCCCGGACGGTCGCAGGTGACGCAAACCGAAACCACTCGCACCGGTATTACCTCCCACACCAGCCTGACGCATACTCCGGTGCCTAAAATTCGCCGCCGGATTCCGATTCCGGCCAAGAATACACAGATGGCCAAAATGATCTTGATGGTGCTCTTAGTGGGCGGATTGATTGCGGCGGCCGTGCTGTTTAAAAAAGGCTTTTTCCCTGTTAGGGACCGGGCACTGGCCGGTGAGTCTTCGGGCTCAAGCTCCACGCGGTCCCAAGCTTCGGCGCCACAGAAAAAGCGCTACGAACCGATTCAAACCAAAGGTTTCCGCAAGTCCTACACCGACAATATTTTGTTTACGCCGAATTTTCTCGAGATGGAGACCAGTCCCAGTTATCGCACCCAGTGGCAGGCCGAGTTCACCAAAATGGCGACCTCCGATTGGAAAGTGGACCCCAGTACCGCTAAGATTCTGATGGAGCGTGAGAGCACGCTGCTGGCGGATCTAAAGCGGCTCCGCGAGAGCATCGATGGCAACCAAGAACAACCCGGAATTCAAGCCATGCGCGAGCGTGAGGCCGCGTTCCAGATGGAACTGAATACCCTGCTCAAGGGCAAGTCACTGAACGAAAAGTTCGTGAAGCTGAAAAAGAACTTCTTCGCCCGCCTGCAAGCCAAGAAATAGCGCGTTATAGACTGTGCTTCCCCCGTCTTTATGAGATGGCTTTGCAGTGAAGAAAATCCTTATATTCCGCTTTTCCAGTCTCGGCGACGTGCTGCAAACCTTAAGCGTGGCGGGCCGTCTTGGTGAAAGCTGGGAGGATGCCGAAATCCATTGGGCCACACGGGAGGAATTCGCACCGCTGATCGCGCGCCACCCGCATATCAAAAAGGTGTGGACCTTGCGCAAGGGCGCCTCTTTAAGTGACGTGCGGACACTGGGCCGCGAGCTCGGCCGAGAGAAATTCACGCACGTCTACGACGCTCATAACAATCTGCGTACGCGCCTCCTCGGCTGGCAGCTCGGGGGCTTCTTGGGGTGGCGGCGGTGGTTGGGCGGGCAAAAATTCTTGCGTCGATCTATTTACCGCATTCGCCGTTTCTTTCTTTTTCGTTTTCATTGGAATCTTTTTCCGCAGCCGTTTTCGGGGCAGCGGGCTTTGCTTGAACCGTTGACCCAGTGGGGAATTCCTCTTGAAGCGCCGCCCGTGCCGCAGCTGTATTTGGATGATCAGGCCGGTTCTAGGGCGCGCCAGGCTTTGCCGGCGTCGTGGACAGATTTTGTCGCGCTGGCGCCCTCGGCCGCTTTTCAGTTGAAGCGCTGGCCACTCGAATACTGGGTGGAGTTGATTCGCTCGAATCCCGACACGCGCTTTGCCATCCTCGGCGGACCTGAAGATGGTTTTTTACAAGATCTGGTCAGTGCGGCGCCCGAGCGGGTCGTGAACCTGGCGGGTCGTCTCTCGTTTGAGGAGAGCGCGCAAGTGGTGGTGCAGAGTCGCGCGTTGGTTTCAAACGACACGGGGTTGATGCATGTGGCGGAGCAGACCGGTAAGCCATGCCTGGCCTTGATGGGTCCGGCGCCCTTCGGTTTTCCCTCGCGCCCGCAAACCCGGATCTTTGAATTGAAGCTCTCATGTCGCCCTTGTAGCAAACACGGTCAGGGCCCATGTGTGAATGCGGAATTTCATAAATGCATGCGGGGAATTTTACCAACCGAAGTGGCTCGCAGCTTAAAGCAGGTTCTGGATGCCTAAACTAATTCGTGAGTTTTTTTATAAAGTGCCGATTCAGCGGCATCTGGTTTACGCTTTTGTTTTGGGCGCGTTGGCTCGGGGCTTAAGCGCGATTTTTGTGTATGGGCCGCAAGCGCTGGACGACTACAAGCATGGGGTGTGGCCCGCCTATCAGTTCTTTGCTGGACTGCCGATCGATCTTCCGGATTACCGTAGCCATCTTTTAATATGGTTTCTTGGATTTTTTGCCGAGATCGCTTCATGGGTTGGCGCCACCTCGGCCCTCGCGCAGGTGCGCGCGATGTATTTGGGTCTTGGGGCCACCAGCTTGGTGGCGATATGGGGCACTTATCTTTACGCCAAAAATTTCAAGTCGCCCGTTTTCACCGCCAGCGCTTTATATCTAGTGGCTCTGTTTCCGTTGATGCCCTTTGTCTCCACGCGCGCGTTCGGCGAGGCGGTGGCCATGAGTTTCGTGGCCTGGGGTTTTGGAATTTTGGCCAATGAACGCATGAATGGTGGGCGGCGCTTGCGCCCTTGGGTGGCCGGCTTCTTTATATTGGGCTTGGCCACTTTGTTCCGCTTTCATGTCGGCATTCTCTATTTGGCCTATATGGGCGTGCTGGCGGTATCCAAAAACAAGCGAGGAATCTACGGCGCGCTGATCGCCGGAGTTTTTATTCTGGGACTGCAAGGCCTGATCGATAGTTTGAGCGGCAAAGAGGCGTTTGGAACTCTTCTGACTTACCTGAGGGAGAATCAGGGCGGGGGAGCCAAGTACGGAGTGATGCCGTGGTACAACACATGGCTTTTGTTTTTTGGAATTGCGCTAGCGCCGTTCTGCTTTGTGATGTGGAAGCACTGGCGTGGCGTTTGGGAGCGGCATTGGCCGGTGATCGTGCCGCTATTGTTATTTGTCGGTGCACACAGTTTAGCCGCGCATAAAGAAGAGCGTTTTCTTTATCCGATTTTGGTTTTGGAACTGTGGGTGATCGCGAGTTTCTGGTCCGACGCCATGTTTGATGACTGGGCTCGGCGGCTTTACTCCCCGGTGCTGATTGGATTGACTCTTCTCCTTTTACCCGTAGTGACGTTGGTCAACACTCAAGAGGGCGAGATTGAACCTCCGGCGGTTTTAGAAAGCCGTTACGGCGGGGTGCTGTTTCTCGATTACGAATCTCTGTTTGGTAAGTCGCGCTTTCAGTTTTATTTTCTGCGGCCGCCCAGCATGATAGAGGAAGTGACGCCGGAAGATTTTGTCGCCCATCGGGTCGATAAAGGATTTTCGGATCATCAGCAAATCTCGGCTGTGGCCTTTGTGACGTCGGACCCGGAAGCGTACAATCGCTTGCGCGCTCTTGAAAAGATCCGCACAATCGAAGGGGAGTGTTTGAAAATCCAGCGTTCGGGTTCGTTGACCGACCGGCTTTTGTTCGCCTTGAATCCGAGCAAAAACCAAAGACGGCGGCCGACTTGGTATCTGGCTTGCGAGAAAAGATCTTAGAACATGAAACTGCTTGAGCTCCTGCAACTGGCCGACCTCAACCTGCTCTACGTGCTGAACGTGAAGTTGGAGAACGGTTATATGGACCAGTTCTGGCTCTTTATCACGCAGATGCATAAGAACAAGATCGTGATGTGGGGACTGATTCCAGCGCTGATCGGTTGGATGTTTTATGTGCTAAAGGCCAAAGCCATTCGCCCGCTCCTTGCCATGGCCATGGCAGTGGCCATCGCCGATTCGGTGTCCTATCGTGGAATCAAGTCCGTAGTGCACCGTCCACGCCCCTTTCAAAATGCCGACACAGGTTTATGGTTAAGAAAAATCGGCCAAGCCCACGGCCCAAGCTTTCCATCGAACCACGCCGCGAATTGTTTCGCCGGCGCATTTGTCCTCGCGTGGTATTTTCGCAGACGCGCGGTGCAGTTTTATACGTTCGCGCTCTTGGTTTCGGTCAGCCGTGTGTCTTTGGGTCTGCATTATCCGACGGACATTATTGCCGGGGCCGCCATTGGCATTTTTGTTGGATGGGCTTTGATGAAGTATGGTCTCGGTCGAACAAAGTGGTTCGCCTTGCCCGTCAGCAAAAAAGAACGCGCTTCCCGACGGTTTGAATACTCGGACTGGAACTGGCGCAAAAAATCTCGGCGACTGCAGAGAGATTAGTTTACGGGGAGGGTGGCTTTGCGAGGGCTTACGGTTCTTTTAAGCGGTCTTTTGGCAGCGGTTCCGCATTTGGCCTTTGGATATGACGCGTACTTGGCGTACCAGAACGACAACGATTCGAGTCGCATGGGTGGTCCCGGAACGGACAGGTCCTATAGCAACGGTTTCAAGTGGACCTATGGTTTTGAAAGCCTCGGCACAACCTATTCCGTTTCGCTCGCGCAGAAGATCTTTACTCCAGAAAATACGCGGGCGACCACATTAGTGGTAGACGATCAGCCATACGCGGGTTGGCTCTATGCCGCCTTCGGCAAAAGTTTCCATCGCGGCTCATTCGGACATGCGTTTGAGTTGAGTTTGGGTACCGTCGGTCCGAGTGCCTTGGGTAAGGAGCTGCAACATGAGTTTCACCGCCTGAGCAAGGATCCTGCTCCGAAAGGCTGGTCCCAGCAGCTCAAAGACGAACCGACTCTGCAGGTCAGTTATCAGATTCGCCGTCCCTTGTTACTCGGTGGCTCACACAGCGCGATGTATTGGGACGCAGTTCCCTATGTCGCCGCCGGCGTGGGCAATGTTCTGATTGCGGCTCAGGTCGGAGGTTTTTTACGGTTTGGTTTCGGGCTGAGTGATGGACTTGTGTCGGCTTGGCATCCGGGAATGGGCACCGGCGCGCCAACGATTCCAGAGTCTTCGTCTGACCGAAGCTGGGGTGTGTTTGGATTTATTGGCGGCAGTGGGGCGGCAGTCGCCCATAATATTTTTCTTGATGGCAATACGTACGCGTCGTCACATAACGTCGACAAACTCCCGTTTGTTCACGCTCTAGAGGCCGGGATAGCGCTCCGTCTGTATCGCGCACTCGTGACGTGGCGACATACTTGGCTCTCGCCTGAGTTTCGAGAGAATCGCTATCAACATGATTTTGTGACTCTGCAAATGACTTATTTTTTCGGTCTTTAAGTAAATGGTGTTCGCCTTCGGGAGCCGATAAACTTTTTTCAGTTTACCGCGCGGCCAAGTATGGCCGCCAAGCGCTGGGCAGTCGATTCCCCTCTAAATCTAAATCCCGATTCGGCAGCCAGCGCGGCTTCTCAGGCCGCGTGAGCAGGCGCATGTTCGCCTTCTCGGGCGTTTTATCGCCCTTTTTGTTATTGCAGCTCGAGCATGCGGTCACCACATTGGTCCATTCGTGTTTGCCGCCCTTGCTGAGCGGGGTTACGTGGTCGATGGTGAGGCGCTTCTCGGAGAACTTCATATGGCAGTATTGGCAAATATGATTGTCGCGCAGAAAGATGTTCTGCCGCGAGAGTCGGACTGTAAGGGATAAATAGGGACGAACGTATTGTTTCAACCGAACGACCGCAGGTAGCTGGTAGGATCGGCTGGGAGAGCTGACTGACACGGAGTGGAATTCCAGAACTTCAACTTTATCCTGAAACCAGAGGCAAATCGCCTTCCGCCAGTTCACGACTTTGATCGGCTCGTATCCCGAGTTAAGGATAAGGGCGCCGGATAGACTCCTATTGTAGACGGTCCTCCTTGTTAAGGCCTGGGGAACCACCCCATACTTCTATTTTCGGGTAAGCGACGTCCCAAATCAAGTCCGGGCTTCGTAATGAAATCTTATAGTTAGTAAAAGCTGTCTCAAAAAAAAACAAAGCCCGCCTGACGGCGGGCTGTACCAAATTGATGGGGCTCCTATTTAATTACAGCGCCATTAACTTGGCTTTTAATTCGAGTATCAAAGCTTTGATATCGCCCATAACCAGCATATCCAAAGCCAGTCCGATCAGCGATCCCCAACCTGGAAGGAAGGTGATGACACCTTTCAGAATTCCGTCGAGGCCGGAGATGGCGAGATCCAATTTCGACGCTAGCGAGTGCATTTGCGTCGAAAACTGCGCTTCTAGCTGATCTATTTTCGCTAGTTGCGCCATGATCTCTGCCACCATCGCGGCATTGGCTGGATTAGTTTGGTCGATTTTCGCCAGAGCGTCGTTCAACGCCTGTCGAGCCTTACCGAACTGCTGTTTCACCACTAATACTTTGGCGAACAGTTTATCGAACACCGCGCGCAGCTGGTTCGTGAGAGGATCGAGTAGACCCATCGCACCCACGGCCTGTTGGGCCTGTGCGCCGGAGGGCTTCCGAAACAAGCCGACATTTATATTGCCGTTCTCGTCCGTAATCTGAGCGATTATCGCATTGGCTTCTTCAATCGCGAGGTTGGCCTCTTTAGCCGCGAGTTCCGCTTTCGCCAGAGAGTCCGTAACATCGTTGCTGATCACCTGGTCGTCGCCATTGCTGTAACCGAACGGACGCATAGTCTGTCCACAGCCGATGGAACCGGCCGCGATCACAGCAAGAACACTGCCGCATAACCGATTATAGTATTTCATTGTCACACCCCTTCGTTGCAGTAGGGTTAGTGCAAGGGTGATGCCTGGACTGAGGTCCAGTTGGATTGCTGGAAAGTGTTCGCTTTTGTCGATCTGATATTGGTCGTCGAGATATTGCGCGCGAAACCCGCGAACCGACGTGTCGCGATGATCCGTTGCGCGCGCACTCCGCGCGCGCCAATTTGATTCGCCGAGCGAATTTGCAAATCTGTTCGACACTATTCTTCGAATTGCGAGTGATTAGCGGCACTCGCGAAAACAGATGGTGGATAAGATGCGTTCGACTCTCAAGAGAAGAACGCCGGTGCGGTGCAAGTCACTGTAAACTGTAAAGCCACCGCACGCTTAAACGATGCGCCTCATTCCGAGGCGATATGATGGCCCTCCATATATCTATTAAAAAACCTGCGACTGGCTGTCCACTCCGTTCAACTGCAACTCATTGTTGGGATAGTAAATCACGAGCTTTTCACTGCCTTGGCCGCGTCGGTAGGTGAGCACGCTTTGTTTGCTGCCTTCGAGCGATACCAGTTCTGGTAGGTCTATAAAGCTCTGAGCCTCGGGTTGCCCGGCGATGCGCAGCCAGCCGCCGAGTGCCACGGGTCCAAGGTAATCATCGGCTTCGATCATATCGCCGCCACCGCCCATCGCGGCCACCTTTACACTGATGGCGCCGTCGGGAGTTTTAGCTACGAGTCGAAGCGGAGCTTCAATCACCGCCACTGTGGAGTGAGGAAACGCCGCCATATCGGCGGCATTTAGAATGGCCTCCGAGTAGTCGACCGAGGCGTTGTCTTTGCCCGCGCTCAGTTCGGCCTCATACGCCAAGCGAAGCGAGCGCGCCTTGGTGGCATCGAGCAGAAGCGAAGCAAAGCGCCCCTGCGCGAAGCCCTCTACTTGACCGCCAAAAGTCCCCGCCAGTTCCTGATCGGCTACGCCATCCGAGTTGCTGTCAATCAAGGCCGCCACTTCACACTGAATCCAGGTCGTCATCGGCGTGTGCAGCTTGAATGCGATTTGCAACACCGGCTCCGGACCCGACGGGCCGGCCTGATTTACAATTCGATAACCCGCCGACTGCAAGTCGCAGGTGCGGCTTTTCCAAGCCTCGTTCGGTAACGGTTCGGCTTTGCGCGGATCCTCACCAATCAAATTAAAGGCGAGCGCTAACCCACCGACAGGAGAAGAATTTGTTAAAGAAAGCTTGTCGGGGCCGGGCGCCTGACCTTGGACCATCGAAGCTTGCGTCGCAATGGCGAGCGCCGGGAGTTGGGCCACGATCTTCTTGTCATCGCGAAAGAAAACCCGACCCTCAAGCTCGGATGCGGCCTGGCTTGGATTGCCGATCGAGACCTCGGCTTCGACTTGAATGATAATCGTGGAGCCGGCCGGCACGGTTACTTCACCAGGCGTGGTGAGGCGCAAACCGCGAGTCGACTGCACGTCTAAATTCAATTTCAATTCCGCCGTGGAAATGTTTTTGATCGTCACGGGACGAATCAGCTTGCGCGAAGTTCCCACCTGCACGCGACCCAGGCTCAACGCCGAAGGGGAGACCAGAAGCGATCCTTTGATCGCCTGATCCACTTGCACTCGGCCCGCTCCCTGCAGGGTCATCGGAATCCCAGGCAGAACCTTGGCTGTGTCCATGACGAGTGCTTTTAAATCCAAAGCGCTCAGCTCCGGCCGCGCTTGCTTCAGCAAGGCCATTACGCCCGCCATATGGGGTGCCGCCATCGAAGTGCCGCTCATGCCGACGCCGACGGTGCCGCCGCCCATGGCAGCTGAAATAATAGACTGGCCTGGTGCCGCGATTTCGGGTTTTAAAAGATTGTCCTCTGAACGCGGTCCTTTGGAGGAGAAATCGGTGATGGTGTCGATATTCTCCGGTTCAAAAATCTTTTCTGCAGTTTTGAATTCGATGCGAATCGGGCCCGCGGGTAGATCCGCCAGAATTTTCTGACCCATATCATTGCCGATCATCACGGCGGGGATATCGAACTTCCCTTCGCCACCCATGGCAAAGGCGCGATTGCCGGGCTCGTTATTGATAACTACGGCACCCACGGCCCCGGCTTCGGCCGCACGGCGGATTTTTTCTGAAAACGGAACTTTGCCGCGCATGGCGAGGGCGACTTTGCCCTGAAGCTCCGCTTTCTGCTCATCTGTGAAATCGGTGTCGCCTAAACCGATGTAGACGAGATCGCCGGCCGTCGAGCCGATCTGCTCGATCGGCTTCGAGACGGGTCCTTCGACCGCCTTCGACAGCCAAGTGGCCGAGGCACTGCTAAACCGAACTGCGGGAAACTGCCAGTTATGGGGCATTCCATCAACGCTGGCGGCGACCGATAGCGCATCATCAGAGGTGCTTGGAGCGCCGACGATATAATCGATGGGGCCGGAGTTGCCGGCCGAGGCGACGATGACCGTACCGGCGCGGGTGAGGTTGCGCGACGCTTCGGTATAAAGAATCTGCGGCTGACCGAAGCCGCCACCTAAAGAGAGATTGATCACATCCAAGCGATCGCTCAGATCCAAGTCGCCGTTCGGGTCAGCTGAATATTCAAAACCCGCGATGACAACGGCGTCCATCGTGGAGCCGCCTTTGCCAAAAACTTTAATCGCGTGCACTACGGCATCCGGCGCCACGCCGGAATAGGTGGTGGTGCCGTTGCCGATTCCGGCCACGGTTCCCGCGACGTGAGTGCCGTGACCGGCTTCATCGATGGGATTGGCGTCGGGAATTGGAAGATGCTGTATCGCCAGTGAAGAGGCGGCGTTGAAATTGGTGCCGACCAAATCGATCCCTCCCACCACTTTCGCGTTGGGAAACATGGGCGAAGCTGCCGCGGGATCGATGGCCTTAAAGTCCTCGGGCTTACCAGAGCCGCCGAGCATGGAGTGAGTATAATCGACGCCGGTGTCGAGCACGCCGACTTTCATATTGCGGCCCGTGATGCCCATTTGATGGGCGATATCGGCGCCGATAAAACTGACCGAAGTTGTTGAGCTGGTCAGGCGCGGCCCCTCTAAAATCCGAGTCGTCTCCGGCCGACTCATCTGGCGCACAGGATTGACATTGGTTACGCCGGCCAGGGCGCTGATCGAGGGAACCAAATCCGTCGGCGCATAAACGGCGACTCCGTTGAGCACCAGTCGGTAGCGATAGACGACCTGGGCTTGGGGCGCGACGGACTTGAGCTTTTGTTCGAATTGAAGCTGCTCTTGCAGCACGGCTTGCTTGGCGCTCTCGGGAATTTGCACGCCTCCCGGTGTCACTTGCGCGGCCTTAAGCAGGGCGGGAGATTGCAAGGTTACGATAAAAAGTTGAGGAACGACGCCGATCGGGCGGTTACTAAATATATCTCCGCTGGTCGGACCGGACTCGGATATCGGCTTGTCCTTATTTGTGTTCGTACACGCCGTGAGCGCGAACGCCAGCAACCCCGCAAAAATCAATGATGAGTTCATCCCATTCCCCCCTATGGGCAAGAAGCGTAGTGAACCCATAGGGTCATGTAAAAGTTTTTAGAAAATTTTGATTGGTAGAAACTTATTACAGGACCGAGTGCGTTAAGATGCTAAAACTCCTAGAGAGCGTCATTTGAGGTGGCTAAAGTATTTCTTATATCAGGAGGACTCAACATGAAGCTCATCAGCCTATTTGCCGCGGCGCTGCTCGCGACAGCAGCCCACGCCCAAGACATTCCGCTGCAAAACCTAACCAGTGATGACGTTAAGAATCTGGTTAAGGAAACATCGGGCAATTTCAATCACACATCGGTCTCCGGGGCGAGCAGCCTGGGCACGATTTGGGGCTTCGAAGTCGGCCTGGTCGGAGGAGTCACCAAGACTCCGAAGATCGACGAACTCGTAAAGCGGGCCGAACCGCAAACTAAAGCCGATCAAATTCCCCATGGGCAGTTACTCGGACGATTGACGGTTCCGGCCGGCGTAACCGTAGAGGCGGGATTTATTCCTAAAATCGGCAAAGAAGATTTTAAGTTCAATACTATGAGCTTAGGCGTGATGTGGACCCCGACGGATGTGCTACTGGATTGGCCGCTGAGCGTGGCCGGTAAATTCCATATCACCCGAACCAATCTCGACTTTCGCGATACGGTTGGGTCGCCGGCAGTCGACACGACCTTCAAGTACGAGAGTACGACCACTGTGTTCTCGCTCCTCGCCAGCAAAAACTTTGTTTTGGTCGAACCCTATGTGGGGATTTTGTTCGGACAAACCAAGGGTGATCTGGATGTCACGGGTTCCAGCACGGTTTTCGCGGGAGCGACGGGACAGTCCTCTTCTTCTGGCAAGGCTTCAGGCACGGGCTTTGTCGTTGGTGCCGAGCTTAAGCTTTTGATCTTTAAAGCGGGCGTCGAGTACTCGAAACTCTTCGATGCCGGACGATTCTCCGGAAAGCTGGCCCTTTATTTTTAATGGCGTTTGTCACTTACAAGGAAAAACTAAAAGGCCTTTCGCAAAAACTGATTGAGGCGCAAAAGCCCATCCGGATTTTAAACAGTATCCGCACGCATCCCGGCTGGGAGGAGGAGCTGAAAAAGTCCGGATTTACCGAGCTGCCCACCGGCGCTCGGGCGCACTATGAAGGAATTCAACTCGGTTTCAATCCGCAAGAAAAGTACCTCGAGCTAAAGCTTCTCAAAAAAGAGATCGAATCCACGCTCGGCACCGACGACGAATTGGGCCAGTTGCTGCAGCGGACGTGTGATCAATACATGCTCGTGACCGAAATGCTAAAGAACCGGGGACGCCCAGACTTTTACCGTTTTTCGCGCGAACTCTACGGCAGCCCGAAAGACTGTTTCGCCCAGGATCGCAACACGATCTCGGAGATGTCGCATCTTCTCTATTCCATTCTCAACGGCATCACGCCTTCTTTGCCTGAGGTGCAGTATCCCGAGAATATTCCGGCAGAGCAGGTGGTGGCGACGCTGAATGAGCGTTTCGGACCCTATTTCGCCGGTGAAAAGGTTTTAGCCAAACTCTCCGATGGAATCGTGGCCGATGCGGCCGCGGGCGGCGACAAGGTCAAGATCAAACAGGGCGCCACTTTTTCGACCCGAGAGGTGGATATTTACGAAGTGCACGAAGGCTGGGTACATGTCGGAACCACAATCAATGGCCGTCACCAGCCGGTCAGCGACTTCTTAAGCATCGGTCCACCCCGGTGCGCCGCCACCCAAGAAGGCCTGGCCGTGATCATGGAGATCTTTACATTTCGCTCGAACATCCAACGGGCCAAACAGATCAACGACCGGATTATTTGCATCGAGAAGGCGGAAGACGGCGCCAATCTTCTCGAAATCATCGAATACCTGCGAACCGAAGGCTATGAGGAGCGGGACTGCCTCAGTAATGCCTTTCGGGTTTTTCGCGGTGGCACGTTGGAGGGCGGTGCGCCCTTCACTAAAGATATCTCGTACTGCAAGGGGTTTGTGGAGAACTACAACTTCTTGCGCTCGAGTATTCGAGTCTCACGGGCGTTTGTTATCCCCTTTTTGTTCGTCGGCAAGCTCCACGTTGAGGACGTGCCGCTTCTCTATGCCAAACACCTAGAGGGCCTGGTGGCGGCGCCGAAGTACCTTCCACCGCATTTTCGCGACCTGAACGGCCTTGCGGTGTGGATGAGTTTTTCAAGCTTTTTCAATCGCGTCGACCTGCAATCGGTGCAGGATCACTATAAAAAGTTGTTTGATCGCTATCTTTAAGTGCGCTAGTTTTTGCCACTATGAAGCAACTAAAGAATTTCGCCTTTTTGATTATTGCCGTAGCCCTATTAGTGGGTGCGGCCATTTTTGTGGTCGCCAATTATTCTTGGGTTTTCGCTAAGACCATAAACGGTAAAATTCTTGATGCCCGGCGCGTGACCAACCCCACCGCCATATTGGGCAACAAGGCCACGCAAGAGCAGCTCCATTCGTATGCGGTTCTGATCGAAGGCGATGACGGCCGACTCTACACGGCCTCAAGTGAAGACCGGCAATGGGAAGTGGCGGCCAAGGGCTACTGCGTTCGGGCTTTGCTTTATCGCTATCCGCCTTGGGATTTTGAGCGGGCGAATACGTTCTTCAACGCTCGACTGAAGGAGCTTCGTCAATGCGACGGTCAGGTTCCTCCGGCGTTGCCGACGCCGGCGACTCCAGAAAACCCAAGCGCGCCAGCTCCGGGCTCTGTACCGGAATCGAAACCGAAATCGGAATCGCCGCCGGCACAATAGGCTGGAGTGCCATTAAGCAGAAATCGCGGATGCGAAAGAGGAGCGGCGTAAGTGCTGCCCACAACAGCGCGTGTACAAGAACCGACAACCACAGCGGCCGCGCGTACTCCATAATTTTGATCGCATCACACCAAATGTAGGTGAGGGGACCGCTCACCATTCCAATCAACAAAAAAGCCCAGCGTTTCGGTCGCCAGGGCAACAAGCTCTCAAAAGTGAAGCCCAACAAAATCCACATGGCCACCAGCCAGGCGGGAGCCCAAAGACCTAAGCCGTCGCCGGGAATGGAGAACAGGCCGGCCCGAATCAGCGCCGAATCGACGGCGAAGCCGAGCGCGGTGAGAACGGTGAAAAAAAGGAGCTCACCCTTGGGAGTCGGCGAGAAGCGCAGGTGCAACCCGATCCATAGGGGTAAGGACGCTGGCCCGAGCCAAGGGTATCCGTAGTTCACCCCGAACGCGCAAACCCACCAGCCGACGTTATACGAAAAAAAGCTGAGACCGGCGCGACCGGCGAACCTAAGGTTCCGCATTGGCCGCGCAGTTTACTCGAGAATCCGAATTCTACAAAATTACTTTTTAGCCGCGGTTTTGTTAATGACCGCTGTATGGCCACTGGCGCTTGAAAGCGAGCGTGAAGACATCGACTGGACCGTGACCCAACCGTGTATGCCGGTCGTGGCCGTTTGGCCCTGTTCCACAATCAAGGCTTTGCCACCCTGATTGACTTGAACAAAAGGAGATCCTTTGGAATTGATCTTTCGTGCGCCGGGTTCAAGGGTCAGGTTACCCCCCTTGCTACAAGCGGCGGTAAAAAGCAAAACCCCTAATAAGCCCAATGAGTTAAGTGCTCTGTTCCGCATACGTCCTCCATCAGTCTTATCGGCAGATGGTCGAGGTCGCATAAGTGGCTCGTGTTTCGATTTGAGATACTGCGGACGACGAAACCGCCTGAGCGGCGAAAAGTGCCAATCCTTTCTCAATTCAAGACGGCGGTGTAAGGTAGTGGGATGCGAAATCTTGAAACAGCCTTTACCCGCTTAATGAAAATCTCGAACCCCATAATCGCAGCCCCCATGTTTCTTGTCAGTAATGAGGACATTGTGGTGGAGGCAAGCGAGGCGGGCGGGATCGGCACCTTCCCCGCTCTAAACTATCGCCCGATTGAAAAGTACCGGGCGGCTTTGGCCGCAATAAAGAAGCGCACGTCCAAGCCCATCGGCGTAAATATCATCGTCAATAAGAGTAATACGCGGCAGAGCGAGGATTTGAAATGGGCTCTGGAGGCGGGGGTGGAGCTTTTTATAACTTCTTTAGGAAGCCCGCGTGAGGTGATCCGCGAAGCGCATCAGAATGGCGCCAAAGTTCTATGTGATGTCACGGGTTTGGAACATGCGCTGAAAGTGCAGGAGATGGGCGCGGATGGCGTAATCGCGGTTTCGAGCGGAGCCGGGGGGCATGCGGGGCCGATTTCGCCTTTGGTGCTTTTGCCATGGCTGAAGTCCGAACTGAAGATCCCCGTGATCGCGGCCGGCGGAATTTCTCATGGTTCGGGACTCGCGGCGGTTTTGGCCCTGGGCGCGGATGGCGCATCGATCGGCACGCGCTTTATCGCCTCGAAGGAAGCCGGCGTGGATGAGGCCTATAAGCGAGCGGTGGTGAATGCAACCGCCGAAGACATTGTGATGACCTCGCGGATATCTGGAACACCGGCGGCCGTGATCAAAACTCCTTACGTGGAGAAAATGGGTCTGGATCTTCCGTGGCTCGTGCGCGCTCTCAAAGACAACAAGGCCACCAAGAAATATGTAGTGCCGTTGATTCACTTGATGGGTATGCGCTCCCTCGACGAGGCCGCCAACAAACCCACCTGGAAAACGGTGTGGAGCGCTGGTCAGTCGGTGGGGTTAATCGACGAGATTCTCACGGTGCGCGAGATCTTTACAAAATTGCTACGGGAGTATGACGAAGCGATCGGCCGACTCCCGCGCTGAGCGCCGGCCCTCTGGCTCGCCTCCATCCCTCGCGAGCCAGCCATGAGACCGGCGCGCATAAAAAATCTGGCAATGGCGGCGGGCGAGATAAACCATCCAAGATCGGGCCAGCGCCCCGACCAAATAACTTCCGCCACTGGCCGAAGTAAGGCGCCGAAGAATAAGCGTCCACATGTTTCAACAAGCGCGTGTGTTTAGAAAAATTCTCTAGAACAAAAGCGAGCGTATTCCGCATTTGCGTCGGGTTGGTCACCACGCGCAAATGAAATCGCCCTTTGAAAATGGCCCCACGTCCACCCACGATCTTGCGGATCGCCTTACCCATGCGTGCCCCAAAGCTGCGCATGCCTCGCGCCAAGTCCTCATTGTTTCGGGCCTCCACCAGAATATGAATGTGATCTTTCAATAAAGAATAGTGGAGAATCCTTAGTCCGAACTTCTGAGCACCTTTTGCACTGTTCTTAAATGCCGCCGCAATCTCCCCGCACCGCAGGCTCCATTTTGGATCGCGAACTTTAAGAGTGAGGTGGAGCGGCCTCTTGAAATCCACTTTTTCACGCTTCGAATGGGATACTTTTCCACTTTGATTTTTACGGCCAGCTCCACGCCTTTTGCCACCCCAGCCATTTACGGCTTTGAACTTCAACTGCGCTGCGGTTTGGTGCGTGTTCCGTTTTGGCATGAGAGGAAATTAGTGGGCGCCGGTGATCTTGTCAACTTGATTTGGCAGTGGTTTGCTCTTTGTTAACCAAGTTTTGCGCTGGAGTAGGGGAGAGAACTGAAGGAAGATTGCGAACGAGTCGAGCAGAGAAAGACGATGAATACGAATGAGTTCGGAGTCGAGGTGCTGGAGCGGCTCGACCGGCTGGAGTAAGCTGAGTTAATTAGATTGGACTGAATCAGACTTGATTGAATTGAATCAATCGCACTCCCTAGCCGACACCTAAGGACTTCCATTCACGAACTGGCAAAACTCGAAGTCGAGCGTTCGCCCGGCGGCCCGCGCTGAGCGCCGCGCGGGCGAGGCGACAAATCACATCTTCTTAATCGAACGATTCTTCACCGACAAGGTGAGCGTGTACTTGGCGACGGGGTCGGGGCTGGCGGTGGGGACGAA
>JALHOQ010000051.1 GCA_022842925.1 Bdellovibrionales bacterium
GACTCACAACTCGGCCCGGGCAAAGTCACGACTCACAACTCGGCCCGGGCAAAGTCACGACTCACAACTCGGCCCGGGCAAAGTCACGACTCACAACTCGGCCCGGGCAAAGTCACGACTCATCAACGTCTCAAAAACAAAACGGGCAGATTTCTCTGCCCGCATCGAATTTCTAAAATTTTTCGTTAACTATGATCCCCGGCAAACGCCGCGGCCGGCCGACCTAAAATCAGTTCGACTTGGCTGGATTTCGCATAGTCTCGTGGCTGCCGACCTCACGCTTGATCTGCGCGCTGGCCGAGAGATAAATCCCGCCCACAGTGTGAGAAGCCGCGGCGAGCACTTTGTCCACTTCGAACACGCTCACTTCCAGCCTCGCGGTGGCAACCCGGGTTGCGGCTTCGACTTCAATCGAGCCCTTCAAGATGATATGCTTCGAAAGATCGGCGAACTCGATCTTCAGAGTGCGATCATTGGCGTGCACCGCCTTGGCCTTAACCGACGGTTTGCCCGTCACCCAAACGGCAATTTCGCCGCCTTTATTTAAAAATCCGCAATCGAGGCTCGTGCCCTCTTTGGCGTCCTTCGTGACCGCGCACCATTGTTTCTTGCGACCTCCAAAAAACACGCCCACGGCTTCTTTTCCGTTGATCGCAAAAGTGAGTCCGTCGAGCTGAGGCCCGAATTCATTTTCGTTAAAGGAGATCTTGGCTCCTTCGAACGGCGTTCCGGCCACATTCACCGCGCCGCCTTGGGCGGAAAAAGCCGGAAGGCTTAGAGCTGCCGTCATTATTAAGATTAAGTAGTTCATGGTTTCCCCTCGCGTGACTGCTTAGCTCAATAATGAGGCATTCATTATGAAATAGCCAGCAAAATCTAAAAGAAATCAATAACTTAGCTGTTAACAAGTTGGTCGGCTGTTGAACTCTTAAACGCCAACCAGGAGCTTTAGACACATTTGTGTTTCACTTCGAGCCATAACCATTTTTCCGAGTCCATCTATCCTTTGCGGACCCAGCTCATCTTGTCTATCGTTCTCGAGATAGGGGGAAACATGGCCAATCAGCTTTGCATCAATAAAATTAAACCATCCAAAACTCGAAGAGTTCCATTCTTGCCGCGAATCGGACTTACATTTGAAATCGGCAATAGACAGGTCGTGTTTCGGTCCGCTCCCCTGCTCGAAACTTTTCTCAATGTTTGGCGACGCGGTTTTAGCCAGAAGACAATGATGGAAGTCGGGATGGAAGAGTTGAGCGAGATCAATCTCCCCAAGATCAAAAAGCCGAAATGCTAATCCGCACAACGTTTCACTCGCACTGAAACGAAGTGGTCCAGCGGTACAACGGATGAGGCGAGATCGAGGCGAAACACGATAGGTACTCTGGCGCACAACCGTGACGAGTGATCTCCCGCTTGGCGGTCAAACGGACTGGGACTACCTCCGGCGTCCGTGGCAGGATCTCGAGATGTACGATTTCAGCTTCACACTCAATGCCATCGTCGCCGGTATAGATCGGATACACATCCGTAAGCAAAATCTCTTCGATCTCCTTGGAAGTTAAATCCTCAGTCTGACCCGACGTCGCTTCGGCATGAAAACAGCAGAAAAATAAAATCAATAGTAGCTGACGCATAAACTATCCCTTCACATACACATCATAACGGATGCTTTGCCCTTTATAGGAGTGCGTGGGTCCCGGACGCAAGGCCTTGGCCTTTAGGGGCCGCTTGACGACCACTCTTTTCACGGCCGCATCCCATGCCATTGAGAATAATTTCATTTCCTCTTCACTCGAAGGGGGAGCACCGAGCAACTCCTGCAACATCTGGATCGCCTTAGGACTCTTGGCCGATTTCTTCGGCTTGTCGAACATCGAATCGAGATAAACCACATCGGGCCGCACCGGCAAATGGGGCAGAACCTCGACCGCATCGCCCTCCCGCAGGTGCAGCCGCGAAAACAGCTCGCGCACCCCCACATCCTCGCCCATGGCCCGCTCCACACCGTCCCGTAGCACGCGTGCGACCAACGGCGATCGCTCAATCGCCCAGACTTCGCACCCTAAAGAGACCGCCAACACCGCATCGCCACCAAAGCCGGCGGTCACATCGCAGATTCGAGGCACAGAGTCCACAGCCCCCAACGCCCTCCGAAAAATGTGACCACGAGGCAATCCCGACTTGAGCTGCCTTCGCCATGTGGGCGTGAGAAAATCCACGAAGTAGGGCTTGCCCCGCTTTTCATCGGTGAACGCGAGACCCACAGCACCGCCCAGCTCAACGAGCTTCACACCCATATTGATCCCAAGGCCAAGAGCCACCAAACAATCCACGCCAGGTGCGAACCCAGCGCCCACTTCGAGATTCCCACCAGCGGAGAGGCCAGCGGTGAAGTGGCGCGATAAATCTTTTGCACAGTCAACAACAGAGGCCAACCCACCGCGAGGGTAAGTAAAATAAAAAACATCGGCACGCGCAGCCACACAGCCACTCCCAGCTGCAACAACACCACCGAATACGCTTCCGAGATCACCAGCAGACGAGCCCGGTCAAACGACAAAAAGCCCAGCAAGGTGCGGAACATCTCCGGCTTCGACCGAAACAAGAACTCGATCTGCCGCACATGAATCACCCACAAGGTCAGCGCACCCAGTGCCAGACCCAAAAGCACGTCGGCTAAATTGAAGGTGGAGAAACTGGCCAGCGCAATACCCGACGTGAGGAGCGGACCGAACAGCATGAAAATGGCGAAGTCGCAAAGGCCCCAACGCCGGCCCCAGCTTTGCGAGATTGTGACCAGGGCCAAAGCCGCCAAAGCGCAAATCACAAACAACTCAACCGGCGCATTAAAAAAAGCCGGAATACCAAATAGCACAGCCAGGCCGCCATTGACCCAAGCCCAGCGTCGCATCTGTACGGCCGTGACCCAGCCCTTTTGAATCACCTGCGATCCGCGCCGGCGGTTCACCCGATCCACGCCCCCAATATGTTCCTGAAAATCATTAAACAAAAACGCCGCTGTATGCAGAAAAAAAATCCCGAGCAAAGCAAACCACGATGGCCACCGCGTCCACTGAGCCAAGGATGAATAATGATTGAGCCAAGCCGCCATTGAAGGCCCCAAAGTCAAAGGCGCTAGTTCCGGCCGACAAGAGTGAAAATAGACCTTCCACCAAGGCGGAACATCCAGCTGCGACACGGGCACGATTTGGAACGTGACCCGCTCACCGGATTCTTGCCCATGAAAAGTTTCAACGGGCAACGCGCGACGATCTTCCGAAAATGTGCCGAGCAGATAGGACTCGAACTCCGCATCCCCTTTTTTAAGGGTGATATATTCCATTTTTACTTGGCCCGGCGAAAATAGAGAAGGCTCGGGAGTCCACTGAGATCATGAATCAGTCCGCGCTCACTGACGTCCAAAAACTCTTCAAGGGAGCGAGCCTTGTGCTCATAAAGACCGATCACCTGGGCGTTCATCTCGTCAAAGTGCTGCACGCTGTGGTTGAACGATTCCTCACCCGCTAAAGCTTTGACGTCGTCGAGCGTTTCGCATTTGCGCAAGCGCTGCTTTCTCTCATCGTCGAAGTCTTTCGACAGGAAAGCGGCGAACGAATTCAAATAGCCGGACTTCAAATCGCCCAGCAGCGCCTTGCCCTCATCATTACGCACGTCGAAGTCGAGCAAGTCGTCGCCCCGCTGAAAAAGCATGCCGAGGAGCGTGCCCATTTCGTCCAAGGTCTGGTGCAGGTGCTCATTATAATTTTCCTTGGCGATAAACGGCGCGCGCAGACACCACTTAAATAGCGAAGCCGTTTTCAAATCATGAACCTGATCCAGTTGTTTCAGCTTCACATCCCAGTCGCGCACCAGCGAGTCCTGAATCCATTCGCCTTCTAACAGGTCCGAAATAATTTCCGCTGTATATTGAATCAAACGCAAGTTCCCGTAACGCGAGAGATTCACCATCACTCGCGCCAGCAGATAATCCCCGGCCAGAACGGCATACTCAGGCGAATATTTTAACCAAGCCGCCGTTTTACTTCGCCTAAGCGCGGATCGGTCGATCAAATCATCATGCAAAAGGGAAGCGTTGTGAATAAACTCAATCGTCTGCGCCAGCAAAAGCTCCTGACGATCGTTCAACTTCAGGTGTTTGCCGATCATTTGGATCAGTCTGGAGCGAAAACCCTTTCCGCTTGAAAACAGGTCGTCATAAAGCGAATTCAGCTTGGGGAGATACTTTGGGAAATCGTCTTGATTGAAAATCTTGAGTTCTTTCACAGGTTATAGCTGCTGGAATTGACTCTTTTAGTCAATGGTGTTTTCTTAACGCCCATGTTGCGTTTTAAAGTTCCATTCGACGAGGCGGACGGCGAAGGCATTGTTTTCTTTGGCAATTATTTTCGCCTTGCCCACCGGGCTTTTGAGGCCTACCTACCCACCGTGGGTATAAAATGGGAAGAATGGTTTGATCACCCCCAATGGGGCGTACCTTTGCGCCATGTTGAGGCCGATTACCTAAAACCTCTGCGGCCCGGCGATGAGTACGAAGTCGATATTCAAGTCGCCGATATGGGTGAGAGCTCGGTTCATTTCACGTATGAGTTCACCTGCCAGGGCAACCTTATGGCAAAACTGAAGACCTCGCATGTTTTTGTCAGCCGGCCCGACATGAAGAAGATCCCACTGCCGCCCAGCTTGGCTGAGCGGCTGAAGAAGAGCTAGATCCGCAACTGAGCCCTGAGTTCCGCTTTCTTGATTTTGCCAAGAGACGTACGCGGAATTCGCTCTGTCCAGCAGATCTGTTGAATACGAAACGGCCCACTCACGCCGGCATTGTAGCGGTCGACCGCTTTCTGCAAATCGCCCATCGAAGATGTCGAATCCGTCACCGCTAAAACGTGCGCGCCTTCACGGCCGCGATCCACGCTGATCAACACGAAAGAGGCCTCCACGCCCATTTCACGGCAGATCAAATTCAGATCATTCGAAACCTGCGGGAGCGAGACCAGTACGCCGAGAACCTTTACGATTTCATCGCGGCGACCCAGAATCCGTAGCTGAGCCAGGCCGCCGTCCCCATCCAACCAATCCGCTAGATCTTCGGTGGGCAGCCAACCGCCGCGCAGAGGATCCTCAAGTGTGATCGAACCATCAACCCCACAGGTCGCAACCCACTTGCACGAGGCCGGCGAACGAATCCATACGCGACCGTCGCGGATGTCCACATTCACATGCGGCAACAGCGTTAACCCAGGAAACTCACGTTTCTTTAGCGAGTCGAGCGCCGCCGTGGCCACTTGCGAAGAGCATTCCGTAAGACCGTAACTCGGCAAAATGGGCCAACCTAAATCACGAGCCTGGCCGTAGAGATGCTCTGGCAAAGCGCCGCCACCCACGATCACCGCGCGCAAACACGCCGGGGCCTGAACCTGTTCGGAAATAATATCGAAAATCTGCGTGGGAACGAGCGAGGTCAAAGTCACTTTCTCACGCGCCACGCGAGTAGCAAACTCGCGGGCGTCCCACACCATCGCGCGTACGACTTTACAGCCGAGCATGGAGGCCCGCTCGAGAATGGCGAAACCGCCGATGTGATAGGTTGGAATCTCAACCGACCAGATATCTTCTTTCGTCGCCTGCAAATGCTTGTTCACGGCCGCCGCGGACGCGAGCACCGCCGACCAGTTCAAACCAACACACTTCACCCGGTCCACCGACTGGGTTCCGCTCGAAAAAAGCCAAACCGTGTCCGGGTCCGCCGGAAGGTAATCTCGCAATTTCTTTAATGCTTTCAGTTGCCAGTCCGCGAGCTGCGGCGGAGCTAGAATAGTCGCTCCCACTTTAAAGACTCCAAAATGTCATCGAATCCAAAACCAATCCCCATCGTGGGTTTCATCCGTGGCCCTGCATTGACCCAGGAATTTGAAAAATCATCCGACTCATAATACCCGCCGGAATTCATTCCGCATACTTCTATCTTTCGCGGGTGTGCGGAATAGAACTTGCCTGCCGTCCAGGCCGCGCATGCCTGACCAAGGGTGTGATCCAATCCGTGCGTAAAAATAATGCGATTAAAGGACCCGACCTCGTCGATCCCCTCGCGCGCGGGTTTGATCACGCGAATGCGAGCACGCGGATTTTTGTACCAGTCCGTGGCCCACGGGCCGTCCATTTTCAAGTCCCCCTCTTTAACGGGATCCTCGATGTAGTCGATTCGTTTCTTGACGTCCGGATCCAATTTGCTCCACCAATCGGTGAACTGATCCACGGTCAAAGCGCCGTTAAAATCTAAGCGCCAGCTGGCATGCGACGAATAGCAATGCTGAAGGAGAGCGTTGGTTTCGCTCTCTAAATTCTGGCCCATTTTGACTTTAATGTGGGAGTAGCCCTCTTTCTCCCAGGCCGCCATTTCGCGATCGTCAATGGCGTGAATGTCGGAGACCAGTCGGTGGCTGCGCGGAATGATCAGTCCCAAAAAGGCATTCCGTTTCAAAAGCCGAAACTCGCGGTCGATGTAATTGAATTCGAGAGAGACTTCGGCCAAGCGGCTGAACTTCATGGCGGAGAGCGCTTCGAGATGGGCATCGAGAGGGGCTTCGCCGAACTCCGGCCACGGATGCAAATCACTGAAGCCAATTTGCCCCGAGGCCCACTCGACTTTCAACAGCGCGCCCTTACGCGGATTCATATTTGCTGGCCGCGGGGTGAGCGTGTAACCGTGCACCCAAATCTTCATCGGTAAATAAAGCCTATGCTAAGCAACACACCAAATAGCATATGCACAAAGGAGGCTTGTGCCAAGAGCCGATTGTATTCGCGGCTAGCTCCGGTCCGGAGCAGGGTCCAAACCACTTTGACCGCTAAGGGTAAGGCCAGCCAGGGTAACCAAAACGCCCATGTCTGTCCCTCGCTCCACCAGTAAAAATGCAAGCCGTATGCGGCGACCACCAAACCGAGAACTTCCAAGCGCCCAAGACGGGGCCCCAATCGCACTGCCAAAGTTTTTTTACTCACCAAACGGTCCTGGTCCAGGTCACGAAGATTGTTGATCGCAATGAGCACGGTCGCGAGAAGTCCGATTTGCAATCCGGCCACGACCGCCGGCCATGGATAAGCTTTTGTATGGAGAAAGAAAACTCCTCCCACCGCCACCAAACCAAAAAAAATCACCACAAACAGGTCGCCCAGTCCCACATAGGCCAGTGGAAACGGCCCGCCCGTATAGGCATAACCCATCGCCAGAGATGCCAGGCCCACGGCGACGATCGGCCAACCGCCTTCCAAGACGAGAGGCACGCCCAGAATCAGTGCAATCGCGAAGCTGGCAAAACCGAGTGCCATCACTTGTTGGCGCGAAAGCCAACCCTTTTGCGTCGCCCGCTCCGGACCGAGTCGGGTTTCGGTATCGGCGCCTTTATCAAAGTCGATGGCGTCGTTAATAAAATTGGTTCCGATTTGAATCATCAGCGCGGAGAGCAGAGCGCAAACCGACACCCACGGCAGAATCTCGCCCCCTTGGGCTTTGACGAGCGCGGTGGCCACCAAAACGGGAATGATCGCGGCCGTAAGGGTCTTGGGCCGCATGGTCTGCCAAAGAACTCGGATCATGGGAGGCGCGGAAATTTACTGAAATCGGGTTTACGTTTTTCGACGTAGGCTTGTTTGCCCTCTTTGGCTTCTTCACTCATGTAGTACAACAAGGTCGCATTGCCGGCGAGGTCAAGAAGTCCCATCTGTCCGTCACAATCGGCGTTCAGCGCGGCCTTTAGGCAGCGGATCGCGATGGGCGAATGTTGCAAGATCTCGCGAGCCCACTCCATAGTTTCGGTTTCGAGTTCGGCGAGTGGAACGACTTTGTTGACCAGGCCCATATCCAAAGCCTGCTGGGCGTCGTACTGGCGGCAGAGATACCAAATCTCGCGCGCTTTCTTTTGTCCGACGATGCGGGCGAGATAGCTTGATCCGAGACCGCCGTCGAAGGAGCCGACCTTGGGACCGGTTTGGCCAAAGCGGGCGTTATCAGCGGCGATGGTGAGATCGCAAACCACATGCAGCACATGGCCCCCGCCGATGGCATAGCCGGCGACCATGGCGATTACGGGTTTCGGTAACTGACGAATTTGTTTTTGTACGTCGAGAATATTTAAGCGCGGAACGCCATCCTCACCGACATAACCCGCATGACCGCGCACCTTTTGATCGCCGCCTGAGCAAAAAGCGTCGGGCCCTTCACCGGTCAGCACCACAACACCGATACCAGGATTCTCGCGCGCGATTTCGAATGCGTCTTTCAGTTCCTGAACCGTTTGCGGCCGAAAGGCGTTGCGCACTTCGGGGCGATTGATGGTGATTTTCGCAATGCCGTCCTCGGTGCGTTCAAAGCGGATGTCTTTATATTCTTTAATCGCAATCCAAGTCTCTTGGCTTTTCATGATCTAGGCCCTTCAGTTGCGAGTTTTTGCAGCATGGACTCTTTGTCTTCGCCGCTGACTAAAAATTTAAAGGCTCCCATATAAAGTTTGATATGGCCGTCCACACGCGCGCTGGCGGGAACGATCTCGATTGCGCCAACGGCTTCGGGGCGCACATACAAAGTTTGATTCTCGGTCGTCTTCAGTTCGACAAAATCCTGCATATTTATCTCCCGCGCGGCATTTGAGTTTTCAACCTGTTTTCTTGCCCTTAGGAACCCCCATTGCCAAGTATTTGGGCCATTTCATGTCGCATAATGCGCCGCCCCACCCAACTCGGCCCGGGCCGAGTTCCAATCCGCGATCCAAGCCGGAGCATCGAAAGGCAGACGATGACCCGCATTCTCCAGAACTGAAACTCGCCCTTGCATCTGCAAAGTCTTGAGGTCCGAGGCGAGATCGACATACTTGGTATCCCGCGCTCCAAAAGCCCAGTCGACATGAGGACCGATGGATTTCAGTTCCCCGGCCAAATAAATATTATTTGATGGCGACCAATTGATCAGACTCTGCCCTAGCATTTCTCGTAAGACCGAACCGCGCCGACGCAGCGGCTGCGCGCTGCCGGTAAAGACCGTTTGCTCGTCCCATAACTTTTCGAGCTCGTCCCACGGCAGATTCAAAAACTTTTCGCGCCACTCGTTTTCCCAGGCCGAACGTTCCACCGGCAGCGGATTGGCTGAGAGCACCAGCGCGCGCGAAAAGCGCTCCGGCCGATCGAGTAGCAGATTCACCAATAGCCTTCCGCCCATGGAGTAGCCGACCGCTTGCACGGGACCGCGGCCCACGCGCTCATCGAGTTCCTCCCAGAAATGCTGGCAGAAGCCGGTGATGTCGTGATGGGGCGCGAGCGGTCCCGGCTGATAGAGATCGGGAACCCAAACCGGTGCGCCGAGCGGCAGCCGGTTTACCACTTCGGTCCAGTCGGCCGGCTGTCCCCAGAAACCGTGAAGCAAAACCGTGGTCATCGCATCTCCCAAGCCGTAAAGAAAGTCTGCGTTTGCGCCTCGTCCGGAATCACTTCGACAATGCGGCGGCCGGCACCGTCGGGCCATTCGTCGTTGGCGTTTTGAGTCTTAAAATAATCCCAGCCCCACATCTTAGCCCAACCCGAAAATTCAAGCTCGTGCTGATTCTCAAACAAAGGCGTATTGAACATTCGCGAGAATATTTTGCCACCGCCGTTGTTGATCACCACGATGTTGAGGTCGAGAACACTCATCGAGCGCGTCGCCCACAGGCCGGCCAAATCATAGAGCGCCGAGAGATCGCCGATCACGGCCCAATTGGGCCGATCCTCCCGCGCCATTCCCAAGAATGTCGAAACCAGCCCATCGATGCCATTCACACCGCGGTTGCCTTCCACGTGATGACCACCTCGGGCACAACAATCCCATTCCCGAATCGGTAGGCTATTACCCACAAAGACGAAACTTCCCACCGGGATCTTCTCACTCAGACGCCGAACCCAGGCCGGCTCGCTCAACGGGAACTCGGCCAAGAGCTCGTCGCGCTTCTCAGCCCGGCGTCGATCCGTCGCCCGCTCGGTCGAACTCCACGGCTCGAATTCGCAACGCGCGAGCTCTAGCGACGCCAGTGCGTGAACCTCTCGCTCGCGCGGCAAACCGCACCACGGCTGATTCGAAAAATGCCAAACCGGAAGCGATAAAGTTTCTAAGTCCCGCCAAAAGCGAAGAGTTGGCACGCCCCCAATACGAATCACACTGTCCAACCGCATATCCTGAACCGTCTCCAAGCCGGTCACTTCCCACTCACCCAAGCGTCCGCGCAGCTGCGAAGTGGCCTCGGCGTAAACCGGCCGTCGCCACTTCTGAACAATCGGGAGAACCAAATCAGCGTCGTGAGAAGAAAGCCCAGAGACGATCACAAGCGGAGTGCGGCCAGAAATCGCCACCGAACGACCAGACGCAGACTGCACGGCCCGCGCGAACGGAGCCGCTTCAAGCGCCCACGGGCCAATCTCTTCGTCTAAAAGCGGTTCTGAAAAAGCCACGTTCAAATGCACCGGGCGGCGCCCGGACACAGTCAAGGACGGAACCTCGCCCTCCACGTCGTAACACTTCTCCACATACGCACCAAAAATTCCCGGCTGCACGATCGTCTGCGGAGCGCCAGTGCCACGGTAACTCCGCGGCCGGTCGGCGCTCACAACAATCAGTGGCACTCCCTGGTAATCGGCCTCAATTACGGCCGGCAGAAGCTCTGCCACCGCAGTGCCGGAGGTGGTGCATACCACGACTGGTCGTCCCGATACCCGCGCCCGTCCCAGCGCAAAGAACCCGGCCGAACGCTCTTCAAAAAATCCATGGACTTGCCACCCAAGCGCGGAATCCAAAAGTTTTACGAACGGAGCATTGCGAGCGCCCGCGCAGACTACGGCCTCCGCCACGCCCATCGCCGCCAATCGCTGCAAAACTTCGCGCGCCAGACCGACCTGGGTCATATCATCAACCCCAACTGTCGAGCGGTCGACTTCCTCTTCAAGGCTAACTCCATCCACTCGCGCTCCGCTACACTGCCCTCGACGACTCCACAGCCCGCCATCAACCACGCCTGCTCGCGCTGCCACTGCAAGGCGCGAATCGCAACCACGCAAACCATTTCTTCAGGCGTCGAGTAGCCAAAGGGAGCGCCGAAGCGCCGCCGATCTTGCGAACGCAAACGTAAGAAATCAAGGGCCGCAGTTCGCGGCACGCCGCCGAGAGCCGCTGTCGGATGCAGGCGATTGACCAGGTCTGCGAAGACCGGCTGTTCCGCGAGCCGGACTGTGATCGGGGTAAAGAGATGTTTAAGCCGTGGATAGTGGCGCTCACTGGTTCGACCCGCTTGAATCTCGCCCAACCCAACGAGTGAGCCTAGAATATGTTCAATCACGAGATCGTGTTCCAACTTCTCTTTGCCGTCGTCGAGCAGGCTCGGTCCGTCGGGAGTTCCCGTTCCGGCCAGAGCCGCGGTGGTCAAAACCCCGTTGCGGACTCGAAACAGCAACTCGGGCGTCACCCCACACATCCCTTCGCCCCGATACTGAAAGCCAAAGGCAAACTGATCGTTCGGATCGGCAAAAGTGGTCGGCCAATGGGCCCAGGATAGAGGCTCGGCAAAGTCAATTTTTTGCGAGGTGAAAGGTACGACTTTTTTAAACCGACTCTCGCTGATCCCGCACAAAATTTCAGAATGAATAGCCGTAAAAGATTCCCTATCGGGATCTTCCACTTTTAAGATCGGGGGAAGCGGTTCGAATACATCCTGAGCAGGCCACTCCACGTGTGCGCCGCAGATCCAGGGTTGAAACGAATCGTGGCGGTAAAAATGGGGCGCGAAAAAACATAAGTCGGAGTCCGAAGGCTCACTGCGCCAAACCTCGGCTTGCAGGACTTTCTGATCGCCGAAGCCGCGCAGCCAGACCAGGTCTGGAGCGGTTCGACGCACTGGGTATTTGGATGATGACATATCGCACCCGTCCGATTAGAAACGGAGGCAGAATGAAGCACAACTCTAAGCCCGTCAAGGTGGGTTCAAGCATCGTCGGAGGCAGCGCCTTTACTATCTGGGCCGGCCCCTGTTCCGTGGAATCTCTTTCTCAGTTTCGCGAGACCGCGTCTCAGGTTAAAAAGCTTGGGGCTACGGGCTTGCGCGGAGGCTTGTTTAAGCTGCGCACGGATCCTACGGCCTTTCAGGGCTTGGGCCGCGAGGCCTTTGAGATTGTAAAAACCGTGAAGTCTGAGGTCGGTCTACCGTTTGTATCTGAGATCACCGATCCCCGCGAAATCGGCGACATGCTGGATGTCGTGGATGCCTTTCAGGTGGGTTCCCGGAACATGCACAACTATGCTCTGTTAAAAGAACTAGCCGGGGTCGATAAACCGATTTTACTTAAGCGCGGTTTTTCGGCGACGTTTAAGGAGTGGATGCTCGCCGCCGATTACCTGATTAAAGGCGGCAATGATCAGATCATTCTTTGCGAGCGTGGAATTCGCACCTTCGAAACCGCGACCCGCAACACGTTTGATATTAACGCCATCGCCATGGCTAAGCTTGAAACCCCATTCCCCGTGCTGGCCGATCCGTCCCATGGCACAGGTCAAGCGCGCCTGGTGCCCGCTGTGGCCTTGGCCGCCGCGGCCGCTGGCGCCGATGGTTTGCTGATCGAAGTTCATCCCGATCCCGCTCACGCCTTATCGGATGGTTATCAATCTCTCGATTTTCCTACTTTTGCCAAACTGATGGGTCAAATGCCCAAACTGCTCCATGCCCTTGATCGCGACATGGCGGCTTTATGATGGGTCCGCGTCCAGAAAAAATAAAAGGCATTTTTTCGAGTGTCGCTCACGGCTACGACCGCGCCAATGATGCCATGACGTTTGGATTGGCGCGAATGTGGCGACGCCAGCTTGTACATTGGAGTGGAGTCCGCGCGGGCGAGTCCGTACTCGATTGCGCGACCGGCACCGGCGACCTGGCTTTTGAGTTTAAGAAAACCGTGGGCGCGCAAGGCCGGGTGGTGGGTTCCGATTTTTGCGAGGAGATGCTTGTCGAGGCGCGCGTGAAGGCGGAAAAATTCCACGCTTCGGTTGAATTTCTCCAAGCCGATGCTCATCAACTGCCCTTTGCTAACAATACATTCGACGTCGCGAGCATCGCCTATGGCATTCGCAATGTGGCCGAGCCCTTGCTAGTGTTAAGAGAGATGGCGCGTGTGGTGAAGCCCGGTGGCCGGGTGGTGATTCTTGAAACTGGCGACACACAAATGGCGGCCATACGTCCGTTTGTTAATTTTTATTTTCAAAAAGTGGTCCCGCGTGTGGGCGGCTGGATCACGGGTCAACGCGCGGCTTACGAATATTTAAGCGAATCCTCAAGTGAGTTCCCGTCACGCGAGCGTTTTGTTGATATGATGAATGCGACAGGCGCCTTTAGTACGGTCGCGTTCCAATCCCTTCTCGGCGGCGCCAGTTTTATTTATAACGGCAAGGTCGGGGTCGCGGATCGAGCGGCCGCTCACCCGGGACCAAGCGCGTGACCAAACTCCACCGCCATATCGGGCTGGTGGCTCTCACTCTCTACGGCGTCGGTGATATTTTAGGCTCAGGCATTTACGGCCTCGTTGGCAAAGCGGCCGGGCAAATGGGCAATTTTGTTTGGCTCGCCTTTCTGGTCAGCTTCGTGATGGCGGCGATGACCGGGTTAACGTATGCCGCGCTAGGCTCGCGCTATCCTAAGGCGGCCGGCAGTTCGTGGATCGTGTGGAAGGCCTTTCGCTGGCCGATCGTGGCCTTTGTCATCGGCCTGGCCACTTTGAGTTCGGGTCTGACGTCGATGGCAACGGCTTCGCGCGTGTTCGCCGGATACTTTTCGGGCCTGATGCCGATCGTTCCCGAGAATGTGGCCATCGCGATTTTTGCATTGAGTGTCGGCGCCATCGTTTTCGTGGGTATCAAAGAATCCATGTGGGCCAATGCCATCTGCACGGTGATTGAACTCACGGGACTTTTAATCGTGATCGTCGCTGGCCTACCTTATATAGGCCAGGCCGATTTACTCGATGTAAGCTCAATCCCGAGCGGAGCGGCTCTGACCACCTCGCTGGTCCTGTCGGGCGCAGTTCTGACATTTTTCTCGTTTATCGGCTTTGAAGACATTTTGAATGTGAGCGAGGAAGTTAAGAATCCGGAGAAAACCGTACCGCGCGGACTGCTTTTAGCTCTGCTCATCGCATCGGGAATTTACATGCTGGTGTCCATCGTGGCGGTGAGTGTGGTTCCGGCCGCGAGGCTCGGTGCTTCAAGTAAACCCTTGGTGGATGTGGTGACCACGGCCTGGCCGTGGTTTCCGCCGCAGCTGTTCAGTGTGATCGCGATGTTCGCCGTGGCCAATACGGCCCTACTCAATTTCGTGATGGGTTCGCGGTTGCTCTACGGATTGGCCAAGCTTGGTCTTTTGCCGAAGGTCTTAAGCAAATTGCACGGCAAGACTCGCACCCCATCAGTTGCCGTGTTCACGGTCGGCGGTATATTGCTCGTGCTAGCTTATATTGGCGAAGTCACCACGCTGGCCCGAGCTACTAGTGTCTTTATCTTGATTGTTTTCTTGGCGATGCACGCGGCCTTGATTCACTTTCAGTGGAATGAAAAGCGCCGTCACAGCTGGCATATGCCCTACATCGTGCCGGTCATCGGAATTGTCGGCGCCATCGCCATGCTGTCCCATGTGCAAGCGGGAGACTGGGCCATCGCGGGCACCATGCTCGTCGTAATCTTGGGATTGTTCTTTGCCTATCGTCCTACTGTTGAGCAAATTGAAAAGATGGAGAAGCTGAGCTAGGCTCGTCGCCTTTTACCGTCGGATCGGTGAGGTGATCATTTGTCCATCCCAAATACTTTCTATCGCGGATTGCTCAATCTTCCTCGGTTTTCGAGGCGCGGGACGATTGCGAAAGGCTCGAACGGTTACAATCCAAACCGGCTCGCGGCGAGAGGGGTCAAAATAGGCGATATGATCTATAAATACGAGACGAGTATTTGGAATTGTAGGAGCCTCCCACCTAAAAGCGAGATCAGAGGACGCGACACCGTGTCGGTATAACGAAGCATAACGGTCTTCATTCGTTACCTTCTGTTCACCGAATAGCGCGCTTACAAAATCGGCTTCCATCAGGGCCTCAGTTCCGTACACAGCGAAGGCACTCGCATTTCCCTTTGCTAGTTGTTCAACCGTACCTAAGACCGCGCCGAGCTGGATGTCCCGCCGCTTGAATGTATCCCAAAGGGGGATCGCCAACGGAAGACCGTACATTCCCAAGTAAAAGAAATTGCTTTCCATTAACCCCACTGGGGAACCAATGGAACAGTAGGTTTCCACGGTTTTAAATGCCAAGAATCCGACCATCCCCAGCCACCCGCACTCGGCCATACGAGCGAAGGCTGTGCCAATAGGATGTGCCCTCCGCACTTCCCGCATAACGTCTCGATAGGGTTGTTCCAAACCTTTCAACTGTTTGCCAAACTGCTCCAACGCCAAAGAAACTCCAGGGCCACGAAAAACGAGCGAAGTGGTCTGTACGTTCGAATTCAAATTACTCGTGTCGCTTACAATGCCATTAATTCTGGCTAACATTGAGGAAGCTTGATCTTCGTGGATTCGATCGAGTGTATCAGCGTAGACCAGGTTCTCATAAGTCGTGCCGGCATCAAATACATCTGCGCCTACCTGAGGGCGCAGGCGCTCCGCCGCCTGACGAAGGGCCGAGATGTTATCACTCTTTGCCGCGGCCAGGGCCGTCATCTCGCCCGATAAGAGGGCTTCGCAGGTTCGCATTTTGAGCGCTGGCCAGGCCGAAACACGGCCGCTTGAAACCAATATAATTGAACATAGGGTCAAGAGTCGCAACATAGCCCGGATATTTGCAAGTCCTGAGCCGCTGAGAGTCACCATTGACCGGTTCTAGGCCCGGTGATAGCCAGAACAGATGCGAATACGAAATATTATATCGATCACCACAATCGCCCTGCTGGCTTCGGCCTGCACACCGATCAAAAACTTTTTCGCCCGGCAGGACTTTCAAAAACTCTGCACGATCGCCAATGAATTTCAGTGGGACAAATACGGCGACGATCAGGCGCCGGAGATGGCGCTGGAATTTTACGAGACCGTTGATCAGAAACTAAATGCCGACTACTTCGACAAAACGTGGAGAGGCGCTTCGCTGGCCGCAATCGATCAGCGCTATCCCTTGCTCCAGCAGGGCGCGAAGGAAGTCGGAATTGAAAACTACGACTGTCCGGTTTTGAAAGAGTATCTAGAGGGCCGCAAACCAAAGAAACAGTAGCCCGTTTTACCATGTGGGCCCTCTCACTACTCGGCCCGGGCAATGTAGATTGCACTTCACAGAGCTGTCGCGGCGCCCGGAACCGCGACTGATCGACTAGGCCCTGGATTTTCCCCATTTTTTAAAATGCTGAAGCAGTCCCCGCTTTTCTTCAACCATAATCATTTCGACAACCTGGTCATTGGACAAACGGTAGAGGCGCTTCAGTCTCGGCAATTTTTCGACCGGAAAGCGACAACGGCCGCGTTCCACGTTCGAAACGAACTGCGGAGTGGTATAGCCGAGTGCATCGGACACTTCTCTTTGCGTCAGGCCCGCTTTTTCTCGGAACTCGCGCCACTGGATAGATACAGTTTTTTGGTTTTTCATAGGGATTTGTTTAGGGATTGCCCCGGCATAAGTCAAGAATGCCAAAATAAAATTCGCGACTCTCGGCGCTGCGCAAACGCGCTAAACGCGGTCCAACCGGTTCAGCAAAATTTGGTCCGCCAGCACCAGCCACGTCATGGCCTCTAGAACCGGTACGGCGCGAGGTACGATACACGGATCATGCCGGCCCTCGCGCGCCATGTCCTGCCGAGTGGAGGTGGGTTTAAACGCGATCTTGGCCGTCATCGGATCTCCGGTGGAGAGTCCGCCGCGAATTCCGCCGTAATCTTGCCGCGAGCTGTGAAACTCGTTACCCGAGGATTTTGCCGCTTCAAAGCCTTGACCGATTTCCACGCCTGTGGTCGCACCGACACTTAAGTACGCAGCCGTCAGTTCACTCTTCAACTTGCCGAAAACCGGTTGACCAAGTCCGCGCGGAAGTCCGGCGATTCGCATGAAGGCCGCGCCGCCATAGCTCTCGCCCGTTTCGCGCGCTCGAGTCAGCAGCATTTCCATTTGTTCATTTTTTTCGGCCGAGGGGCAGCGGACGCTGAACTCGTCAATCTGCCAAGGGTCTCCTTCGAGCGCCTCGGCCACATCAATGCAGTCCGAATCGTTCATTCCGATCAGGCCCACGCGGGAAACAAAGGCAATCACCTGAGCCTCCGGATAAAGCTGAGTCACAAACATTCGGGCGATCGCGCCGCCGATCACCCGGCACAAAGTTTCGCGCCCCGAAGCGCGCCCGCTGCCGCGCGGATCGGAGTGTCCATACTTCTCCTGCCACAGGTCGGTTGCATGGCCTTGGCGGGCTTTTAACTTTTCGTCGCTATAATCCTGGGAACGGGCGTCTTGATTGTAAACCACCGCCGCGATTGGCGTGCCGAGAGTGACGCCGTCGAAAACACCTGACAAAACTTCCACTTGATCTGGTTCTTGCCGGGCCGAGGTGATTTTAGAGGTGCCCGGGCGACGGCGCTCTAAGAATCTATGCAACATCTCTTGCTGCCACACCACGCCCGCGGGACACCCGTCAACCAATGCGCCCATCGCGGTGCCATGGCTTTCGCCGAAGGTGCTCAAACAAAATGCCCGGCCGAACTGATTGCCTCTCATTTCACATACTCCTTCAACACTTGGCTCCAAATCTCACGCTGGAACTCGGCCTGCAATTTAAACATTCTAAGGCCCGATTGGTAGCGCAAGTTGCGCGAGGCCGCCCATTCCAGCCCCGGCGAATCGTCGGTGTAATTTAAATCCAATACCATTTGTGGAGTGACCGAATCGTCGGGCCACTTGAACTCGCGACTGCGGGGAACAGCCCAGATCAACAAATCCGGTGAGGTCGGATCTGAAGCGCCGGACCGGGCCTTAATCAGCTTCGCCCGCGGGATAGCCTCCTGCACGCTGGGCCGAATTCCACCCCCGCCCCAAAGCCAAACGTTGGGGTAATCTTCAATGTCATCGGCGATGGCCTTTAAGGCTAAGAGGTCGGTGTTCGCGCCCTTCCACTGCCCCTTCGTGCGCCACAAAGTATTCGCGGCGGGAAGCTGCGCGAGCACGCCCGCCTTATGTTTGAGCGGAGCTGTAACGGCGGCAAAGGCCAATCCCAGTTTTCCTAAGATCGGCCAGGCTTCGTCCCAGCGTTCATCGGTCATGGGAATGGCGACGATTGGAGTTTGGCTTAAAGCAAAAAACTGCAGGTGTTCGACAGGGGACCGACTCTGCTCGATGGGCGAGCCTAGGACTGCGGCGAAATGTCCGCCGACCGGCGGTTGATAAAGGGTCTGCCATAACATCGGCTGATCGAACCCGCTGCCATCGCCCTCGCGAAAAAAGTGCACCGGCATTCCGCGGCCAAAAAGGGATCGATACCAACGCCAGCGCCCGTCCTTCGAACGCGGTAAAAAGGCCCGATCACGCGGGCTTTCGAGCCACCAGTTATGTCCTTGCTCTAGCTCGGAGAAAGTCCGAATCTCCACCGCCACTTTTTGGATATGGCATTCGGCGCCTGACATTTCGGCCAGCGTCTCCGAGAGCGACTCCCGTCGTTGATGAATCGACATGATATAGGGTGGCTTAGGAGGAAGACCCAACTCACGCGGCCAATCCATTTTCACATTATCGTGCCATACGTCGCGCGGGCCACGGCGGGCATAAATGATTTTATTGTCGGGAAGAATGGAAAGCGCTTCCTCGACCTGATCCGGCGTTAGCAAATCGTCGCGAACTTCTAAGTGGCGCAGATTCCAGGCGGCGCGCCGTTCCCAAAACGACATAAAGTCTCGGAAGTTCTCTGGCAGCAGAGTCAGCTCGAAAGGTAAATTCCACGTTTGGGTCCCGAGAAGAAAAGCTTCCATGCCGACCTCATGGCCCTCCGGCAGCCAGAGTTCTTCTTTGGCCCAGGAGCGAAAGCGTTTATCCCGAACAGGAAAGCGGTCCATGTATTCTTTAAATGGCGAAGTCAAAGCGTCCAGGCGAGGCCGATTCAAAAAACTGCGCCCCATTGCATCGGTGGAGCGTCGCAACCACACCACATTCGGTCCCGGCGGAAGACTTTCGATCCCAGCCCCGCAGGCGATAATCATGGGTCCTTCCGCCTGGTCAATCAGCTGCTTTAAGACGGACTGCTCAAATTCGCGGAAGTAAGATTCGCCTTTGGCGAAAATGTCGTGGATCTTGAGTTTGTGGGCAATCTCCATCTCCTGATCGAGATCGAGACAGAGAACTTCTTTGTGTAACGGCGCGAGCACCCGGAGCAGCGTAGTTTTGCCAACACCGCGGTGACCAATTAGAAGGGTGACGTTTGAGCCCATTCTCAAGAGCCTAAGGCGCCCGCCTGCTTTTGGCAACCTGCGCCGCTAGTCCGTATCGCGGATTAAATGATCCATCCGAGCCGCTTCGGCCAGGGTCTTATAATCCCCTTCTAGCATCAGCGCTAGGGCGCGGTTCAAGTCTTTCGCTACGGCTTGGCCCTTATGATACATCAGCACCGGACGTAAACCGTCCTGCTCGAGCGCCGCCCTGGCCACATTATCGGGACTGATCGTCGCTCGACCCATGACCCGAGCCGTGGGCCAGGAGAAGTTTTTGTAGAAGACGACATAAATCAACTCGGAGCAGACGATGCGCTTGTCGGTTTCCACATCAAAGTTAAAATCGTACGCCTTTCCCAGCTGGCGGAAGGTTTTGAGGAGAAAATCTTTTCGCTCTTGCTCACTCAGCCGCGTCGGCCGCAGAACCAGAAGGTCATCTACGTTCATAAAATGCTCGAGAGGGTTCGCCTCCACGCCAGACCGAAGGGCCTCCACGACCCCACGACCACTCTCAATCTGGCTCTGCCAGGGCCTCACATCCGGGTGATCCCATATACCCATCCGCAACAACTCTTCTTTGTGACCCACCCAGATCGCGACGTGGCCCCAATGGCCCGGGATAAGCGCATCTGTCAGTCGGAATGGCGTCTTTTCAAGGAGAATATCCAGTGGTTGCAACCCTCTTTTAATTTTTTCGGCCAACTTCAGGTCGCCATACAGCAGACCCTTGCGGGTCTCCACTAAACCCACCGCATTGCCAAACGCTCCGCTTACATGACCCATCATTTGATCGCGAAATAGGGATAGGCGGTCGCTAAGCGTGGTCACTAACCAATCCACGCTCTGCGAGACCATTTTCAACTCCCCTCCCGAACTTCGAATCAGGGCTTCGAACGAAGGACTGGCGAGAATCAGTTTATCCAGATAGTCCTCTACCAGGATTGTCGCGGGCGCGGATTTCGCTTGAGCTTGGCGCGCCTTTAAGTAGAAGCGCGCGGCGCGGCCGACAATCTCCGCGTTATGAGTGTTATGAAAACTCAGAGTCACTTTGTCGAGAGCCGAGTTCACATCTCGATTGTCGGTATTGATCAAGCGAGATCGGAAGAGC
>JALHOQ010000052.1:0-7898 GCA_022842925.1 Bdellovibrionales bacterium
ATGGTGCTCCTGCACGATGCGGAGGGCCTCGGGCGATAAGAAATTGAAGGTGTTGAGTAGTTGAACTCCTATACCAACGTGCGACTCCCATAATTGTGACTCCTCCTTGGTCATTTCTATCCGGTCCTTGAACCGGAGTTCTTCGGGTATTTCTTTTAATCCAATGTCGTGAAAAAACGCGCCCATCGTGATCGGTTCAACGAGCTTCGTGTTCTTCCACTCCATGGGGACCATTAACATATTGGCCATGACGACGGTGCCGGTGGAGTGGCGGGCGAATTCGTCGCCCATGCCGATGACGGATTTGATCAGTTTGCCGAAATCCGGTTTGTGAATGATGTTGTGTGAGATTTCGCCTGTTAACGTAACCGCGCGCGAGAATGAGTCCTCGGTCAGGGGTAGGCGCAGAAGCTCGCAGTACAGAGCCTCTGCCACATTAAAAAAGCGTCCGACTTTCTCGTCGGTCGTGGCTTTGCCGGCGCCAAACGCCGTCGCCCCTCGGACCAACTCGTTGACCAGGTCGGCGAATTCATTTTTGAAGACGTAAATCACCCGCACGTCTTTGGCGCCGTAGCGGTTAATGCGCTCATAGTCGATGCTTTCACCCTTATGAGCGAACTTGACCATTTTGTCGGAGGGTAGGCGCACGAACAAGTCGGACATCGCCTTTTTATAATGGATGATGGAAGCCGTAGGCACGGCTAGATAGACCTCATCCGAAAAACGTTCCACGTGTTCGGTCATCGCCATGGGTACTTATCGGCCGAGTTCATGGAAAACTAAACTAAAGTAGTGTATTATTTTGAGGCGCCTGGGGCGGGCGGCTCAGAATGGGACCGCAGGCGCGCGAAGGGTTGAGTTTGGGACGCGCGCGGGGCTGGGCGTGCACGGGCGGGGCTGGTGCGAGCGCGGCGTTGAGGGGCGGCGCGGGGGTTTGTGCTGGGGCGCGCGCGGCTGGGTTAATGCGTGCGCGGGCTTGGGGTGCCGCTAGCGGCGCTTGGGCAAGGGCGAGCCTGCGGCGGGCGACGATGTAGCGCGATTATCGAGGCGAGTTGACGCGTGTAGTGCGAACTATTTAAATTTATCTTGAATCGGCAGTGGTTATAGGTTAGATTTCCTTCATGCCGAAACAGATAAACAAAAACAAGTCCGCAGCGCAGCTTTCATTCATAGGCGTGAATGGCTGGGGTGGTAAGAGGCGGGGAGCTGGCCGACCCAATCAAAGTGGGCTGGTGAGTCACATGAAGCGGGAGGATGTGGATTTTAAGAAGCCGTTACATGTGACTATGAAAATTCGATCTCAGAAATGGAACCTGCGGTGCAGAGAGGTGGCGGCTGAATTCAAAAGGTGCGCGAGACGGGCGCAGGTATTTGGTCTGCGTGTCTTACACTACTCGCTGTTGCGCGACCATATACATTTAATTGTCGAAGCTCGTGGCAACGACGAACTCGCCGCGGGAATGCGAAGTTTTGGGGCCAGTTTCGGTAAGGCTTTGCGCAAGATTTTTGGTGGTGTGGGGTCTGTGTTCGCGGGACGGTATCATCTGCATGTTTTGGCGAGTCCGACCGAGACCAAGAGAGCCTTAGCGTACGTGCTGCAGAATTTTGCTAAGCATTCGAAGCTTTTGGCCCATCTAGATGCTTATTCTTCGGCGCCGTACTTTGATTCTTGGAGAACGTTATTTGGTGGGGGGTTAAGTCCCATACTCCAAGATCATAGGGCCAGTCCCATTCCGGATTTTTTATGTCTACCGAGGTCGTGGCTCGCGCGTGAGGGATGGCGGCGAGCTGTTGCGATTTAACTATGGGCGGGTGATTTCGTAAACCCGCCTGCCAATATGCAGAGATAAAGCTCCGCTCCTACGACGGCACGTCTATCAGATTGCATTTGCTCTACGTCACGGGCGGGCGCAACGCAAAGCGAGCCCCGCCGCGGGGCCCTGCAAAAAGTCGACGGGCACCTTTTACTTTGCGCGGAGGGAGACTAGGACTACGCGGTCTTGTTTCAGCACGCGCATGATGTTGATTGTGCCGCGTTTGAGTTTGGTGGTGACGTCCTTGGCTTTTGATACTTCGGCGCGGTTGACGTCGAGGATGATGTCGCCGGGGGCGAGGCCGCTGCGACCGGCTTCTGTGTCGGGTTGCACTTGTAGAATCACCGGGCGCGGTTGGCGCAGGGCCGGTAATTGAAACTCGCGCGCGACGGCGGGCGAGTAGTCGCCCACGACAAAACCGAGATTGTAAGGTGCCGGTAGTCCGACCCCCTTCTTAAGAGGGGCGCCTTTCTGTAAGGCGGCGTTAACCGATTCGGTGGCTCCGATGGTGACGGCCACGGTTCGCGACTTGCCGTTGCGAATCACTTTCAGATTGGCTTTATTGCCGACGGGCGTGCCCGCCACTTGCTTCATCAAATCGCGTGTGCTGGTGACTTTTTTGCCGTCAAACTCCGTGACGAGGTCGTAGGGCTGCAGTCCCGCCTTATCCGCCGGTGAACCTGGCACCACTTGCGTGATCATGGCCCCATCGCTCTCCTTCATGTCTAGAGCGTCGGCACCTTCTTCATCGATATCAGTTAAGAGCACGCCGATCATGCCGCGCTTGATGGTTCCCTCTTTCTCAAGCTGGGGCAGGATACTTTTCACATTGTCGATCGGAATCACAAAGCCGATTCCTTGCGCGCGCTGGTCGATGGCCGCATTTACACCTATGACCAACCCTTGCGTGTTCACGAGGGGTCCGCCGCTATTCCCCGGGTTGATGCTGGCGTCGGTTTGCATAAACGGAAACAGATTGAGTTCATCGATTTCGCGCCCAATCGCGGAGATAATTCCTTTGGTCATGGTGTGGCCGTAGCCATACGGGTTGCCGAAGGCGGCGACCCATTCGCCGACCTGAACGTCAGCGCTCGAACCCATCTTCAAATAGGGCAGCTTTCTCTTCGCTTCAATTTTAATCAAAGCGATGTCCGACTTGGCGTCTTTGCCGATCACCTTGGCGTCAAAACCTTGGCCTTTTTTACCGCCCTCTTCAATCTGCACCTTGATCACATCGGCGCGGTCGACCACATGATTGTTGGTCACGATCAAACCGTCTTCGCGGATAATAAAACCCGTACCCAAAGATTGTTGCGGCACGGACTGGCCAAACTGACCCGGACCCATAAACTGTTCAAACAAATCGAAGAAGGGATCGCGATAGGGATCCGGAGCGATGCGCCGACTCTTCGGCAGATAGGTCGTGTAGATATTCACCACCGCCGGATTGACAGCTTTCGCCAGGTTGACGAAGAGATTTGCGGGCAGTGGATCGCCGTCCTTCAGTTTGGGCAAAGTGGGGGCTTGGGCAAATGCAATCGTGAAACCAGTCGCGCAAGTGGCGATCAGGGCTAGAATGGACTTCATGAATCCCTACTCCTTAAGCCGGCGGTTTGCCTTGGCTCGCATACACAAATTTTATTTTTAAATCAGCGGTGACCGATTCCAGAAACTTCTTCTCTTCTTCGGTCAGGTTGTTTTTGGTTTTCTCTTTCAGCATATCGAGCATGTCCACATTGAAGCGGGCCACGTCCAAATCTTTTTCGTGTTTGTCGGTATGCGGATTTTTCTCTAGTCCCATCGCCAAGATCGCGCTGGACGCGAGCGACAAAACAAGAGTGGAGAAAGTCACGGGTAAAGCCTGTTCAGTTTCAGTCGTCGTCATGGCCCGCTTATACTATAGCGGGTAACGGCCGACCAGATGTTTGATGCGGCTTTTCAAAGACGGCTGGGCGGTTAAAAGGCGGAGCAGGGGACTGCTCGACAGCGGACTCACCATGCACATATGGGAGAAGACCCATGGCTCGTTCCAGGGCCGGGTTTGGGAATAGGCCTCCATCTTCCACAAAGCGCGCGCCAGGCTTTCGGGATGAGCGATTCTTAACGAGGTTTTCTTGTCGAGGTTGGCAAAATCCTGGGGACTGATCAGCAAACTCTGAAACAACCAGATAAAAGGGCTGACGAACCAGCCCTTTATGGGCGGGGTCCAGCCAAAAATAAATGTGGTCAAGCGCTCGAGTCCCATCCCCACCCTGAGCAGGATGTCGATGGCCGCTCCCAACCAATAGTTAAGAACGGAAAAAGAATTTTTCATCGCCACCATTTGGAACGTCAGCACGGCCCGCAATTCCTCAACGGTCAGCAACTCCAGCAGCCCCTCTGTCAAAAACAGCCGCGGTTTTCGACCCGTCTTGGCATAGGAGAAGATATGCGCCGAGGGATGGCGGAGCAGGAAAACCTTGGGCTCGGGAAGTTCAAAATTCACGCTCAAAAGATGAATCGTCTTTAATAATCCCCAGGGATCCTGGCCCAAGACCGGCTCACAATCCAGATTCGAGAAGGTGAGGACCTGATCGTAGGACAGAAGAAGGAAATTAATGCTTAGCGCAAACGGCAGGACCCAGAGCCACTGGGAGCGTTCGAGCCAAGCCAGACCGGGAATGACCCAGGCGGCGTTCAGCGCCAGCAGAAAAAACGCGATTCTCACTCGAGGATTCAGTAGGGATTTCAACATTCTGCACTCGCCATCCGGGGGGTCGTTCGCTACACTTAAAAGCGTCTTTCAAGCATAAGGAGTTTCTTCGTGGATTTCAACCTGATGGCCTTAAACGAATCAATCAAAAAAGAGAGCCAGTTCGTCGACCGCATGATGAAGGAAGTGTCGAAGGTGGTCGTGGGCCAAAAGGAAATGCTCGAGGGCATCATGATGGGGCTCTTGACGGGCGGCCACGTTTTGCTTGAGGGCGTACCAGGGTTAGCCAAGACGTTGACCATCGCCACCGTCGCTCGCGCCATCTCGCTTGGGTTTCAACGTATTCAGTTTACTCCCGACCTGCTGCCCACCGATCTGATCGGAACGATGGTCTTCAACCCGAAATCGGGCGAGTTTACCCCGAAGCACGGCCCTATTTTCACTAATATCGTTCTGGCCGACGAAATCAACCGGGCACCGGCGAAGGTGCAGTCGGCCCTTCTAGAAGCCATGGCCGAGAAACAGGTTACCATCGGCGAAGTGACTTATAAACTCGAAAAACCATTCCTGGTACTCGCGACCCAGAATCCGCTCGAGCAAGAAGGAACTTATCCTCTGCCCGAAGCGCAGATGGACCGCTTTATGTTCAAGGTCAACGTGGTGTACCCGAAGCGGGCCGAGGAGTTGGAGATTTTAAACCGGATGGCGTCGGACAAGCAGCCGGAAATCGAGACTGTGATCGCGAAAGAGGATCTGCTGCGAGCCCGAGACACGGCCGATATGATTTATGTCGATGAGAAAATCAAAAATTACATCGTTGAAATCGTGATGAGCACGCGCGAGCCGAAGGAGCACGGGCTGGCGCAGCTGATTCCGTTGATTCAAGTGGGCGCTTCGCCGCGGGCGACGATTTCGCTGACTCGGGCGGGCAAGGCGCACGCGTTTATCCGTGGGCGGGGCTATGTCACCGCGGATGATATTAAAGCCATCGCTTATCATGTCCTTCGCCATCGTTTGATTTTGACCTATGAAGCCGAAGCCGAAAGTATGACCACGGACAATGTAATCAAGGAAATTTTGAGTCACATAGAGGTGCCCTAGTCTTGTCACTCCCTCCAGAGCTGGTCAAAAAGGTAAAACTCTTGGAGCTCGTCACGAGAAAAAAGGTGAACAATCTTTTTATCGGCGAGTACCACTCGGCGTTTAAAGGTCAGGGGATGACGTTCAGCGAGTTTCGCGAGTACGTGCCGGGGGACGATGTGCGCACCATCGCCTGGCCGCTGACCGCTCGGACCGGCAAAGTTTTTATAAAAAAACATGACGAAGAACGCGAGATGACGGTGATCCTCGCGGTGGATGTCAGCGGTTCGCAGGACTTCGGCAGCAAGACTTATTTTAAAGGCGAGGTCGCGGCCCATGTAGCGGCACTTCTCGCCTTCGCTGCCGTCGGCAACAAGGATGCCGTGGGTTTATTACTCTTTAGTGATCAGGTGGAACTTTATGTGCCGCCGAAAAAAGGCCGCGGCCAGGTTTTAAGAATTCTGCGTGATCTTTATTATCACAAGCCCGCCTCTCGCCGCACTTCGCTCGCGGCCGCGCTGGGGCACCTGCAAATGGTGATCAAGAAGAAGGCCCATGTTTTTGTGATCAGCGATTTTCTCGATCAGGATTTCGAGGGCCCTTTACGCCGTTTAAGTAAGAAGCACGACACGGTGGCGGTGGTGCTGCAAGACAAACTCGAACTCGAAGTCCCGAGCCTAGGCTTAGTGGATTTTGAGGACCCCGAAACGGGCGAGGTCGTTTGCGTCGACACTTCATCGCCTCTGTTTAAGCGGGAGTACAAGGCCTATCTCGAAGCCCTCGCGGGGAAGCGAGAGCAGGAGCTGCGGCGCGCGCAGGTCGATCAGGTTCAAATGCGAACGGACGGCGATCTGGTGACTCCGCTTCTCGAATTTTTTAAACGTCGGAGCCGAAGATGAGCGCGCTGCCAATTTGGAAGTGCGAATTCCAGCCGGATACGACACCCGAAGCGACACCGCTCGACAATCTTACGGTGGGTGCACCCTTTTTGCTCAATTGCCGGGGCGATATCGAAGTCACATGGATCAAGGATTTTCCACTGGGGGTGCGATTCGCCAAACCAGAGGAAGCCTATTCCTTACAGATTTTAAAAACGGAACATCTTGGCCCGCAAGAGGCCCGCTTTCAGGTGACGGCTTATAAGGCCGGCCCGCACAAGCCCGAGTACATGCGGGTGGTGCAAATGCAGGGGCCCGGCGCGGGTGAGCTGGGTTTTGAAGTCGCGAAACCAGAGTGGACTGTAAAGTCGGTTTTAAAACCGAATCAGCCGAACCAACCTTATCCACCGTTTGGGCCATGGGGAATATCGCTCCCCATGTGGCTGTGGTTGGTCGTCGTTTTTGCGGTCGCGGCGGTGGCCTATGCAGCCATTCGCAAGGTGCGAAAGATGAATCAGCGGTCCAAGATGCTGGCCGATCTCGCTCGCCACAAGACGCCGCTTTCGCCCTTGCATCAATTTTATCGCGATACCCGCAACCTTAGGCGCAAACTTCACGGCGCCAAGCAAGTCGAGGAATTGGGCGAGCTGTCGCGCGATCTGAACCGCGAGTTCCGGCTCTATGTTCTGCGCCAGTTTCAGATTCCCACATTGGATTGGACCGACGGACAAATCGTGCGCGATTTGCGCCGGCGACATAAAAAAGTGTATCGCGTAGCGGGCGATCACGTGCGTAAAACGTTGCGCGAACTGACCCGTTTGCAAGCGCAGCAGCCGGTTTTATTTAAAGATGTGGAACAGATGCAAAGGATGAGTCTGGAGACGGTGGAGCGGATCGATCGCGCCTCCATTGAGCCGAAAGGAGTGCGGAAGTGACCGTTTGGGCTTCGCCCTGGGCATTTCTACTTCTTCTTCCCTTGCTCGGCATCGCCTATTGGCTGTGGCACGCGCGCCGTCGCCGCACGCCGACCGTGCAGTTCTCCCACCTGAGCGGATTTTTAAAGGTGAATCGCGGTTATCGCTCCTATGTAGCCTGGCTGCCCTCGGCCATAAAAGTCGCGGCTTTGATTTTGGCCATCGTGGCCTTGGCCCGGCCCCAGCGCGCCGACACCAAGATCAAACGCAATGTCGAGGGCATCGACATCATGATCGTGTTCGATATCTCGGACTCGATGCTGATCGAAGATATGGAGCCGGAGAACCGCCTTGAGAGCGCCAAACAAACCGTGTCCAGTTTTATCAAAGGCCGGGTCAGCGATCGCGTCGGTCTGGTGGTCTTCGCGGGAGAAAGTTACACGCGGGTGCCGATGACCCTCGATTATCCACTCTTGCTGAAAAGCGTGAGCGAAGTCGAGCCGGTGCGGAATATTAAAAT